>JBGAIG010000011.1:0-67897 GCA_044225595.1 Gammaproteobacteria bacterium
TTTCGCCAAGCTGTCACTTCTGCTGCAACATCGGCTAACGATAGTTCTCTCATCATTTGTGCCTCCTCCGTTTAATCCTTCAGAGGCTAGAGTATCAACTTGTTAAACATCAAAAACAGGTGGTATTTTCAGGGGCATACCATGCATCAATAGCAGGCCAGCCTTGATTGACTAAACCATTCACTTCCGTCACAGAAGAGCATCCTAATCCAGGCTGCGCTTTACATTTAAAATGCTCTTGATAAGCACTGCAAGCGTTTAATATTAAGACAGAAATTAATATGAAACTCATTTTTAGGCTATGCACTGTTATCTTAGTCATGCTATTCTCCCATATAAAAAGCTTGGGTTTCACTCAACTTTTGAGGTTCTGTTTCATTTTGAATAAGTTTTTGTCTTGCTTTTTCGCGTTTTTTGGAAATTGCTTCTTTTAATTGAGACTTCCCAATGTCAGCTTCTTCGGTAAACACAATGTCCACCACTTGGCCGCCTGGCACTTGTACAATCGGCTGCAATTGCTCTGCACGATTAATGTAATATTGCGACAATTTATCCAAAGCACTGCCGCCGCCTTCTAAAAAGCCTGATTGGAATAATTCTTTGGTACTGGGATTTGGAAAAGCTTGCCCTAATCCAAAGGGATTCATCACCGCTTGCCGGTTATGAGGGGAGGCAACCTTTGAAAGCCCTGAAAATACGCCGCCTAATGCACCTCTGGTTAAATAAGAACCTTCTTTTGACACAATGGTGCCGCGAACCCCTTCTCTGCCATCAGGCCCTGCAATATAGCCTGCGACGTCAGTTGACACAATCTCGCCCGTTTTGCGTTCAACACAGCTCAATTTTTCTAAACGTACATGAATGCGCTCGCTTGAAATATCCCCATAGCCGCTTGCGGTACAATGGCAATCCTTTAAATCACTCTTAAAATAACGCGGCAAAGTGCCTGAATGAATTAATCGTAATAAGAGTGGTATCGGATTAGACGCCGCATTCATGGCAGAAGAGGCATCCATACCTGATAACATCACCGCTTGTGCAAACGCACCTGCCGGAATCGTTTCTAAAACCGTTTTGGCTATCTTGTTGCCTTTTTTAGCCTCCGTTAAATTTAAAACCCATTTTTTAATCACAATCGCGCGTTTTGAATCAGAATTTGAACTTGTGTTAGCTTCTTCTGTTTTATATCCGGGATTTTCCGGCAGTTTATTGACCTTATCTTGAAAAGATAAAACCGTGTTTTGTAAATCGTTCAAAGCAGCTCTTTGACTTTCTTCTTTTTTAGCCTGTTCACTTAAAAGTCCTTGTAAATCATCCACACTTTTTTTAAAGGCTTTTTGTTCATCTTCCATTTTTCCACGCCAAATCTTTTCTGCATTGAGGCGGTCCCCGCCGCTTGTCATCAGAACAGAAAACTCATCAAGCGCTTTTTTAGTTTTAGGTTTTTCTTTAAAGAGCCATAAAGCAGCTCCACTCACAACAAAAACAACAGCTGCCAAAACAAATGCCATTTTCCACTGTTTTATTTTTGCCAAAGCTGAACTAATCATGTTTTCGTACCTTTAAAAGCGTTGTACTGGCATTGGGTTCTAAAACAGCTGTTTTAAGCGCCAAAGCCAAAATACTGGGTTCTGTTGCAAATTGTTTCTCTGTTAAATGCTGGGTTTGATTGCTAATATTTTTAATAACCCAAATCTCACCATTTAGACTCTCGCCTTGATAAATGGATTTGAGTTCTAGATTTAAGGATTTTAAGCATTCTTGTTTGACTGCTTTTAAGGTTCTAAAGCCGTCTATCGCACCACATTCATTCATAGCAGTCATTAACTCAACAATCCGCTTTGCTAAAGGCTCTTTTTTAGACGGCAATCTTTGTTCTAAGGACATCGTTTTTAAGACAATCGTCTGGGCATCCATTTCAACTGGATCGAGGGCTAAATCAATGGAGTCGCCATTCTCGGTGACGATGGTTAAAAAAAGAGGTTTATCCTCTTTAGGCTTAATAAAGATTTGACCATTCTCCGTGTCGGTCTCAACCGAAAATTGCTCTTCATTACCAAAGATTTGCGTAATCCTATCATCCAAGACTTTAATACGATTTAATTGATGAACCGAAATGACGGCATCTACACGCGTATCGGGTTCCACCCAATAAGGTTCGGCATAAAGGAGACTACTAAATCCGCATCCCAATAATCCAAACAATCCTAAACAGAAATACTGATTCATTTAATGCTCCTCTTGTTCCTGAAAACTAAAATTTTTAATCAAAAGTTGGCCCACCTGATAAGAAAAACCTATTTGATAGACTTCTTTGGTCTGATGCACAAATTTATTGGCTACGTATTGCTGCAATAATCCGGTAATAGTCGCCTGAAGCAGCTTAGTATTGACGGCGACGGAAAGCGGTCTAAAACTCATCGAGATATTATCTTTTTTGTAATGTTCTTCCTCCTCTATCATTTTTTTTCTTAAAGCATTATAAAAGCTTGGGTCTACGTAACGCAGTAAATGCTCGCGCTGAAAACTGGCTGTACTTGGTGTCACATCTAAAATTTGTTTGGCAAAAAAGACCGCCATTTCTTCTAAATAACTTTGAGAAACGCCTCCTTTCTCTGTCCAAACAGAAGTGTTTAATTGCGGGGGAATAACTACGACGCGCTCTTTGGCGTTAAAGAGCATCAAAACCAATAACAGGTTGACCCCAAGCAGCGTAAATCCAAAAATTAAGCTGTACTGCAAATCACGCACCAAACAATGCCATTGTTTTTTAGCAAGATTACTTTTCATATCCATTCCCGAATATCTGATGGGATTTTTATGCGAAAGGCTTGATGCGTATTCGGCAGATACCAATAGAGAATTTTTCGTAAACTGCCATGCGGAAATTGCTTTTTTAAGGATCGAAGTCCCAAATAAAGCACTAAGCCCGCTAAAAAGCCTATGGTTAACCATTGCATCACCATACCCATAAAAGTCGGGGCGCTTAAGCATAAAAACTCATCGAAGGTGAAAAATAAAAACCGTGCGGGTTTATCCAAATGATTCAATAAAACATGATTGGGTTCCATAAACACCCCTTAAATCAAAATTGCCCAAGTTGCTTGAACCCAAGTCATCAACAAATTAATGCCAATCCCTATGGCAATAGAGCCTCCCATTAACAAAGGACTGCTGGCCATATAGGCTTTAATCACCCCAAAAATAGAACCCGCAATCACAATCAAGCGCATCATGCTGCCTGTTAAAATAGTTTCTGCTGCTGTTACACCTGCGCTTAAAGTATCGTTTCCGACTGCCCAAACGTTTTGATTAGCCGCGCATAAAATAACCAGCATTAGGCACAAGACTTTTTTATTCATTAACTTTTCCTGCACGCTTAAAGCGAGTTTGAAGGGTTTTTGATAACCGCTGTTTTTTAAAGAAGTCTCAAATTTTTGAATTGCTTTCATCATGATTTTCCTCCAGTTGTTTGATAGTATTTGCTAATACGCTTTGAATGGTTTTCAGAGGCTCTACATTGAGCACAACAACGCCCCCGTTCAATCGAACTTGCTCTGCTTTCGCAGCATCGCCAATCAATAAGGGCAGCTCAACTTCATAGCCGTTCTTAGCGTTTTCTAAAGCCGATAATCCGTGCAAACAGCTCGGGTAACGGGTCGGTTTCTTAATCACAAAAGCCATATAGCGCTTTTGAAATTCCTGCGCGCGAAAAGGTAAATCATTGAGCGTCATCGAGCAGAGTTTGACCCAACCGCCCATCTCTTCAATTGCAGCGTGTATCAAACAATCATCAAAAACAACACTTTGATAAATACCAATACAATGTATGGCTTTCTCGACAATCGTCCAAGCCTTCAAAGCTCGAGTCTCCCCGCTGCCATCAATAAATCGCACAATATCCGCAGGCTTTGGAAAAAACTGCCCTGAATCAGGATTACGTGTGTGAGCTTTAAAAGCCGCTTTCACATCCACCCACTCAAATATTTCAAGGGCTCGCCAATAAACCTCTGTCAAGTGCGATGACATACATTTACCGTGGAGTTCAGAAAGTTCTACAAGCAACTCTGCAAATTGAGTCCAATCATGCTCTTGCATACAATTCTTTCCCCTGCATTTTGCTGTCTATCCAACGTTGTAAGGCTTGAATATTGCTATGGGTTCGACGCTCAGGTTCAGTCCTTGCACGTGGGGGTTCTTGGTAATGTCGAATAAAGCGATCGATTTGATCGGCATCACGTAAAATAACGTGCAGACCATCAAAACGTTGACCCCGTTCGTTATCACCCATGTTGTGCGGCGTTAAACTACAGCCCCTAATGGCGTAACAAAGCTGCTCAAAGCTATAACCTGAGCTTAAGGCTTTTCTGATAATAATCTTCCGGGCATCATCTAATCTCGCATTCGGATAATTCATCACCGTTTTCCAATATTCGAAAATCTGTGCGATAGCTTCAATCGGGGATTGACTTCGCGTGCCTGTCGCGACGATCGATCCGTTCCTTTCCCCTTCCTTTCCTTTTCCATTCCCTTTCCCTTCCTTTCCGCTTAAGTCTTCACTGCACGCGTGGTTTATGCGTGATTTCTGCGTGTTTAACGCGTGATTGACGCGTGACTCACACCTAAGAGACGCGTGGTTCACGCGTGACTCACAGGTATCCAAGGTTTTGTTTAAATGGAGTGGAGAATCAATAGAAACCAACGGTATCTCATTTTGAATAGCCGCTGATTCCGGTGCTTCAAGTGAAAACACAAGATCGACTGCCCCTTGCCCTTGAGCAACAGACGATTCTTCAACAACCGGCATTGTGATATGCGTTGTTATTTGTTCTTCAACTAAAAAAGATTTTGCTACTGCGGGTAAAACATCGGCTTTCTTTGGCTTATCAACAAATTTCGACACAATAGCCCTTAAGGTTGTAGCAGGATTTACTGACTCTGATTCAATAACGACAGGTTGTTGTGCTGTAGAGACAAGCTCTATGGCATTTGGAGAATTAACCAGGTTTGGAACTTCACTCTCTGCCTCTGGAATATGAATGACTGGCTGTGATTCCATTAAAATAGGGCTTTTTGTCTGTACCTCAATGACTGTCGATCGTTGAAGAGATGGCAAAGTGCTTGCTGTTTCTTTATTATTAATTTGCTGATGAACTTTCCAGGAAGGAATGCAACCATAGTATTTGCCTTCATATTCGTACTTTTTTATAAAGCCATGATAAGCTAAGGCATCCAATACACAGGATAGATTAATTTCATCATAAGGCAGCATATCCAACTTTAAACGCCGTGGCTGCCAACGAAAACGTCCCTCTCTGTCACAGCAAGTCAATAAAGCAATAAAGGCTAAACGTAAGGGCAACTGCTCTTTTTGCTCAGCTTCAAACAATTCTTCATGTTTAAATAGCTCTGGCTTAACAGTACGTATTCTACTCATGGGGTTCTCCTTCTAAAGGTACAACAATCGGTTTCAGTTGTTCATTGGCTAATGATTGAGAAATTTTTGCGCTTTTTGAAAAAATGCTTTTATCATCAGCGCAAAAACTAAATTGAAGCCGTTTTAATTGTTCAGTCTTTGCAAGACGTGCAATCTTGGCGGCTTCTGCAATCGATATTTTTTTAGTGCTAAAGGCCGTTTTTAATTCTGGAATGCCCTGCTGACAGACATGCTTTGCACGAACATAAGTGCCATGACTAAAACCCAGGGTTTTAGCAATCCGTGTATCTGTTCTGCCCGAAATTTCGTTCCATTTGGAACGGATAAAAGCCTTATAATCGTCTTTTTTAGAGGCTTGAGGACCTGTTTTAGTGTTCAGAGCAGTATGTTCATCTTCTAAATTTCGGACAAACTGTTCTAAGCGGATCCCAAACGCAATCATTTCTGAAAGGGATAAATTTGCATGTAATTTGGAAGCAGTGGTCATGCCAAATAACACACTTTCTAAATCTAAAGTGATTGCACGCACTTTAGATTTATTTTCGGCTTTAAGCTTTGCTACTTTTTTAAAACCTGAAATCAAAACATTAAAATTATCTTTAATAATTTGATCATCATCTGAACCGATATGCGCTAGCGTTTCGTCAATAACCAGTTCATTTAAAGCAATCTCATCAACATATAAACGGTTTGCATTTTGCTGCCATTCCCGCAGTATTTTAATCTCTTCTGGCTTAAGACATTTAAAAAATTCGATAGGAATGCCATAACACATTTCTGTTTTGATCAACGTTAAAACCGGCGGGTGAGCACGTTGGTTTAACCAATCATTAGCCGTTTGCTGAGGTACACCCATTTCTACGTGATAGGGTATGCCTCTAATTTTAGCTTTTTGTCTTATTTCAACCCATATACGTTCAACGCTGATGCAGCTATTCAATTGATAATTAATCATCTAAACGCCTCCTCAATTCCATTGTCCATGGCGAACTACTACTTTATATTCCTCTTAACTGAGGAATATGCCTTTAACCTATTCTCTTCTGATTATTAACTCATAAAAACTCACCGACCGGTCGGTGAGTTTTATTGGTACAGTAAGCATCATGGAATAAATGTAAATTAATCTGATTTTGAAAAGACCTGGCGGGGGTCACCAATTTTTTGCTACAGCGTATTGTGTAGTGCAGGAGAGGGGAAGACAAAATGATGCTTATTTCTAACAAACTGAAGTTTCGAGAACCTTTATGTCAGCCGCCGCCTAAACATATGCAAAAAAGACCATTCAAAAAATGCAAAATGATAAAAAATATGCCAACTTTTTTGTTAGTGAGCATTTAAGGGGAACGATAATGCCATTTCAATCATTATTAACACTGTTACAAAAAGAAACTCAATGTCATAGATGAATAGGAGAACAAAATGCTAATTTTAAAAATTTATCCTGGGCAGATCACTTGGATAGCAAAAGATATTCAAATTACTGTGTTAGGAAATTCACAAAAATTTGTACGCTGGAACCTAAAAACAGGTCAATTACAAAACATCGCAGCAAGAGAAGAAGGACTTTGGGATAAAAAGCAAGCGCATGAAACACTATAGATTATTGCCAAGATTCATTCGTTTTAGAGATGCGCCTCTCTATTTAGGAATGGACAGACATCGTTTTAATAACGAAGTGAGATCCTATCTTTCTGAAATTCCAATTGGTGTTCAAGGTATTGCATTTGACAGATTCGATTTAGACGATTGGGCAGAACATTACAAACAACGTAATGCTCGTCCTGCGGCATCGAAGCTCAGGAGAATGGAAATATGGGACGAAAACGAACGCCAGGTCTCTTCAAACGAGGGGAATACTGGCAAATTGACAAAACAGTTTTTAGACGCCGAATTTGCGAAAGCACTCGTACTCGCGAGCTTGAAGAGGCCGAGAAATACCTAGCACGGCGTTTAGAAGAAGTACGACAAGCTTCGGTCTATGGTGTACGCCCTAAGCGAAGTTTTCAAGAAGCGGCAACTAAATTTCTGATCGAAAACAAACACAAGCGCAGTTTGCCTAATGACGCAGGACATTTAAAATTGTTGGTAAAATACATTGGAGATATGACGCTTGACTCTATCCATATCGGATCGCTGCAAACGTTTATAAACGCAAGATATCAAGACAAAGTCAAAATGCGAACGATTAACCACGGCTTAAAAGTGGTACGACGGATCCTAAACTTGGCATCCTCTGAATGGATGGATGAGCATGGATTAACTTGGTTGGCACATGCACCTAAAATTAAGTTATTGCCTGAGCCTGATCTTCGAAAGCCTTATCCTTTAAGCTGGGAGGAACAAACAAAACTCTTTAACGCATTGCCGACACACTTAGAAAATATGGCAATGTTCGCAGTTAATACTGGTTGCCGAGAGCAAGAAATCTGTCGATTACGCTGGGATTGGGAAACACAACTGCCAGAATTACCAAACCTAATCGTGTTTATTGTGCCAAGCGAACTTGTTAAAAACGGGGAAGATCGCCTGATTGTTTGCAACAGCATTGCAGCTTCTATCATTGAGCGTGTACGAAATCAACATCCAACACATGTGTTTAGTTATCGAGGAAGACCCACAGCAAAAATGAATGCAACAGCGTGGCGAAATGCTAGAAAAAAAGTAAATTTAGCGCATGTACGTGTGCACGATCTCAAACATACTTTTGGTCGGCGTTTACGCGCTGCAGGTGTAAGCTTTGAAGATAGGCAGGATCTGCTAGGCCACCGCTCAGGCAGAATTACAACACATTATTCATCAGCTGAACTGCAAAATCTTTATGAAGCAGCCAACAAGGTTTGTATAGAACACCACAATGGCGTGGCACTCACCTTATTGCGACGATCACATAATGCTAAGTTGCTATGCGAAGATAAGCGAGCACCCCCACTGAATTAGCAGATAAAAAAACCTGAAAATTTTTCCGATGGCTTTTGATTATGGAGGACAAAAATGCTGATTTTAAAACTTCATCCTGGACAGACAATTTGGATAGGAAAAGATATCCAAGTTACGGTATTAGGCAATCATGAAGAACTTGTACGCGTGGGTGTGCAAACACGTCACTTGCAAAATATCGAGGTAGCAGAAGAAGAATTTTGGGATACAGGGCAACTTTATGAACAGTAATAAAACATTGCCAAGATTAATTCGATTCAAGGAGGCACCTACTTATTTGGGGATGGATAAAAACCGATTTAATAAAGAAGTAAGGCCATATGTCGCCGAAATTCGTATGGGGATACAGGGGATTGCATTCGATAGACTTGATTTGGATGCCTGGGTAGAGCAATATAAGCACTGTAACGGGCGTCCTGCGCTAAGGAGAAGCGTATGGGACGAAAAAGAATGTCAGGGCTCACCAAAAGAGGTGAGATCTGGCACATCAACAAAAAAGTCGACGGACTTCGAATTTGCGAAAGCACTGGAACGAGTCGGCTTGAAGAAGCGGAAAGATACTTAGTGCGGCGACTAGAGACTATGCGCCAAGCAACTGTGTATGGTATCAGACCAAAACGAGTATTTAGGCAAGCAGCGACTAAGTTTTTGCTGGAAAATGAGCATAAACGTAGTGTTAGAACAGATGCAAAATGGCTAAAGACACTCGATAGTTATATTGGTGATTTAGCACTAGAGTCTATTCATATGGGTACATTACAGCCATACATTATTGCAAGAAAAAAGAAGGGCGTAAAAATGCGCACCATTAATCATGGACTGCAAATTATACGTCATATTCTTAATCTTGCGTCGAGTGAATGGATGGATGAGTATGGCCTTACTTGGTTAGCTACTGCGCCTAAGATAAAGCTGTTACCCCTGAACGATGCGAGAAAACCATACCCCTTAGATTGGGAAGAACAAGATCTTTTATTTGCTAAGCTGCCAATTCATTTACGAGAAATGGCACTGTTTGCTGTCAACACGGGTTGCCGAGATAGTGAAATATGCAAATTACGCTGGAAGTGGGAAATTCCGACCTCAACAGCCGAAATTGGATCTGTGTTTATTATTCCTGGTGAAGGTGTTAAAAATGGCGAAGATCGATTAGTAGTTCTAAACCGAGCGGCACGTTCTGTCATAGAAAGACAACGCGGAAAACATTCTGAATTTGTCTTTATCTACAGAGGAAAGCCAGTTGGACGTATGCTTAATAATGGTTGGCGTAAAGCACGAAAAGCAGTAAATTTACCTGTTCGTGTGCATGACTTAAAGCATACATTTGGAAGACGCTTAAGATCAGCGGGGGTTTCATTTGAGGATAGGCAGGATTTGCTGGGTCATAAATCAAGCAGGATTACGACCCACTATTCGACTGCTGAATTACTCAATTTATGGAAAGCTGCTAACAAGGTATGTACAGGCCAAAACAGGCCAACACTGACTTTGTTAAGGACAGCGTGCATAACTGAGTCGCGCAAAAGTCGCGCAAGCGGTTTTTAGCGAATAAGGGGGCGAGATGTTAAGTCTCGTAACACTTTGATTTTTATAGGTTTTTTGGTGGGCCCACTAGGACTCGAACCTAGGACCAAGGGATTATGAGTCCGAATGCTTATTTTAATTTGTTGATTTTATTAACATTTTTACCGCAGATCCCGCTACATAATGCTGTAAAATGCACAACTATGCAGAGCTTATGACCGCAAAATGCCCACAGAAAAATAGGAAAAATATTTATAAATTCAAGCTTCGCGAGCCCCGTAAAAACAGTTTAATAAACACCTGTCGGCTCGCATTGTAAAATCTGATAATTTTTAGGCTTGACTTTGTAACTGCGAAGATTAAAAACCTGAACCTTAAAAAAAGAACGGCTATTTTACGACATTACTCATTAATTAAGAGCAGTAGATTTGTTCAAAGAATCTTTTAAAAGCTGTATCTTATCTTCTGTTACTCCTAACATGCCTAAAACATTTTTTCCTAATTCGACGTGCTTTCCAATAATTTTATGAACAATACCAATCAATTCCGCAGCATCATCTGACGATAATTCATCTAAATCTCGTTCTGTTAAGCCAGTTAAAATCATCATAATATACGTCATATGTTGTTCAGGTTTCATTGTCTGAATTTCTTTAAGGTTTTTATATTTCAATGCCCTAAGAGGAATTTCAGTCGTTATATGTGTTTCAGAAAGCCCTTTAGACCTATTTAAATCTGAAAATATAGTTTCGTTAACTAATTTCAATACTTTTTGCACTTTCTCACTCCCAAATAAGCCCAACCAAGTTTAATTATACTCTTTATTTATATAATAGTGGCTGTAAATACACATTACATGGTAGAATACCAAGATTTTTTACGCTCTTTTGTTCTCAATAGCGGATCTTGTTCACCGTTTCGAAGAAGAGATGGTTGTGATTGTTCTTGTTTCATCTTATGGTAAGGGACAATTGTAGACTCTTGTCCTTGAGGTACTGCCGATACTGTGTGAGATTGATCATCAAGCCTCGCTGCCGTAGTACTTGAGCTAGTGCACAATTTTGACAGAGCTTCATTCGACAAAGCAATCAATAATCCAAGAGATGTCAACGAACCGCCAACCCAGTTCGGCGATTCATAGCCAAAGCCATTATCAATTGTTATGCCCGACAAAAAAACCCCTAACGCAATCCCTGCACCAAAAGCAGAGATATTACATGCGGATGCAAGCCTTGGAGCATCAGATGCTTTGCTTGTTGTGTATCTCATCAATGGCGCAATTAAGGAAAAGCCTGTAAAGCCATTAGCAAACAACGATATGGCTGCAGGCACCTTATAATGAGTTGTATACGTAAAAGTAAAGAGAACTGCAGCAAGTGAAGCAAGTAATGAGGTCATCGACATAACAACATCTTTGTCTGCTACTTTCCCACCAAAAATATTTCCAAGTACAGCAGCACTTCCATATACGGCTGTTAACCAAGTAACATCATCATTCGTAAATCCTGCCAAATTAGTCATCATTTCTGTAAAATAAGTATGAGATGCTAGCATTCCAGCATATCCAAAGGTAGATACAGACAATGCTAACCATACATCCAATTTTTTGAAAACAGCTAACTCTTTTTGAAAATCAGGCTTAATGCCATCCTGAGTTTTTGGTAAAAAACTGATTGTGCCAAGGAGTGAAGCTAGAGCTAATCCGTTAACGGGCCAAAATATATAACGCCATCCCATTTTTTCTCCTAAGAGCGTATCAAGGGGCACACCCGCGAGATTAGCAATAGTTAATCCTGTAAAAAATATTGAAATTGCAGTCCCTTGTTTTGATTCAGGGAATAAGCTTGCTGCGACAACTGAGCCAACTCCCATATAAGCGGCATGGGAACATGCAGAAAGTACACGCCCAGCCAACAGTGTTTCAAAATTAGGTGCCAAAATACTTGTTGTTCCGGCACCAATAAGCAGTGATTGTAATGACATTAAGAAATACTTCTGATTTATTTTCGATCCCATTATTGTGAGTAGCGGTGAACTCACGGCTGCCCCGATCATAAAGGCAGAAGTAATCCAAGCTGTTTTTGCAGCAGAAATCGAATAGTCTTTTGAAATCTCGGGAATAAAGCCAAGAGGAACAAATTCATTTACGCCCAAGGCAAGGCTACCCGTAGTTAAGGCTAGAACAGCTGCATATTTACGCGTTGTACTTATTTCTTTTAGGATCCCTAGGGGAGGTTCGGTTCCGCTCTCTTGATTTTCATCTTGATTGTGAACAAAATTTATTAATGTAGCGGGTGGAGCCGGTAATTCATCAGTTCTTACAACACCATCTCTCATAACTAAATACCTCCTTATACGCTATAATGTACAAGCTAGTGACCTGTCAGCCCAAGCATGGCTCAATTTGCAGAGTATATGTACCACATAATTTCTTCGATTGCAATATATTTTTTAACATATGTTTTTTAACATATATTTTTTGGCGGAAAAAAAGTTTTTTGTTGAAATCTTGGGTATTTTGCTAAAAGCGCAAAAGATTCTCGACATTGCTTCTTGTTGGAGGCAAGGAACCACCGCCTATAATCACAGAAATTACGAGTTTTCCTAATTCTTAATATAGATCCCCAGAAAGACCTGAAATACGTAACATCATGTTTTTTTTGAAAGAAGGATCATTTTTGTAAAGAAAGAAAAATAATTTCCATAATTTTTTACATTGCATAGGTCGTGTCATCATTTTAGACAGAAGTGCTGTATATCGAAGCATTTTAGAAATTTCTGCATTTCTTTCTTTTTCATAACCATCAAGAATTGCTAATTCCTGCTTATTTATCAATACAGATGATATATAAAAAGATAAAGCTTTCGCATCTGAGAGACCAAAGTTCATATTAACGCCACCAATTGGGCTAAATATATGATAAGCATCACCTGCCAAAAAAACACGCTTCCTTCGGCCATTTTGTGCTATGTTATGACGAAAACGAGATCTTGCTACCCAGATAATATCCTGTATTTCAATGGTTGTTTGTGCCTTTTGCTGTATGAGCTTTTCGAGAATTTCTGACGTAAGTGGTAAATTTTCATCATTTGACTCTACAGACTGAATAATTCTTACTCTACTCTCAGTTGATGGAATAATGGATAGGTAACCCATCTCATTAATATGCCACGAGGTATGGGAGGTGTGATCTAGCTTGGGGACAAATACATCAGCGAGTATGAAGGATTTGTCATAGGCCATTTCGTCACAACCGATATCGACTAGCTTTCTCACGGTACTATTTACACCGTCACAACCAACTACATATTCATAATGGGATTCTTCTACAGTCGCATCATCTAAGTTCTTTATTTTTAACTTCACACCTTGCTCAAGATTATCCAAACTTAACAATTCAAAACCACGGTCGGCCTTGATATTTAATTCTTTCAAGCGTGCAGCTAGTATAGCCTCAATATCCGTTTGATAGATATGTGAAAAATAAGGATGAGGCTGTTTAGTATCCGCATAATCAAGTTTCATTACCCCTTCAGAATAATGATTAACTAACATTGAAGTCACAGCGAGTACTTTTTCTCTAATCGCGTTTATCACACCAATAGCAGAAAAAATATCTTCAGTTGCCTTAGAAATTAAAATTGAGCGTAATGCTTGCGATGGTGCGCTTCTTTTATCTATAATTCGGCACTTAATATTTAACATTGCCAACATAATAGCCAATGTAAGGCCCACTGGTCCCATCCCTACAATCAAAACTTGATCACGATTAAGCATTTAGGTTCCTAAACATATTAAATTTGGATATGATTGGTAGCAGCACCATCCACCAACCAATTATTACCAGAAACAAAGCTTGCCATTGGACTTGATACAAAGACCACTACATTCGCAACTTCTTCAGGAGCACAAAGCCTTCCCATCGGGTTTGCAAGAACTGTTTGTTCATATAGATCGAGTTGATTCTGTTTAATTGTATCCCAAAACCCACCTTCAAAAAAAGTATCTCCTGGAGACACCGTGTTGACTCTAATTTTCTTAGGCATTAACTTTTTACTTAATGTCTTCATATAATGGGTCATTGTTGCTTTCACTGCGCCGTACGCATCCATACCAGGTGTAGGAAAACTACTGGCTTTGGAACCAATATAAGTAATGGCCGCCTTTTTAGATTTTTCTAAATACGGTAACACCAATTCGATATTATTTACGGTCGCTTTGACGTCGACCAATAAAGCATTGTCCCAATCTCCAGATAATGCACTTACATTAGGTATAAAAATATCCACCTGGCCTATTTCTGATATCCATGAAGAAAAGGCTTTTGTATCGCCTACATCAAGAACTTTACCATGTATATTCTCACGATCTGCAGAATGCTCAGCAAGTTTTTTATTAACTTTTTCTGATGAGCGAGAACAAAAGTGAACATTACAGCCTTCCTGTAGGAATGATCGAACAATTGAGGCACCAATACCTGAAGAGCCTCCAGTCACCACTACTGTTAAATTCTCTAAATTTAAATTCATGAAAGTACTCCTTATATTATTTACAGATAAAATACGCTTACAGCCCAATAGGAAGACTATGCGGGAATAAGCTGCCAATTTCGTCGCTGTGCGATTTGCTTCATATCAGTCGTTCCCCCAACCAATACTGGATGCCCTACTTTTTCCATAAAACAAATATCAGATTGATGATCTCCATATGCATAACAAGAAGATAATTTGATATTTTTTCCATCAATATAACTTGAAATGCCAGCCCATTTTCCCTCACCAATCACCTGTGTTAATAAATGTCCTGTATACACGCCGTTCTTCAACTCAAGTTCCGAACAAATAAGATGTTCTGCATTGACATACAATTGAATCGGCTCTAAGACTTCACGAAATGATCCAGAAACCAATACTATTTTTGCGCCATTTTTCTGATGTTCTCTGTATGCTGCCAGCGTACCATCAATAAAAAGTGTATTATTCTTAATATGTGAATGAATCCATTCAAACGCTGCTTTTTGCAAAGTAATTTGAGAGATATCTTTAAAAATGCCATAAAAGCGCCTATTGAGTTCTTCTCTGCTAATCATTGGTTTTTTTAACAACTCAACAATTTTATTAAATTCAACGCGCTTAACTAAGTACTCATCCATATCATCATAATGACTATCAAATAAAAATTCTGACATAAAAGACAACATACTCTTAAATCGAATTAATGTTTCATCGACATCAGAAAATACATAGTAACTCATAAAACCCCCTTCTTTTGATTAAGGCCTATCAACATCATCCCAAAGCCACGTCTTACAACTCGTCGATGAGATCCATAATGGCGTGGAATCGAATTTCAACAGCTCTATTTAGGCATGTAATAATTCATCACCAACTGCGTTGTAAAAGATATCTACTGCGCTCTCCGCAAGCTCACTTTCTATTTTCTCCATTAAAAGTTTTGGATACACAGAAAAAACCCCTCTGATAATAGTTGATTGATTCTTCTCATGATGAAAAAATATGGTTTCTACCTCAAAGTCAAATTGTGCAGGCCCTTTTTTTTCAAAATGTAATATTTTGTATTTCATCTGAATTGGCAAAGGGAATAAAAAACTATTAAACGCACAATTCAATTCCTTTAAAATAAAATAAACCTTTTCATTTTTATCGAGAAAAAAAATCTCCGTTATAGCAATAAAGGCTTGACGAGCAGCTTCAATCAATACTACACCGTTGATATGTTCGCCAGTAATATGATCTGAAATGTCACAGCACTTAGAATCCACAACAACATCCAATTGATAGTCTGTATCTGAAATCTTTAGTGGTCGAGTAATATGACAATTTTCTATTTTTCTCTTATGAGCAATTTCCGGATTTTTCTCAACAACTTCGGGGTTAGCGATTAAATGATATAAAGAAAGATTGCTATTTTTAATATCGTCTAAATCGCTCGAAGAAATTCCTTGACCTATAATATATTGGTAAGACGATGTTTCAATTGCTCTCGTATCTAGCTTTTTAAAGGAACCTAAGCTAAGGACATCCACATGACGGTTAAATCGTTCAAAACAATCACCAATAATAAATTTTTTCTTCATTACACTATCCTTAATATATCCTAATTGACTAACTCGTTCTCTAATATATTCGATAACTCAGTTAATGTTGGCCCTTTTAACAAGTCCATTAATTTTAATTTCAGTGGTAATACTTTCTCAATTTTATTTTTAAACTCAATACTAATGATGGAATCGATACCGTAATCGACAATACGTCTTTCTATATCAATATCATGAATTAAAATACCTGTTGTACTCGATAACGTTTCTTTTAAAAAATCTTGTAATATGGCGCTTCGATTGTCAGAGGCATTCAATAACTGCTTCTCAATACTTTCGGAATTGTTTTGCTTAGTGTCTTCTGGCACGCCATTTTTGGCTTGATTTAACAATAAATCATTAAGGAACGGGGGGTGCCCTAAAGGATATAAATTGTTAACTAGCGACCAATCAGTCGGACAAACAATTACTTGAGGCGCATGGTAATTAAAGAGCATATCAAATACCTTCCACCCATTTTCCGGAGTGATGCTCTGAATGCCTATTTTTGCAAAATAATTATCAAGATCAAGCTTTGCTGCCATGCCAACATCCGCCCACGGGCCAAAATTAATACTAATACAATTCATGTTTTTTTGATGTCTATATGCTGCCAATAAGTCCATAAAACCATTTGCCGCGGCATAATTAGATTGCCCTTTAGCACCATAGATAGAAGCGTAAGATGAAAATAACACAAACATTTCTAGCTGACCTAAAAATGCCTCATGTAGTGCCCAAGAAGCATTTATTTTAGGAGTAAAAACTTGGTGAATATCTTTTTGTTCCATATTGTAAACAAGCCGATCTTGAACCGTACCTGCACAATGAATAACAGCTTTAATTGGAGGGAACCCATTTTTACGATGTGCTACTGACATTTCTCGTATTTTGTCACTCCGTGTAATATCTACTGAGGTAATATGAATCATAACTCCAGTTGCTTCAAGGGATTTAATCTTAAGGATTTTTTGTTCAACATTTGGGTTTGTGTTTTTAGTACCCCATGTCTCCCGATTTGGCAAATTTTCCTTAATTTGCAAGATAATATGTTGGGCTCCACGATGAATTAAATATTTAGCAACCAAAAACCCAAGCTCCCCTAAACCTCCAGTGATTAAATAACTTATATTTTTTGAATACTGCAGGTTTGATTTTTGCCATATAGCTTCTAATGGCTTCAGCTTATTTACATATCGAATGCCTCCTCGATATGCAATTTCATCTTGAATATCAAACGCTAATGATGTAACTTCTTTAAAAATATAATCGATCTCATTATTAGATTGCTCAGGGTCTAAATCAATATACCCACACCAACGCCTTACTGCTTCTTGATAAGCCATCACCCGCGAAAAGCCAAGTTGATGCGCTTGACTAATATTTAATTTTGATTGCAGAGCACCGGTCATTCCTCGAGTAATAAGCCAAAGTTTTGTATTTGGACTAAACTGATCAATAGCTTTTAAGCAAGGAACCAAAGAATAAATACCATACAAGTTACATTGATCAATATTCTCTCGAAAATTTTCTTCGTATTGAATTGCATTCAAGTTCCACAACCAAACAATAGTAGATACATTTGAAAATTGAGTAAATAAAAGGCGCATCGATTCTTCGCTGCCTGGAAGCACTGAAGCACTATTCGTACGAATTTCTGTCTTATTATCTGCATAAACTAAAATGACTTCATAATGATGATCCGTCAATATCTTGGATAAACCTTGTGATAAAGATCCATTACCTTCATCAGCAAACACCATAATCTGCTTTACTTTTGGATCTTTTTTAAAATCTTTATTAACTGAAAGCCAAGCCATTTCATAAAACCAATTTTGGTTTACTGCCTGAGCACGCCCTATATCAAAGCTTTCAGCAACAACTTGTTCGACCCATACAATGAGATTATGATTTTGATCATAAATAAACAATTCACCATGAAGTTTTTTTTCATTTTGATTAATGATCCTAGCGTATATAATAGCCTTTTCAAGCAATACGCCATAAACGTGAAGGCCTTTGATTTTAATAGGTAAATATTGTATATCTGGAATTTTTGATGCGAATAGCAAGCATTGTAAAGCAGAGTCCATAATCGTAGGATGTAGACAATGAGATAATTGTAAATCTATTTCTGGAAATAGCAAGGTTGCTTGAACAATGTCCTGATAAACAAAACATGAAGTAACTAACTGAAAAGCAGGACCATATTGAAACCCGAGTTTTTCAAAGTACGCATAAAAGTCTTTTTTTGCAACAACACGCTTTTCATTATTTGTTAAATCAACATAAGAAAAGTCAGCTGTATGCGGATATTTAGACCTCAAGCCAATTTCACCTTCCACATGATGCTCCCAATGACCCTTGGATTGTGTACGGCTGTAAATGTGGAATACATTCCGATGAGGATCAAGAACCAGCTGAATAAACACGGATTCATTTTCAGCTGGTAAAAAAATCGGCCGATGAATGGACAGGTTCTTAATACTAAAACTAATGTTCTTAAATAAATCATTTGTGGCTTGAATTGCCATTTCAATATAAGCTGCTGCAGGAAAAATTTCTCGTTCTAATACTTTGTGATCAAAAATATAATTAAGGTCATGACGATTTACATTAAGTTCCCATGTTGGGACTGCGGAAAATAAACGAAACCCTAGTAATTCATGTTTTTTGTTTCCAAATCGCCACTCCTGTGAAGCAACAGTCTCATTTTTATATTCATTTCTTTGCCATGAATATTTTGGCAAAGATACAGAACGATCGCTTTGTTGGTAAATTTGATGCCAATTAATATTGTAGCCACATCTAAATAGCTGACGCAAAGACGCATTAAATACTTCCAGTTGATCAGTATCTCTCTTTAAAGAATAAATAATCGGCACTAATTGCTTTTTGGATTCTAAAATTTGACTTAAGGAATTGCTTAATACAGGATGAGGCCCTATTTCACAAAATAGATCCGTTCCCTCCCGCAAAATATTTTCAATAGCATTTAAAAAATAGACGGGATCGCGTAAATTACGCCACCAATAGTCTGAATTCAACGCTTCACCAGCAATCTTTTTTCCAGTGACTGTCGAAAATAACACCGTATGGGTCTGTTGTGGATTGATCTCGGCAATTGATCTTAAAAACGCTTCTTTTAGAGGCTCAAGCATTGAGCTATGATAAGGAACATCAACTTTTAAAAATTTATTAAAGATGCCTTTTTCCGTAAATATCTCTGCAAGCTTTTTTAATTCTGTTGTATCCCCAGACAATGTAATGGCTTCGTGACCATTAACTGCCGCTACTGAAACTTTGCTGCTGGACTCATTAAGAAATGTTTTGCTTTGCTGATATGAAATTCCAACCGCTAGCATTGTACCTGTTCCACTCATCGTTTGTTGCAGCCGGCTACGATGGAAGGTCACAAGCACTGAATCTTCTAAAGAAAGCGCGCCAGCAATATAGGCTGCTGCAATCTCCCCAACACTGTGGCCAACAATGCAATCAAACACAACCCCTTTTGATCGATACAAATCAGCCAATGCAACTTGTAAAGTAAAATTCGCAGCCTGTGCAACTTGAGTTTCCATCATTCTGGAACTATCTTTTGTTGAGGCGAACTCCTGCAAAATTGAAAATTCATTTGTTAATTCTTGAAAAAGTGCACAACAATGATCAAATGTTTTTTTGAATACAGGCTCTTTTAATAGTTCTCGAGCCATACCCCACCATTGAGGTCCCATTCCTGACAAAACCATTACTGATCGCGCAACACTGTTGGCGGGTATATATGAAGTCTTCATGATATTGGACGACCATTGTTCTAAAAACAAATGCATCTGGGCTGTAACATCATCTACAGTACTTCCAAAGAATAATTCTCGCTTCTTATAATGAGAACGAAATAATGCAGCACTAGAACAAATGGAATGAAACGAATGTTCGCCTATCTTGATCATATTAAGCATGTTACTTATGGCTTGATACAATGCATTATCATCATTTGCGCTAATAGGCAAATAATACGTATTATTAACATTAAAATCTCTTTGGCAATCATTCCCCTCCAATAAATATTCAGAAGGAGGATCACTCAAAATCACATGTGCATTTGTTCCACCAAAGCCAAAACAGTTAATGCCTGCAAGCCTTGGCTTACTTACTATTTTTGGCCAATCAACATTTTCACTAACTAATTTTACCCTCAAATCATCAAAACTAATTTGAGGGTTCTTGCTTTTAAAATGAACTAATTTAGAAATTTTTTCCTGCTCAAGGCATGCAAGCACTTTGATTAAAGCCGCTACCCCAGCTGCTGCCTCAGTATGACCAAAATTTGTTTTTACTGACCCAATATAACAAGGATTATCCACACTTCTGTTTGCAGATACAACGGCACCAATAGCATTTGCTTCAATGGGATCGCCAACAGGGGTCCCTGTTCCATGCGCTTCAACGTATTGCAATTCGGCTGGAGAAATGCCTGCTTTTTTACATGCCAAATGAATCAATTTCTCTTGAGCTGCACCATTAGGAACAGTTTGTCCAGAACTGCGTCCATCTTGGTTGACAGCACTGCCCTTAATTACGGCGTAAACGTAATTTTTTTCCAAAATAGCGTCTTCAAGACGCTTTAAGATTATAATGCCAGCCCCTTCTCCTCTCACGTAACCGTCCGCTCTAGCATCAAAAGAACGAGACCGACCAGTGGGCGAAAGCATATTCGCTTTTGATTCAGCAATATAAACACCAGGGTTCAACATTAAATTAATACCACCAGCAATCGCTTGAGTACAGTCGCCATTTTTTATGCCCTCCACTGCAAGATGAATGGCCACTAGGGA
The DNA here is from genome assembly GCA_044225595.1 of Gammaproteobacteria bacterium. Taxonomy (GTDB): domain Bacteria; phylum Pseudomonadota; class Gammaproteobacteria; order UBA6186; family Azoamicaceae; genus CADEGZ01. The sequence continues at coordinate 20,835 of JBGAIG010000011.1, forward strand.
TGACGAACAAGCAGTATCTATAGCTATACTAGGGCCAGACAAGTCAAATAAATAAGAAATTCTATTGGCTAAAAGAGTCATCATCGAGCCCGTACTTGTATGGGCGTTTATTGCGTCCCAATTACTTTGACTAAGTTCATTGATCATATGGTCGAGTGTAAATGCGCCTATGTAAACTCCAGTATTTGTACTTTTGATTTTATCTTCAGGTATATTTGCGTCTTGAATTGCCTCTACAAATATTTCCAGCAATAATCTCTGCTGAGGATCCATGCTGTTTATTTCTCTTGGTGTTAAATTAAAATATTGATAGTCAAAAAAATATGGGTTTTCTATAAACCCTCCCCACTTAGTTCTAGCCTTACCTGTAACATGCTCCGATGCGTAAAATTTACTTATTGACCATCTATCCTCAGGGATCTCTGTGATAGCATCGACACCACCAAAAATAGTTTTAGAAAAAGATTCTAAATCTGTAATATTACCTGGAAACCGACAGCCTACTCCTACGATCGCAATATCATCAGTAGCCATTTAGATATAACCTCCAAGTTTTGCTATTTAATGTATAATTTCAAAGTACCCTGCAATCATTTCTTGGTAAGAGTAAACAATGTTGATCGAGCTCCGCTCAACAAGGCGATCAATAAACCAAGAGACGTTAACGAACCCCCGATCCAATTCGGCGAAGCATAACCATAGCCAAAGTTATCGATTGCTATGCCAGATAAAAAAACACCTAAGGCAATCCCCGCACCAAAAGCAGAAATGTTGCATGCAGATGCAAGTCTTGGAGCATCAGACGCTTTGCTTGTTGTGTATCTCATCAGCGGGACAATTAAGGAGAATCCTGTAAAGCCATTAGCAAAAAGTGATATGACTGCAGGCACTTTATAGTAAGTTGTATATGTAAAAGTAAAGAGAACTGCGGCAAGTGAAGCAAGCAATAAGATCATCGAATAAAAAACATGCTTGTCTGCCATCTTACCGCCAAAGATATTCCCAAGTACAGCAGCAGCCCCATATACAACTGTTAACCACGCAATATCATCACTTGTAAATCCTGCTAAATGAGTCATCATTTCTGTAAAATAAGTATGTGATGCTAACATTCCGGCATATCCAAAGGTAGATACAAGTAATGCTAACCACACACCAGGCTTTTTAAAAACAACTAATTCTCTTTGAAAATCAGGCTCCGGCCCGTTAGCACGAATCTTTGGCAAAAAACTCATTGTGCCAAGAAGTGAAACTAAGGCAAGCACGTTAACAGGCCAAAATATATAACGCCATCCAAATTCTTGTCCTAACAATGTGTCTAAGGGCACACCTGCAAGATTAGCAATAGTTAACCCTGTAAAAAATATTGAAATCGCAAACCCTTTTTTAGACTCAGGAAATAAGCTCGCTGCGACAACTGAACCAACTCCCATATAAGCGGCATGAGAACATGCAGAAAGCACGCGGCCAGCCAATAGCATTTCAAAATTAGGTGCCAAAACGCTTGTTGTTGCGGCACCAATGAGCAATGACTGTAATAACATTAAAAAATATTTCTGATTTACCTTCGACGCCATTATTGTCAGTACCGGCGCACTTACGGCTGCACCGATCATAAAGGCGGAAGTAATCCAGGCTGTCTCTGCGCTAGAAATTGAATAGGCCTGTGAAATATCAGGAATAAAGCCGAGAGGAACAAATTCGTTTACACCCAAAGCAAGGGTACCCGTAGTTAAAGCTAAAACAGCTGCATATTTACGTTTTGTACTTACTCCCTTTAGGGTTTCTAGCGTGGGCTCCGTTTTGACCTCTTGGACTTCATTTTGATAGGCAATTGGTAGGTCAGCAATTATTGCAACGCCGTCTTCCTCGCCTTTCATTACTAAAGTACCTCCCTATACATATCTAAATTAAAGCAGCAGCCTGCCAGCCCCTTGCTTATATGGTATTCCTGTCGCTTAACCTACATTGCTTAATTTTTAAGCATTAAATTTGTATCACATAGTTTTTTCGATTGCAACACATTTTTGGCGTTTAACAACAATTAACGGTGAACCTTTTTTGCGTTATAATTAGAAACTGCAATTAGGGTTGAAAAACTAAATTTTTTGTGAACGCTTTTTTTCAAAAGTCGCACGATTTTTACCGTTAATTGCTGTGGCGTTAAGTTAAAATCTGAGTTCCAGATAAACAAAATGGTGTGTAAAAAATGCGAACCTATTCCAAAAACCTTTATGATCAGTAGGTTTTTAAAAATACTTTCAATATGTGTCACGGATCTTTCGGTCAAAAATTTAATATATTCGCTTATCCGGAACGCAGGTTTAAAGGCAATTTAAAAAACGCTTGTTTTGTTTTTTGTAATCCGTTATTGTGTGGCTCATGAGATAAATAAAGTATTATATTAAAAGCGTAGGGCATATTTTATTTATTTAGGATCTCATGGACTGAAATAATGGTGAAAGAAATGAATTTAAGCCCATTCAATATACACAGAGAAACGCTCGTTAATACAGCACGCGCCCTACTTGCTACGAGTAAAGGCCTGCTGGCGATGGATGAGAGTATGTCAACTTGTAATAAACGATTTGTTAAATATGGCATTCCTGAAACGGAGGAAGCACGTCGAGCCTACCGAGAGCTCATTGTGACAACACCTGGCTTGGGGGATTTTATTAGTGGGGCCATCCTTTTTGATGAAACAATACATCAATGTAAAAAAGACGAAACACCGTTTGTTAAAGTTCTGATGGATGCAGGAATCATGCCAGGTATAAAAGTTGATACTGGCTTAAAAGACATGGCGGGTTGTCCGGGTGAAAAAATAACCGAGGGGTTAGATGGCTTACGAGAACGCCTAGTTGGATATGCAAAATTGGGTGCTCGTTTTGCGAAATGGCGAGCAGCTTTTACGCTTAGTGAGGGTGTCCCCAGTTATGCTTGTATTGAAACAAATGCACAGACATTGGCTCGTTATGCGGCATTGTGTCAAGAAGTGGGTTTAGTTCCGATCGTTGAGCCAGAAGTCTTGATGGAAGGAAAACATACGCTATCACAATGTTCTGAAGTAACAGAAAGCGTTCTACACAGTGTTTTTAAACAACTCTACAACGCACATGTCATTTTAGAGGGGATGCTTTTAAAACCCAATATGATATTACCAGGATTAACATGCTCTGAACAAGAGAGTGTGGGTAAGGTAGCAGAGGCCACTATTCAGTGCTTTTTACGATGTGTACCCGCAGCAATTCCAGGGATTACTTTTTTATCGGGTGGGCAACCTTATGAATTGGCTTCGGCTCGCTTAAATGCTATTCATGTAAGATTCAAATCGAGCTTACCATGGACAATTGCTTTTTCATTCTCTCGGGCCATACAAGAACCGGCGTTGCAAATTTGGCAAGGTCAAGAGGAAAATGTAAAAGCCGCACAGCGTGCACTTTACCATCGTGCTAAATGTAACAGTGCTGCATGTTTAGGGCAATATACCTTAGACATGGAAAAAAATAAGTAAATAGCACCCTTTCAACAGATTTTATTTTTGTGTCCTTCTTACATCTGATATAACATCCGCTTTTCCAAATGGTATTACTAAAGTTTCTCGGCTAATTTAGGGCATAGTTAGCCAATCTTATGATTAACATAAACTAGCAAATTTTTATTCTCTTCTTTAGAATGTCTTTTATATTGTTACAAGGAAAATACTCATGAGCGTTTATTATTCAACAATCAATAGCCATCCTGCAAATTTATGGTCCTATTCCCAAAGCTTTACGCTTAATCACCCTATGTGTCAAAAAATGGCTTCTTTTTCCCTAGTGCATGCTTCTTTGCCACAGCTGCAAATAGAAAAATCAACGTTTTTGCATCCTAAAGAAATGGAACACTATAATACCCTATGTTTTACAAAGCGACAGCATAGCTATCTTTTAGGCCGATATTGTACCAAAAAAGCTTTAACACAAAATAACCCCCATTTAGAAACTAAAAACGTTCACATCAAGAATGGGGTTTTCGAACAACCTTTTATTGATTCTCCAAACGACCTCAAAACGCAGATTACGCTAAGCCACGTTGGTCCAATTGCAGCTGCGATAGCTTTTCCAGAAGAATATCCCATGGGAGTTGACATAGAGTGTATCGCACCTCAAATAAATCAAACTATAGGAGAACAATTAACAGACAAAGAAAAAGAAAACATTGCCCTTAATGCTACCTTTTCTAGGGCGACTTATTATACACTTTACTGGACACTTAAAGAAGCACTTTCCAAAACACTCCGTACAGGTATGACAGTGCCCTTTATACTATATGCAATAAAAAATTTATGCTCGCATTATCGCTATTGGGTGGCGGACTTTGAACATTTTGCCCAATATCAAGCTATTGCATTTTTAATAGAAGATCATTATTTATGTTCAATTGTTTATCCTAAAGAAAGTACTCTCACCCTCGATTTAACGACAATTTATCGACTACTTGGGACTAACCCCTTTCCATACCAACTCGCATGAACATCATTATTCAGCCTCTTAAGGTAACAAATTTATCGATGATTAATTATTGTTATTTGATCGTGAATACGAATCTCAATACCGCACTCATTATCGATCCAGCTTGGGAACTTCAAACAATTGAAAGTGCTCTAAAACAACACCAAGTTCAATTAAAAGGTATTTTATTGACTCACCATCATTTTGATCACGTGCATTTAGCAAAACCCCTAGCATTACAATATCAAATACCCGTTTTTATGTCACAAGCTGAAATAAATTTTTATGATTTTAAATGCCCAAACCTCAATGCCATTTCTAAATTTGAGTTCTTTACTTTAGCGAATATTATCATTAAACCTATTTTTACACCTGGACATACTTATGGGGGAAGTTCTTACCTTATTGAAAACAATCTTTTTTGCGGGGATACCTTGTTTATTGAAGGTTGTGGCATGTGTTGGGGTGCAGGAGCCAACGCCAACACCTTATTTCATTCTCTTCAAATACTAAAGACTTTGCCGCCACAAACTCTCGTTTATCCCGGTCATTCTTATGGCAAAACACCCGGGCAAACTTTACAATATGTTCTTAAACATAATCTTTATTTACATTTTAGCCAAGAACAAGATTTTGTAACATATCGCATGAGAAAAAACCAAACCGGATTTTTTAATTTTAAATAAATCGATGCACTTGAGATCCAAAAGAAGTTATCGCAGATGTGCAATAATCAAATGGATTATGCTCTTTTATAATTCGATGCAAGTGTTTTAAACTTTATGTGTCATAATTTTATGTCATTTTCAAAAAGTCATGACAGCCATTTGCATTGTTTGTTAATTGGCATGCAAAAATGACCCCTTTGGAGTCAGAATTGGCATCGAATTTTGACCCCTCCAAGTCAGTAAATTACCCTAGGCTTTTAAGTAAACCTAGGGAGGAAACAGGAGGTGTTAATAGTGGAAACGATTGCAAAAATTCGTCGCATGTATCATGTCGATAAGTTGGGCTTTAAAACGATTTCTAAGGCATTAAATTTATCAAAGAACACAGTTAAAAATATCCGAGAAGATATTAGTAGTTTAAAGATTTTCGCAAATCCAATGTCAACTAGTTTTAGAACCGTATAGTATTTATATTGCTTTAGATGATAAAGAGAAGTCACCTAAAAAAATATAAAACGGACACAAAAATATTTTAGAGCTGCACAGCAGCAAGAGGTAAGAAAGAGATACGGTACATCATTTGACTAATGCATAAAAAGCAGCCGATTAAAACGCTTGCAAAAGCTGAGTGTACCCTTAACTTTTGAAAAAGGCGAAGCTTCTCAATTTGAGTCAGAGTACGAAGAAGTGATTTTGTAGATGGAACTTTAACATCAATTAAAGTAGCACACATAAGATTATGAAACATACGATTCTTTTTTTTTAGTAGTGGCTTATTTAAATGAGGAAAATGGAGATGGTCATGTGATTTGTATCGCGAAAGCATTTGAATTTTTTGTCAATCTAGGAAAGGTATTTACGATAATATGAAGACTGCAGTCCAGAAAATTCTATCGGGAAGAAATAGATTATTTAACCGCCGTTTAGAGTTGTGTTCTACAGCATTTGAGCCGGTTGCTCTGGTAGACCAAATGCCGGATGGGAGAAAGGACAAGTTGAGAATCAAGTAGGTTTAGGAGATTTTTAGTCCTTTAAGAAAGGTTACCGATTTTAGATAGTTTAAATAAATCTTTAAAAGAAGATTGTTTATCTTTTGTCAAACAACATAAGCACCCTGAAGAGAAAGACAAGACGGCTTTGAAATTTATGAAAGAGAAACCTATTTAAACAGCTATCGAGGTTTATTTAAGGCTTATAAACTTGAAACAGCAAGTTTGTACTTTCATTGTCGGCGGAATTACGCGACGAATGCTGATAGTAAATAGAGTACGTAGAGCTGTCGGTTAAATTATATATTTGCGTGATGAAATCCAAATACTTATGAGAAGCAGTGATAGCCAAACACAAAAGATCTTTTTTGAGCGTTTTAAAAAATTTACGACCCCCGGCATTATAAAATTTTACTGGAAAGAAAAAGCCTGAAAGCCGGTTGTAATGTAGGCACCTTTTAAAGCATTAACATTGCCTCCGCCTTACAGCAAATTAGAACACGGCTATCCATTTATGCGGATGGAGACAAACAATTTATTAAGATCTTGTTAGAAGTTTCAAACAGTTTAGAGGATGTCAATATTGCTCTGCGCCAAGGCCTTACAGCAAGGCAGCTCAAGAGGATATGGTTTTTTATCATTTAAAAAATCCTGATGTTGTTGAAGAACCGTTTAGGAGTCCAGGTTTTTGCAACTAAATTTATTTGTTGTACTTCAGCTATCCAATGCACATATTTTTTCTAACCAAATTGATATATTCCTAACTTTGATATACCCCATTACAATAATTTACAGATATGCTACAGGAGTATAAAGGTCGTTATGCTGACGCGATCGGGAGAAGATGTGTGTTTTTCAATAGGACAATTTGGGGATAAGAGGTTAGCAAGGATTGGTGCCTTATTTTTTAAAAGGTTATTTGAAAAAAATGACGATTTGCATTAAATCATTGGGTGGTGATCGAGCGACTGAAGTTTATGTTTCAATAGATTTTTGAGTAATGAAAACGTGGAATCAAAAATTATTAGCGATCATCAATTGGCAAAAAAGACAAATGAATCTTGTTTAGGGTTATCACATGTATTGTGTATCCAAGATACAGTGCAATTAACCTATCCAAGTCAACCATCAAAAAAAGATGACTTTGGTCCAACAGGGGATGTAAATACAAAAGGTTTATTTGTTCATCCTGGTATTATTGTAAATGCTTCGAATCGCGATGTTCTTGGAACGAGCGGAATTATTGCATGGTCTCGAGATTGTGAATTAGTCAATCAACAGAAAAAAGTTCGTACGATTGAAGAAAAAGAATCTATCCGCTGGATTAATACTGCGCTATCTGCCAAACAAAACATCTCCAATGCAGAGATGATTACAGTAGTTGGTGATCGGGAAAGCGATATTTTGGATATTTTTGAGCGTATCCCAGATAAAAAGACGCAGTTAATTGTCAGGGCGTCACACGATAGAATTTTAGCCACTGATGAGAAAATATCAGAACTATTAGATAGTACAAAAATAATGGGTACCCATATAATTGAATTACCAGCAATAACAGGAAAAAGAAAAGCCCGTACCGCAACACTTGCTATTAAATATTCGCCTATTTCTTTGTATAATCAAGCAAAAGGACCTCTGAATATTTTTTGTGTTTCAGCGATGGAAATATGTCCTGTGCCATCTGGAGAAAAGCCAATTAGTTGGGTATTATTAACGACTCATCCAGTAAATTCACTGCAAAGCGCGATATAAATTTTGAACTGGTATACTTGGCGCTGGATAATTGAACAAATTTTTCGCACAATGAAGAAAAAGGGATTAAAAATAGAAGATTGCCAAATTGAAGATCCTAAAAAGCTACAAAAATTATCGATATTATGTGTTGCCACTGCAATTAAAGTGATGTCACTTGTTGAATCTAGAGATGGAAAAAATAATCGAAATGCAAGTGATTTATTCACGAAAGAAGAACTCATGGTACTTTTGCTAATCTGTAAGAAAAAAGAAGGCATAACGGAAAAACAAAAAAACCCTTATGATAAAAATAGCATGGCGTGGGTTTCATGGATTATTGCACGATTGGGTGGTTGGAATGGATATCGCAGCGAACGTCCACCGGGACCGATCGTTATGTTGCGCGGATTGCAAAGGTTTGAGTTTCAATATGAAGGGTGGTTATTGGCGCAATAAAATGTGTGCATCGGATAGGTTCTGGTACAGGTAAAACACATTTGGCATTAAATCTTGCATATGCTGCTTTAGTTAAAAATTATCGGATTCGGTTTTATTCTTTCAATGATTTAGTACATAGTTTATTAAAAGCTAAAAATCATCATTATTAGGCAAATTTAATGCAGCATTTAGAGCGTTTTCAACTGTTAGTCATTGATGAGATGGGTTACCTTCCAATAGAAGCACAAGCAGGTGGATTACTATTCCAACTATTTTCTAGGCTCTATGAACGCACACCTATCATTTTAACAACGCATTTACCATTCGATGAATGGGGTTCCTTATTTGGTAATCCTAAAGCTAGCAAAGCGATGATTGATAGGCTTACACATCATTGTGTGGTACTAGAAACGGGCAATACAAGCTGGCGATTAAAAGAAGGTAGTCGTAAAAAGAAGACCCAGCATTCAGTCTAAGTTATATATCAAAAGAGGGGGGGTCAAAATTCGGTGCCAACGAGGGGTCAATATTCAATGCCAATTGACACTCTGAGAACCAACCGTGAGGTGGTTAATGAGCGTTGGGAAAAAACCCCCACAAAATCCCCACAATCAGAAATCATGTTAAACAGCTTAAATGAAGTTTCAGTTTTAAGTCACTGATTTCTCTAAAGAAATTTGGTGCACCCGGAGAGATTCGAACTCCCGACCGCCCGGTTCGTAGCCCGCAAAGCAAGCTTTAAGTGGTTGATTTCATTAACAATATTGACCGCAAGCCCCGTTACAAATGCACAACCTCGCAGAACAAAGCAGAGCTTATGCCCACAAAATACCCACATTGCGACACGAATCGCAATAAGAGGTTGTTTCCACCTAAACAGGAAACCACGGGTATCACTCTATCGATTCCTAATAGCTATATTTGGTTGATTAGAACTGCCTTTGTGATCAGACACAACTGATTGATGAAATTGCGTTAGCATGGAAGGGCTTTTTTGTTCCATAGGTCTATACATTCTATCAGTGTTTTGAACGCTTTCACCCGTAATTTGTACCGGCCTAACCCCGTTCGGGAATTGTTGGAAATGTGCTTCCAACAGCTTGACCACTTTTAGATGTCCTAGTTCCTTTCCCTGCTTGGCACAATCTAGTGCTGTACCTGATGTTGTTTTGATATTTGCATCCGCCCCTGCGTCCAATAAAGCAGTCATTACTGCCGCCTGTCCGTCGCAAGCCGCGCTATAAAGTGGCCTTAAGCCGTGACGACACGGTTTATCCATATTTGCGCCTGCCGCTTTTAATGCATTTATAACCTCCACATTCCCATTAGAAACAGCGATACAAACCGGCGTAAAGCCATCCTCGTCTGGCATATCTATGTCTGCTTTTGCTTCTTTGAGTGCGGTTATTGCCCCTACATGACCATTTTCAGCAGCGACACAAACTGGAGTTTGGCCATCACACATTATATCCATATTTTGACCGTCAGCTTTTAGGGTAGCTATCGCTACCGTGTCTCCAATTCTGGCAGCCGTACAAATCGACATGGGGCCGCCACCCGGCTGTGTATGATGCAAACCATAAAAATAATAGGCTCCAATAGCGAAAAACGATAAAAGTCCACTGATTGAGAAGATATTTATGGCAGGGCGAGGGGTGTGAGGTTCCAATAGCTTAACTGCTTCTTGATGCACTAGCTCTTTGCCTTGCCTTGCCTGATCTAGCGCTCTGCTGCCACACAACCGTGATGTCTTAATGCTTGCATCCGCGCCTGCTTCCAACAAGGCGTTTATTGTTGCCACATGCCCCTGTCCAGCAGCGATATGGAGTGGTGTTTCGCCATTCTTATTCGGCGTATTCACATTTGCACCTGCCAGCTTGAGAGCAGTTACTGCTTCCGCATGACCGTTGGCAGCAACGATATGAACTAGTGTCATGCCGTCCGGTATCGATATATCCAGATTTGCGCCTGCTTCCTTGAGAGCTGTTATTGCTTCCGCATGACCATTGGCAGCAGCGATATAAACCGGTGCTATGCCATTCGGCAGCAACGTATCTACATTTGCGCCTGCGGCATATAGAGCGGCTATAGCTGGCGCATGCCCCTCTTGAGCAGCAATATGAATCGGCATCCTGCCATCCTTGTCCTGCTTGTTAACATCGGCTCCTGCTTTAATTAAAGGCATTATAAAATGAACATGGCCTAAAGCCACCGCCCAATATAAAGGGCTTCCGCTATATTCTGCATCAACTTCATCAATAAATCTTTTCCCTAAGCGGTCTGTCTTTAGAGTTAAAAGCCTAAAAACTTCTCCTTGGTTATTTTTTTTAATTGCCTCTATTAGTTTCATAATCATTACCTCTCATGTGTTATATAAATTAACAAGTACATCCCATGAGTATCGTTACCTCAAGTAAGAACCGGAAATGTGTTAGCCAGACTTCTACTACGATGACTAAATTTATGATCATAACAAAATTTAGCTTAATCTTCATTTCAATCATAATGTTTTAGAATTCATGAAAAATTCGTTTCATCTCAAAATCGGGTGGCCTGTTTCTCTGCTAGCCTTACAATTTTTGACGGATAGTTGAGTAACAGAACAACTAGCTTGTGGAAAAAAGAATAAGGACGGTTGTTCACACACTCGCTCATCACACGATAACTCATTTTGCTGTAAAAACTGATGATTTAACGATGCGAACTTAGTACATGCAGCAATATCATGTTCTGAAATATTTTCCATCCTTTCACTACTCATAACTACTTTACGAGTAAGTTTGTCATAAATAACATCATAATGTATCAATACGCTTCGATTATCTCTTGCTAAGTCAACAGCTTCTCTATCCCATACCAATAATGTTTTTTCATGAACAGATAAACTCTCAATCATAGATTCCATTTTTTCTAAAAGTTTTCTATAGTGTAGAAGATTAGCACGATTAAGATATTCTGCTTTATCTAATTGCATTAGAGCAAATCTTGTATCAAAAAAATTACGCTCTAGCCATTTTAATCTTTCTGAAAATAACCCACAGGTAAACATGATGCCCGCCTTTAATTCCAAGAATCTAGCTGAGAAATTCGCCAATTTTTCAAACATGGCTTTTAAGTGCAATTTATCATCAGGAGATTTTTCTCTTTTTTTATCCCAAGGAAACCACTGCTGAATGTAATGGATTGCCCATTGTAACAATGGAAGTTGCTCATTGAATGATGAGTAATAAGGTGGCATCTCACTTGTAATAGAATCGAAATTTTCTTCAACAGTAAATTCTCTAAATTTATACTGATGAAACCTGAGATCGTCAGCTACTAGATCCTTTGAGATACAACTCTTCGTTCTTATGAATTGCTCTGTTATAGCCAACTCAGTGACACTCTTTGCATGAGCTGGTGGTAGTAAGGGGTTATTGTATAAATTCGACCAGGCTTGTGATGCCATAGTCAGTAGTCGATCACTCATATCATTCCATACCGACCCAACAGGACTAATTTCATAATTAAAGAAATTTTCGAAATGCCTACTTATCCATTGAAACGATAAAAGAGGAACAATTCTGGTTGCACTAGAAGTCTGCAATACGTATTGTCGATCTAGCTCACATTCATTTTTTATCTTCCGCATTTGTTCGTCAGAACAGTATTCAAAAAATTCCCTACATCTTTCATGTAAATTACTATGCAGTTCCTCTATCCCCAGTTTAGCTCCGCTCTCTATTCCAAGCATTGAGAAATTTCTTAATAACTCTAGCACCCTGAACTGGCTTGCAATTATTACGGAAAATTGAACTTTTATATTTCTCTGTAAATGTATCTTTTTGTCTTCTTCACGAATTCTCTCGTAACACTCAGCTATGTTTAATTTGTTATGCGTTAATCTATTGTTTATAGTTGAAATTTGCACAGCATAAGCTAAAATCAAATCTTCTGTTTTTGCAATCGCAAGTTCGCGTTTAGTATTCGTGATGTTTTTATCCAATTCCTGGCACTCCCCTTCGAGATATGCAATTTCTTTTTTTATCCTTTCTTTTTCATCCTTCAGTAAATCTAATTCACCCCGTTTTTGAGCTATCGTCCTATTTCTTGCATCGATTCTTCCTTGTATTACCACTATATTTGCTTCATTAATATCAATATTAGGTAAAGTATGAGTGATGTTAAACCATGGGATTGGCTTTCCAGCCTCCCAAAGAGTGGTCACTGAATAAGTCATGTTTTTACCTGTAGGATCAGCTTTCCCTGGCCCAAGCTCATATCGTCCTGGTTCTCCCGTTATTTCGGCAATATATCGACCATCCGCAGAAATGCCTCGCTCTAAAAAATCCCTTCGATTGCCTGGATCCCGAGGAACTATAATATAGTCCCTACTTATAAAAACATGAATGCGGGCCTTTCCTGTGTGTTTGCCTGCTTCAACCTCTCTGCATGTACCTTCGCTCCATTCTTCATTAGAAATTTCCCTCACTTCATTAAAGGCTTTACTACTATCTACACCATAACAAAGAGTCATGTTTTCGCTTGCACCATATTGACGATAAGCAAATAAATATTTTTTTGTGCTACCTTTTGATAATTTCTGAATCTCATTTTCCAATTCTAAAATTTTAATATTAAGTTTTTTAATTTCTTCTTCCAAAACTTCTTCCCTTTCTTTGTTCGGGAGTTGCAATTTTTTATTCTCAATTTTCTGGCGTAAATTCTGTAACATCTCACTTAGTGACTCTAGATGTTCAGATTTCAAAGACTTTAAATCTTCGTCTTGTAACTCTTTAAAGAATTCTTCACCTTTCGTTGACAAACCCTGTTCGGGTTGATACTCCTTAAGTTTCGTTATTTTTTGATTGAATTGTTCTACTAATTTTTCCATTTCCTCATTGTCTTTTTCAATACTCAGTATCTTTTCTCGCTCTACCTTAATATTGCTTTCAAATGTAGCGATATTATCGGGAAATTCGTATAAATATCTATCTAAAATAGAGGTCTGCCAAGTACTTATTGACATCACGATATATTTCTCAAAATTCCTCTGAACATTACCTCTATTCATTGCTTTGCTGAAATGTTCTTTAGGAATTCCAGGAGCAGCTGAAAATTTTTCAATCAATTTTCTTCTAGCAATTTTGTCACGTACGGACAACATTTCAACTCGACCCTCATTAAAAATACTTTGAATCATTTTCCAGACCAAAATCCTTTTTTTTGTGTGTTCCATTCTAACGTCGTCGGACGGATCGATTTCTTGATTTTCCTCCACATTTAAAAACTCATCTAACATGATTTTTATCGTTTCAAATGGTTTCGCAAGTGCTTTATGTTTATTGATAACCAAAAAAACAGACCGTTTTATAGCATCGTTAGTCAAAACACCCGGAACTCTTTCGTATAAATCTAGAAAAAGCTCCATGACTGCATTTGCTTTATCCAGCCAAAATGCTTCATAGGGTAATGTTAATACAATAGCTTTTATCGAATTTGCATTTTTGATTGTCTGATCAATACTAAGCATTGCCGATAACTCATAATCATCACCTCTTGTATCCTTTGTTCCCGGACAATCGGCAAAAATTAGGTCTGAAGATAGCTTGGAAATGGGACTAATTAAGCTATAACCCTGAACAAACGCTGTTTCAGATGCTCCAATTGACTGGCCAATTTTTGCATATTGCCTTTCGTTCAAACCTGTCTCATTTTTTATCTGTACAACGGTTTGTCCATACCGATTTTCCACTTGCTCGAGTTCCAGCCCTAAACAATAATCCACTAGGGTACTTTTACCAGAACCAGTATGTCCTAAGAAAATTACTAAATCTTTATTCTTCATTAGTTCAATATACGAAAATGCTTTGCTTAGCAATTCCATTGTCTTAAATACGAGCATACTTCTCCCTGTGGTAACAAGGTGCTCATAATTTGCATCTAAAACAATATTTTTTAAAATTTCACCAGCAGATATCTTTATGCCGATTTCATCATAAAAATTGGATGTTTCATTTAAAAATTCACTAAGAGTAATATTATCCAACTTCGAAAACCGATAGTTATCGATTAAAAATTGATCGTTTATTGCTTGCATATTATTTTTCAACAAATCACGCAAAAATCGAATTAAGGCCGGATCCTCTTTAAAAATTTTTCGAACCCTATCATTTCTTCTGTTTATAGATTCTAATTTTCTCAACTTTTGGTCGTTTTCACTAATTACTTTTTCTCTTATTTTTATACTTTGAATACCTGTATAGGATGTACTATCTAAATCTAATCTAATTTTTTTCGACATCTTATAAAAACGAAAGTCTGTTGGATACACTAAAACATCTTTTTCGCTTATAGCCGATCTAATCTTCATCTTTTTTGCAATACCCGAATCAAACTCCACTATTAAAGAATAATTATCAGCAGCATTACCTCTTTTATTATTTCCTAACAACTGAAAAATCTTCTGAGAAGGCGAGTTAACATTACCTTGATTAAACTGAATCAACTTATAAAAACCAGGCTTTATTTTGCAAGTCTCCGGCAATAGAGCTGCATTCTTCGGTATAATACGAATATCTTGTTCATCGCTTTGAATATGACCGTTTTCTGATAACCAATTCAATATAAAATGATTTGTTGGTAAAAAATATCCTGCTTCTTGCTTACCTGCTTTCATAAAATCCGACTTGCTCTTACGGATTTCCTTCTTTACTTGAGCGGAAATCTTTTGGCCATCAATGCTAATTGTTTCAATTGTTTGTTCTTTATTCCGGATAATTACTTTCACCGGCTGTTGTTGTCCATTTAGAAGAAAGAGTGGAAGCCTATCTCCAATTGATTCCATGTCTAAATTCGAATTTAACAGAATACTATCTAAAGGAGCAGAATACATATCAAAATGGTCTCTGACGCTGTTGATATATTCAGCCATATTCTGCTGATGACCTATACGGAGAGATATCTCTTCAATGTCCTTATCTTTATTCAGACGCAACCCGATTGTCCACCCATTGGCCAAATCAAACTCTAAAATCTGATTCGATAAATATTCAACAGCTGTTATTTCCGAGACGGTTGAGTATGAAGGGTGAAGGCTAGATAATTGCATTAATTTTCCCACAGCTTTATTTGTGCCATCTAAGTACTTATTAATGCTATCATCAGGCTCAAACTCGTAAATTCTTGGTAATATCGAAAACAAGTCATAAATCTCATCGATTTTTTTCAACTCATTTTCTACCTTCTTAAGACCCTCAGTACCAACTCGTGTTAGGATTAACTGATACAGCTTACTATTTTCAATGTTACAGGGATTATAGTTATAATCGCCTGCGACACAGCCCAAAATTTCATTTTTATTCAGTTTTACTGCGGAATTGGCGTTAAATGCAATTAATAACGCTCTAAGATACTCGTTCTCTTCCGTGTCATCCGATAAGCACTGATTGTCTGGATAATTCTGAAAATCATAATATCTAGCATCCTCAAACGACATTAATACCTGTAAAGGGTATTTCACATCCCGCGTTCTGTAATCAGACTTAAGACGCGTACCATCTACCATTTTTCCAGGAGAATGTAGCAATAGACCCAAAATTGTCCAACGTTTAAAAGAAACTGTCTGAAGTGTTTTTTGTGTCCTCTCAGGTAAATTTTCTTCTTTATACAGGTGAAATAAAGACGTATCTTTTTTTGGGATTACAATTCGTGCCATAGTAATATACGGCTTGTCCGTCAAAAGAGACAAATGATTGTAGGATTTGGTTCTAATGCTTTCCCCTATTACTTCTACAAAAAAAGCAGTTAATTCATCTATTCCAACATCCGAAAGTTCCTCAATTCCATCTTGAAACCGCTTATAGAGATAAATAGCTGTTTTTTCGACCAATTCTTGTAAATCATCTTGAGAAGTTACATGCAAAGCAGTTAAAAATTCTTTGTATTCAGTATTGCCCAATAATCCATTCAATAATTTTTCTACCACCCCCCCCACTACGTTGCCTAAAGCATTTTTAATAGCAGAGGGCAGCGGCCTCCCAACTGTTTTTTCAGTAACTATACCAACAGTATCACTAGCAACTTTTTTAAAATCAAATGCATCAAGACCCTTATGGAGAATAGACAACATCGCTGAGGTAAGTTTTTCGTGAAATTTTTGCTGTTTTGGAGTAACTAAATGATCATTTCTATGCTCAATAGCAATTAAGGTGGTTTTGTAAAATTCTTCATTTAGTCTGCCAATTTCTTCTGGTGTTACACGCAACATCGAATCCTCCATCTCTCATTATGCTACTGAATTAAAATAAGTGGTTCTGCTTTTAATAATAACAGCGTCACTCATTCAACTAAAAAAAGCTTCAGAAAAATCATATAACATTTTAAATTTCAACCCATTACTGTCTTATACAAAGCTTTTCTTTGATTATCTGATTGATTATCTGAGCCATACCCTTCTCCATCTGTATCTGTTTCACCGCCAAAAGTTTTTTGCAACTCGGCACGTAATGCCTTACGACTACTCACAACTGCTCCTTTTGGATTTTGTTGCTTAAAGCTTTGATATAAAGGCAGTTGTGAGAGTATATCATTTTCATACTTGTCATTGATATCTTTAATTTTTTGTGTTAACGCAAGCAGATCAGCACCAATATTCTCTCCCGTATAAACCCCATATCGCGCATTCTTAGCAAAAACATCCTCCATTCTTAATTTTCCATTAATTATAAGCTGTAAGGCTCTCGCTTGCGCTGTCGCTAAGGGAAGGTTATGGCTTTTCTCCATTGGAATCATCCATCTTGCAACTTCTTTAATAAAACAATGGTAAAAAATTGTATTTAAATTATTTACATCTTGCTGTGTTGCCTTTTGTTTTATAGTTTGTAAGGATGCTAGAGTAACTGGAGTACCATTATGCACAAACTCTAGCATGAATCTCGCCACATCTACTTCAACTGTCTTAATTTTTTGGGTGATATTATTAATAATTTGAATAATCTTATCATAATTAGCTGAACCACCACCCATATCTAGGTAATAATCCCCTAAGTGATTTTTATGAGAATTAATTCTTTGGCAATACTTAATTGTTGTCCCAAAAAAGTCCATTGTTTCATAATGGGTATAATGTGCGTCAGTACGTTTTCCGCGTATTCGTGGCCGGTGTGGGTTCGGGTTGCGCTTCCAACCAATTTTATCCTTATATTCAAGAATATGCGGATCAATCTCAGCTGAAGCTTGAATTGTAGAACGTTCTGCCGTTATGAACCGACGAGCTGGACCCGCAAAACTTGTTCCTGAAGCATCAATGGCTAGAAGTGGCAATTCAGCTTCGCTTAATCGTCTTGTTTCTAATTCTCTTGCTAGTCGTAAAGCTCCTGAGTTTTGAGTTCTGCGTGGATCAAAAAAGTGATTTTCAATTTGAACCTGCCGTTGGATTAATATTTCTGCTGGATCTGGATAAGCGGCCAAGGCTATTTCTGCCTCAATAAGTCTAGCGTTTAGCGATTGATCCTTCTTCGCTTGGCTTTTTAATTTCTTAATTTTATTAGACATCTCTTGATATATTTTTGTATCAAGAAGATCTATCTCTGAAGCATCTTTCAGCTCTAAATTCGTAACACCAAGTGTACCAGTAACATGAAAAACTGGATTACCGACCTTCTCATATAAACTTTCTAACTTTTGCACCATAATTTCTTTTTCAAGCGCATTTGCCTCTGCTTTCATTGCTGTTGCTTGTGAATGCTGTAAAGCCTTAATAATCAATTGTAAAGAATGAATTACTGCTAAATATTCTTCATTTTTAACATTGAGCCTAGTCTTGATTAACTTTATCCATTGAATTACTTCGCTACAATAACGCTCTGCTTCTGCTAAATCTTTCGCACAAGGCGATATGCCCAGAGAGTAATACTCAGCAATGCGTGCTTTAGCCATTGGTTCACCAAGCTCAGCAGCGTACTGATAAATTATAAATGCTTCTTTTTCATATAAACCAAAACAATCGTACCGCTCTGCAATTTCATTTAATGCTTGAGATGTAAGTATATCTTGCTGATCATGATTTTTTCTGTTTTTCAAAGCCGCTATTAACTGATCAGCAGTAAATTCTTTACTTCCCAGAAAATCAACAATTGTATCTATTTCTTGACCTTGTATTTTTCCAATAATTTGTTGTTCTTTCATAAAGCATTACTCCTTAATTCCTTAAAAAAACGTTAAACAATATGGCAACTATAATAAACAAATACAACTCTAACTCTTGACCAACCATTACTTGAAAGCCAGAATATCACTCACCTTGCATCAATCTAAGATGCAAACCTCTTGCTATCTTTGATACAGCTGGTGTTTTTGTTAATGCTCCTTTGTACGTGTTCCTTCGAAACAATTTGATACATCAATACACCTGATTCCATCCAAACAAAATCAGAAAAACTAATAGAATTTCGTCGACGTAATTGTTTTAACCACAGTGCTACTTACCCATTGCATCAATTTGAGATGCAAATACCTTACTATTCTTGATACAGTTGATGTTTTTGTTAATGTTGCATGTGCAGCCAATGCTAAAATGCCATACCTATCTTTAAATAAGTTCTCGGATATTTGATTGGTCGATGCACTTTCTTCTATTCGCATTTTGAATGCTGCCTCCTTGAAAATTTTCACAAATTAAATAGATAACACCTCATGTGTAAAAGATGAATTTTAGAAAGCTGGACTATGTGAACCTGAATAATATGACAAATTGAATCCCTAAACAGAGGCCACATGTTTTCATAGATTTTCTTCGGTGGACTATTTTTGATATGTAGATTATCGCTTTTAAAAACGAGCTGCTTTGTCAGTATCCCTTGCCCTCTATCCATGCTCAATCCTTCTTGATTGACGTACAATAATCAGGGAGCTTACACGGTTTCACACCGGAGTACAAGAGTTTTAACAGAGTTTGTCGTAACTCTCTGAAAATGTCCCCTTTTTAAAGGCCAGTTTACCTTCATGATTGATTTAAGGTCGGTTTATAGAGGTAATGAATCATGGGATGTTTAAACATGAGTGAGCAAGAAAGGCAATTAAAAGCATTGCTAGAAATGGTAAAAAGACGGCAACTGACCTTACAAAAGGTCTCAGAACAAATAGATTTAAGCTATAGGCAAATCAAACGGATTTACAAACGCTATTGCGTAATGGGTGATGCCGGGCTAACGCATCGAAGCCGCGGTCGTCTAGCCAATCGCCAGCATCCCCATAAAACGCTTATTATTGAACGATACCAACAACGTTATGAAGGATTTGGCCCTACGTTAGCGGCAGAAAAATTATTAGAAGACGGTTTTAAAATAGATCATGAAACACTCAGACGTTGGTTACTTGCAAAAGGCATTTGGAGCCAAAAAAGGCAGCGTCTGGCTTATCGTCAAAGAAGAGAAAGACGTGCGCAGTTTGGAGAATTGATACAAATAGACGGGTCTATTCACGATTGGTTTTCAGAAGGCAAATTAACCTGTTTAATTAATATGGTCGATGATGCTACCGGCAAAACACTTTCTCGATTAGAAGCAGGAGAAACGACAGCGGGTGTATTCAGATTGTTATGGGCCTGGATTGAACGTTATGGCATCCCATTAGCTTTATATGTAGATTTGAAGTCAGTCTATGTTTCCCCTAAAGAAGGCGGTTCTAGCTACCTAGAAGTGGCTTGTAAAAAGCTGGGTATCCGGATTATTAAAGCCTATTCTGCCCAAGCAAAAGGCCGCGTGGAGAGGAATCATGCAGTGTATCAAGACCGTCTGGTAAAGGAATTAAAACTCCAAAACATTGTTAAGCTCGATAGGGCAAATCAGTTTTTAGAAGCAGGCTTTGTAGATGGGTTAAATAAACGTTTTGAGAAACTCCCTCGGATTGCCGAATCTGCACACAGAGCTATTGGAACCTTAGATTTAAATCAAATATTATGCTGGGAATATAGGAGAACAATGCTAAATGATTGGACGTTTAGTTTTGAAGGGAATTATTACCAAATCAAAAAAACGAGTTGCGGCCTTCGTCCTAGGATGGAATTATATGTTCGCCAGCATTTAAATGACGAAATCAATGCGTACTATCAGGATAAACGCTTAGAAATTGAATTGCTGTCTGAAAAGCCGAGCAAAATAACAAAGGTTAAAAATATAAATTTAC
The DNA here is from genome assembly GCA_044225595.1 of Gammaproteobacteria bacterium. Classification (GTDB taxonomy): domain Bacteria; phylum Pseudomonadota; class Gammaproteobacteria; order UBA6186; family Azoamicaceae; genus CADEGZ01. The sequence continues at coordinate 41,322 of JBGAIG010000011.1, forward strand.
CGCTTCAGGCAGCTATACCTCCATCTAAACAGCATCCTTGGAAACGTTGCTGGAAACGCTCGCAAGCCGTTAAATTTTCAAAAAAAGTGCAGCCAATTGCCTCAAGAGCGACACCCATACAGGGCTTTTGGACCATCGTAACAGAAGCAGACTCAGCTACGCACCGGCTAATGCATCGCTCTGTCAGAGAGTAGTGGCGGCTTGTTTCCTCCCTAGTATCTTAAATTTTGTGTATTATGGCATATAAGTTTGTGCTTAAACTCATTTTTGAGCGAGAGACAAATTTAAAGGCAAGACAGACCGCTTCCTCCCCAGAGCCTGAAGCTCGTCCGCAAGCAATGGGTCGTCTTGCCTCCCTTTATTAACTCGAACAGTTGCCTGGGGCGTATAGACCCCGTATCTACTAGGTTGAGAACAAAAGGAGCATTTATCATGAGTGATTTAGAGCAAAAAGTCTACGTTGGAATCGATGTGTCGAAGAACAGCCTTGATGTTTATGTCAACCCTTTAAAGAATACCTTAACAGTTTCTAATGATCTTAAGGGTCTGAAGAAGCTTATTAAGTTGTTGCCTGAAAAGCCTACTCTAGTAGTCTTTGAGGCTACAGGAGGATATCAAAGATTGGCTGCTCGCACACTTTCAGATGCTGGTATTCCTATATCTGTTGTAAACCCACGTCAAGTACGTGATTTTGCTAAAGCTATGGGTCAACTAGCCAAGACTGATCGGGTTGATGCAAAAGTGATTGCAACATTTGCTGAAAAAATTGCACCGAAAATAAAACCACCGGTTAGTCAAAATCAGGAGGATTTAGCAGGCCGAGTTGCACGTCGAAAACAATTGGTCGAAATGATAGTGATGGAGAAAAATCGTTTATACCAAGCATCAAACGACATAAAAAAAAGCATAGAAAAAACGATAAAATTTCTAGGAAAAGAGTTAGAGGATATAGAAGAAAAACTTCAGGACAATATTTCTGAGGACGCCGAATGGTCTAAAAAGAATAAACTGCTACAAAGCATTAAAGGCATAGGACCTGTGGTGTCTGTAACATTACTTGCAGATTTGCCTGAATTAGGCAAGATAACGCATAAGCAAATTGCAGCCTTGGTGGGTGTTGCACCGTTTAATCGTGATAGCGGCGTTTATGCGGGCGGCCGTACAATTTGGGGTGGCCGCGCTCCAATACGTTCTGTGCTTTATATGGCAACGCTAGCCGCTACTCAAACTAATCCACAAATAAAGAAGTTTTATGATCGATTATGTTTGGCTGGAAAAGCAAAAAAAGTAGCACTTATTGCTTGCATGCGAAAACTACTCACTATTATGAATGCGATGATTAAAACGGGCACAGAATGGCAAGCAGAGGCTGTTTAAGGCCTTAATAATGCGTCTGGGAATAAAACGCGTGAGCGTTATTTAAGCTCAAACAGTGCTTGGCCCTGTCCATGCGCTATTTTCTTAACATTGATGAAATGCAATGTTGAACTTCTATTTCCATTTAGAATAGAAATTACAGCAATCATTTGTTGAAATAGGTCTCGTGTAAAATTATTTTTTAAAAGACAGTTGCTTGCGGATGACTGCCAAAGGCATCGCTATTTATAAGCCAGCGTAGCCATCCTCAGGGAGTTTTCATTTTTACGCGGTTTTGAGTACCATTAAAAAAACTGAAGCTGTTCAATCAGATAATAAGCTTGTTATAATTTATTTAACTGATGGGTGACATTTCTAACGAGTCCAAACAGGGGACATTTTAAAAGAGTTTTAACAGAGTTTTAACAGAAACGCAGAACAAAGCAGGGGATGACAGGTTTTTTTCGGCGTGGCTTCCTTGTCTGCTAGGAATTAAGACTCGTATTGAGCAGATTTGCTTTTATCATTACCGCTTATTCTGTCTTTAAGGCATCAATTTCTGCTTCAGTTAACCCCGTTAATTCCGCAATAAGAGAAAACTCCATCCCTTTAATCAACATCTTCTTCGCAATTTCTGTTTTACTTTCTACTTGCCCTTCCGCTAAACCTTTTTCATATCTATCGGATAAAAGTGTCTTTTCAGTACTGACGGCATCCCAATAGGCATCATAAGCATCTAGCTCTGCTGCATTTAAGCGGATTGCTCTGCGAGTTCGATAGCTTCGCGGATTTCAGGAACCTCGAGTAATGCAGGATCAGCAACCGTTGTGTTTTCGTTAATTTCTGACATAAACCCGCAACCATAAGACTTGCAGCTTTTTCTGCGCCATGTTGATAGCTTTAAATTTTTTTAACTCAATAAACACAAATTGCAAACCTTTCAGTTCACGTGTCGGCTTTTTCTATGTTCACAATTTTATAGTGGTGATAATAATCTTCGCGCTGTAAATCAAAATTCTCGCCTAATAAGCCCCAGTCCGTAAACCGGCTTTAAATACTCGTATTTTTTTCACCTTTTTTTAATTGGTTAACGTAGGCTCTACTGCTCCCAAATAACATCCGCTGCATAAAAAGACGCTGACCACTCGACTTGCATTTCCACCAAGAAGATATGACCACGTTGGTCTGTGCATCTTGCATCGACAATCGTGCGCTTTAAAGGGGGATTTTTCGGGATCTGCTCTGTCGGTAAATAGGTTAATGACTTAATTAAACCATCGGGTGGTAAGGGCAAGAGCGAATTTAAAACTCATCAATAAATGTTCATGTTCGCAAAAATCTTCTTAAACACGACGTCTGCTCTAGGATTTAAATAACGTGACATAATAACCTCATTAACTACTTATCGCATGGCTAATTGCCGTTTATTTGTGAATTATACCATCTTTCTTCAAAGGATAAATGCTTTACGCTCAAGGCGTATTTTGGTAAGAACGACCTCTGGAGAGACCTTTAGCACTGACTGTTCTACATAGCCAGTGCTAGAGGACCCCCCCTGTAAAACATTAACCATTTTGATTAGTGACTAACTCTGTCTAGTTCTTGTTCATTATAGTCGTTAGCCCTCGCTTTTTTGAGCTGATATCTTGACTCATCAACTGTCTAAGTTTTGATAAAGCACTCATTTCGATTTGGCTAACGCATTGTGTGGTTACACCCAATACTTGACTGATTTCTCTCAGGGTGTTTGGTTCCCCCTCAAGCCCAAAACGCATTTTTAAAACCAAGCTATACCGAGGCTTTAATTGTGCTAAAAGCTGATGAACGGTTTTATGCGCACAGCGTGTTGTTAACGCTTCCAGAGGTGAAGGCGTGTTTTGATCAACAAGACTATCTGCGATAGAAAAGCAACCGTCCTCTGAATCCGTCGCTTTTTCTAAGGAAAGCGTCTCTTTGGCGGTTCTCAAAAGACTATGCGTTTTAGAAGTTGAAAAACCAAGATGCTTGGCTAATTCTTGGGTGGTGGGTTTTTGGCTCTGCTCCTGGCAGAGTTGACGCTCAATGCGATTTAAATGATAAATCGCTTCTATCTGGTGCCTGGGTAACCGAATATTACGTCCTTGATCAACAATGGCTTGAGTAATGGTCTGACGAATCCAATTTGTAGCGTAGGTAGAAAACCTATAGCCTAAGCGATATTCAAAGCGATCAACGGCTTTGATTAAACCCATATTACCGGATTGGATCAGATCTGAAAACGCCAAGCCTTTGCCTTTGTATGATCGTGCAATGGATAACACTAAACGTAAATTGGCTTCAATCATAACTTTTTTAGCCTGATGTAATTCAGTCTCTGCACGACAAAGACGTTGATTGAGCGCTTTAATCTCTGCACCTTTTAATCCCGTGGATTTCTCGATGTCTATTAAGCGTTGGTGCAAACCAGCCATTTCAGAATAATCTTTGACCTCAGTATGCGACCACAGCCATTCAAGTTCTGTTGAATGATTTTCAAAAGAACTGGCGAAGTGTTGACAAGAGATTTTAGATGGGTTGCAAAGACGAATCATGTTTGCTTCTATCGTGCTAACTTGTTCAGCAAGTGTTTTTAAAGAACGACCTAAAAGCGTCAGTGCGCGCGGTGTCCATTTAAAGCAGGCTAAACTTTCACCTAAATTTTCGACAGTTGTCATGACACCTGAGCTTGGCAGGCTTTTTGGAGATGATAAAGCCCATTCGGCTTGGCGTTTCAAATGCAATACCGTTTTCAATCGTGCTTCAATTTCTTCAGGGGATATTGTGCGTAAATCAGACTTTTCTAAAAAGCAGGATTCGGGCGTTTGACCGACGTTTAAAGGTCGTAGTCCAGAGATAAGCGTATACATTTTACGCTGACCCTTTTGAACAGCTTTAAAGGCTTTAAAAAGCGGTTTGAGGGATGCAGGGTAAGCAGCTGCAACCAGGCATATTTCTCTGATACTTTCTTCTATACGCTTTGCAAGATTAGTTTCTTGTTCAGGATTCAGTAAGACAAAGGTTCTTGCCTCACGCATGTATAAGGTGACAGGATCTTGGGTTCTAGTCTCCTTATCCAAAAAATGAATGGGAGTATCAAAATTAGGGTTGTCGTTAAAGCAGCTTAAAACATATTCTTTAATCATAAAATCAGTTCCTTTAGATTTTTGTCTCTGCAACCGCTCCCCTGGCCTATGAATTAATCACAGGCAAGGAGATAGGCTATTTTTGTATAGGGATAAGCCTTTCGTTCAGGTAGAACTTGGGCTGTCGTTGCATGCTTGCAAAGTTCCCTTGCAATTTCTGGCACATGCGATGGCTTCTTCTAAAAGCCCTTCGAGCACCAACAGGTAGCCTTGCAGCTCGGAACTGGGATAATCCGCCAAAGAGATCTGTCGGAACGCTTTTAGCAGTCCTTGCGAACCGCAGATTGAATGCTCTAACAGATTGATTAAAGATAGGGAATTGTGTAATCTAGCGTTAGCCATGACCTTCTCCAATAAGTTGGTTGTGGTTAGGCGACTGCAAGTGTTGAAGCACTTGTAGCCTCCGGTTATGGGGGTGCATTGCGCCCTCATTTCTTTAAGCTTTCGTTTAAAAGCTTAGTTGAATTATAATCAATAACGCTGTAAAAATCAATGATTTTTAAGACATTTTTGAAAATATTTTTTGATCTATACAAGATTTTATCGCTAAGAAAATATGCAATTATTTCATCTATTTTGAACCATCATTTCTGTCATCCCATTTGTATCCTTCTTAAAATAAATTTAACTGTTCTAGGAACGCTTAGGACAAAAAGCGTAAAAATAGCATATTCGTTGAGAGACATAGTGCTTAAATTTTAAAATATCTCAATTTGAATGGGTAGTAGCTGTTAGTTCTAGCTTTTTAGCTTTGGCTTTGCTTTCTTGTCATTTCTGCTTTTTTTGTAATTCCAATTCAAACTATGCTTGTATAGTCGATACCTTGACTGGTTCTAACCTTGTATATCTTTTGAGATATAACGTTTCAATAAAATTTGGTAAAGATTCTTTCCATGGTTGTTGCTTGTGGCTAGCAAGTTTGCCAAATTTTTTTGGGTTTAACCCTAATTCTTTCGCCATCTGGATATGCTTATGCGATAAACGAAACCGCTGACGAGCATCCACCCATTGCTGTAAATCTGTCGGCAACGCTTTTTGTTTTTTCATGATTTGATAATCCATGTTTAAACTACCTTCCAATCAAACCAGATAAAATTGAGGTTTTCAACTGTAATAAATTATAAGCCCGCGAAATATCCTAATTGGTATTATTTATTGTCCCGAACCATAACCAAAACTACTTTTATTATACTTGGATTTTTGTTATAAAATGACTTGCCAGGAAGTATAGTTTACATTCATAGAGGCTCCTCGGCATTAAGCCTGCTCCCATAATGAAGCTTAAAAGGCCGCTTTGGCCGAAAATTAAATAAAACAACCCACAAAATCTAAACACTAAAGCAAATCATTATTAATTCTCGCACACCGGACGCACCAGTCTAAAATATTAAGTTTTTAACTATTTTTACAGTGTTTTTTGAAATTTCTTGATTACACGTTCAAGGGTGGCTTGTATACAAAAAAATACACTGCCATACAAAATGTATACAATCTGTATGACATGTGTAAACACCTTCAAAATCAACGTGTTGAAAATCAATATTTGTATACAATCGTATGAAAAATTGTTTACAATCCATGACAAGCGTATACAACTTTTAGCGAGGCTACCATGAAAAAAGTTATTGAAGCAAAAGATTACGTAGCTTCCGTTCGATTACCAAAAGATTTATACGAACAAGTAAAGTTAAAATCTGAAGAGATGGGTGATATTGGCGTTAGTGAAACCATACGGATTTTATTAAGCGCGTCTGTCAAAAGCCCACATTTGGATTTTTTAAATCCTGAAAAAGTAGAAACAGAACTCAACAACAAGACCCAATACAAAATATTACAAAATGTCATCGCCTGTTACTATTTGCTTAAAGAGCAGATGGCACATACAGAGGAAGGTCTAAAACGCGATCATACGGCTCATGAAAGAAGTAAAAAGGCGATGGAGAAAATCTTAGGACAGAATTTTTTGGTCAATTGAAGGGGCTATGCATAGTATTTCTAACACCTGGCAAATTAAAGGCTGCAATTGAATTCCTAGAGACCTGTCTTTCGTCTTTCTCCCGACTTTATCACTTGATCGCTAAAAGCCACGGAATTCGGGCACTTTGTAGTGCCTAAATCTAAATTTAGTTAAATAACAATTTCCATGTTAGAGCTTAAGCAATTCGATATGTTGCTTCTTCTGGAACTAAACCCATCACTTCATAAATAAATCGAACATCATTTGAAATCTTAAATGGTGAAAAAATCGTATCCCAGTAACCCTTTCTTCTAAATGAAGGCCTCTGCCTTCAATAAATGTTCTCGTATCTCTCTGTGGGAATATAATTTTTCTTTCCGATTTACAAGATACTCTACAACCTTGTAACAACTGTAAGCCATATATGAGATAGCTATATGTGCCTTTATTCTTTCCGGAGTCCAATGGAAAATAGGTCTAATTTTTAAGTCGATTTATTTACGAAATGCATCTTCAATTTGATAAAGATTTCGATAATGTCCATAAATAGTTTTTGCATCTTCTTCATTTAAACTTGTAATAAGACCCTTAAACATCCCCTTATTTTAAACAACTCCCAGAATGGTTGTGACTGCCTGATTTTCTAATATTAATTCACTATATGCCATCATTAATTTTTCTGCTGTTTCTTTAGCCATTTTTTCTAATCGATTAAAAATAATCAAACCTTGACGTAGTAAAGATACTGTCCTCTTCTTCGAAGTATTTACTTTTAAATATTTATCTAAACCAATCTTTTCTGAAGCAGCACCTAAAAAAGTCAATAGTATCGTTGCAAGCGCACCAATTAAAAAAATCCGATCTCGTTTCTCAGGATTACTAACCCGAGTCGCATCTAATCCCATCCCAAAATGGATGTCTTTGCTGTCTTTAAAAAAAGGTTCACATCCCCATCTCTTAGAATACCAGCGGATCTGTTCTGAACCTGACACATCTTTATCAGATCCTACAATACACCAAGGTGCTTTCATTCCTTTTTTATGTTTAATTGCCACCAATTCTATAGGATAATCTTCTGCTGTTATCGTCACATCTCTTAAAACTTTTGTCCTCCCATTTGGAGATACCAATTCAGCAGCACTTTGAGTAACTCCTGCTTCATCTGTTATTAAAACATTGTTCCTAACTCTTATAAAATACTCAAATCCAAGCTCTTCTTCTAAAAACCGAAATAACTTAATATCAAAAAAACCTCTGTCTGCCAATATCGTTACCTTCACATCTGAAGGTAATGCATTTTTTAAACGCAACAAAATCTCATCTTCATAATCATTTCTAGAATCTTTTAATTTATTTTTATCATGCGTCTTCCAAAGTAAAGGAGTCGCTCTCCCATGAGAAGTTACCATATTTAAAAAAATTGTTGCTTGCGAACTGGTATCAAAGTCTGTCCAGTCCATAGTCACTTTAATTTCTTTGCGATTACCAACAATCATTTGAACCATACTTTTATCCGTTTCTTCAAGCTGAAGCTTCTTATTACTGAGCAGCCGATCTACTTGTTTCACAGCATGCTTATCCGATAAATTGAGCGTTTTTGCTAATCCTCTTCCTATTCTGTTCACAATTAAGGAAGCACTTGATATCACCCCAAGTGTTGCTCTCGCTATAGAAACGACTCTTTTTGCATGTTGAGTTTCTGAAAATACTCGACCAACAAATTTTTCAACGTCGATAAAATCCAATACTTCCCCATGAAACTTCATCATGATCTTTCTCCATAATTTCAAAGATCAGATGATTTTGATCCCGTTTTTCTAAAAAATCAACGAGACCTATATTATTTTTAGTATAGTTTGATCGTGGTACAAGCTAAAACTTGAGGGGATCTCTAAGAATAAGACCATGTAATCCATCCCAAGCCATTTCTGTATCAATTTTTTCTTCATTCAGCGATATCTTAGAATCGGAAGCAATCGTAATATATTTTTTATAACCATAATTGCTAATCAAACTGGCGGGATTTTACTTTTCCTAACTTTTTCTTAACGCACCAATCGCTTTCTCCCTATCAAAGCGATCTTTTTTAGCCCTCTCTAATTTATAGCTAACAACTAGCCTTCTATCCTTAAATTTTAAATCAAAAAAAGAATTCTTCTTGTTCCTAACATCATTCGTTCTCTCTAAAATTTCAGTTTTTATTGATTGGGGTAGATTTTTTAATCGAGCACACACAATATAATCAATGTTTTCCTTTTCTAAATAATCTAAATTTACCCCATTTAACATACCGCTATCTGCAACTAAAACAAAAGATTGTTCTGGGTATAACTTTTGCCAATAGTTAATCGCCGATATTAAAGTATGCCCTTCATACATGTTGCCTGGAAATAACTGATAGCCTAGAGGCAATCCTTCTTTTGTTGTCAACAAACCTAACACCACCTGAGGTTGATTAAATTTACAATCTTTACTGTACCCAAGACATTTAAGTTCATCAGCACTAAATGATTCAAAATATAAAGTTGTGGCATCATAAAATAGTGCATTTATCTTGCCATTTACAATATTTTTATTGTATTCAGATACCTTTTTTTGAATTAAATCGATTGTTTTATTATCTAATTTATCCATAGCTCTATAAATGCTATTAAGTGAATGTGATATATTAAATGTTTCTTCAAGAATTTTACATGCCTTATTCTTGCTGGAGGGTCTTGCAATTCTTGCCATAACAATATCTTTTAAAACATCAGAATAATTTGACTTTGAAGAAATAATCTGATCTAATCCTATTTTATTAAAAATGTTACCGTATATATCATGTATAGATTTTGTGCATTTTTGAACAGGTTGGCAATTAGTAACATCACTACGACTTCCTTGTAGTATGCTTAATTCTCTTTGTATCAGAGCATCCACCTGGGCATCAGTAGCATGATTTGAATATAATTTTATTACTTGTTCAGCAAGTTTTAAAAGATGTTCCAGTTGTTCGTCATTAACGGCAGTACCAATATGTTTTACAACACGTTGACGTGGCTTACCACCCACTCGATAGCTTTCCACGAGCTGGATGTAAGTATTTGGATTCTTTTTTGTCGTCTTCTTTCGAATAAACATGACAGAAGTTTAGCATTAAAAACAACCCGTGTAAATACCCTCAACCACGGCACTACTAAGTGCCCAAATCTTAAGGCTTTTAGCGATCACGTGATAAAGTCGGGAGAGGAAGGTCTAAAACGCGATCATACGGCTCATGAAAGAAGTAAAAAGGCGATGGAGAAAATCTTAGGACAGAATTTTTTGGTCAATTGAAGGGGCTATGCATAGTATTTCTAACACCTGGCAAATTAAAGGCTGCAATTGAATTCCTAGAGACCTGTCTTTCGTCTTTCTCTATTAAGACACAGAGTTATTGAAATAACTTATAAAAGGCCGATGCGTCTGAGGATAACAGGCTTTTCTGTGCCTCGTGAGTTCATGCAGTATCGCCAATTTTGCCATTCGCTTTTCTTTTGCAAAATGCCTTTGGTTAGCCTTGGCTTATTCTTCCCATTTTTAAAATCGGATTCGATTGGCTAGCAGGGGCGCTTGTGTGAGTGGAGTGGGTTGATTAAACTGAGTTAGCATAGGGGGGTTGTTTTGTGTAGGAGAATTTGGAACAGTAGAGGGAGGACTTAAGTGAACTACAGGCTTAGAATGAACATTTCCTAGAGATTCTAGCATCTTCATTATCTCTTGAATCGCAATATTTATATCTTCTATTGGCTGATTATTGACATAAAGTATGTGCTTTTTTTGTTGGACCATATACAGCAATTTTGCTCCATTATTTAGTTTTTTTAAATATTCATTATAGATAGCATAATTTTCAGTTTTTTCGCCCTCTGCTCGCTCTTCTAAAAAAAAAGTTATTAATTCTTCCACAACATGTCGCAACTTTTCTTTTTCATCTTTCTTGTCTGTAACATCTATAATGCTGCTCCCTCTTCTTTTAGAAGGAGAGCTTGCAGCGGCAATACTAACTTCTAGCCTTTCCATTCTTTTCTTTAGCTCTTCATTTTCTTGCTGTAACGCTCTGAAGCGGGCACCTCCTGCAATATCCTCTGTTCTTCCCCTTTTTTCCAATTCATCTTTTATTTCTTTTACGGCGTTATTTACAATCGAAATTGATTTAACAACTTTTCGATGCTCCAAGACAAAAACTTGAGTAGTAGGTGCTGCAACTTGCTTTAGGCTTAAGGCTGCTGCTTCTTGTGCTGTACCTAATCGCCAGCCATATCTCAGGGGTTGTAATGTTTCAGCACTGTAGTATTCATTGTCTGTGGTTCTAATACCTGGCAAGGTATAAACTGCTTCTGGGTGCCAGGTTTCCCCGCTTTTGCTATGAATCTCCTCTATACGTAATTTAGTTGTAATAGTTTGCCAAAATTCTTTAAGTTTATAAGGGGGTGTTTTTTGACTAATCATTAATAAAAGAGCTTCATCAAGTTCTTTTGATGTATCTATGGCGGTTGCATCACATAATTGGTCTGTTATCCAGAGGACTCCAAAGGCGGCTAATTGTTTAGCAGGTGGGGCATATGAGTTTTTTAATGCAACCTCTTTCATCTTAGTTAATGCTTGCTTTAATTTATGGGCTTCTGCTTTTTCTTGTTCAGGGGTAGCTAATAATTGAAGTTGATCTGCATAACGTTCTGTCAATTGTCTAGCAATACTTTCCGCATATTTTTTAACCTCAGACAAAGTCACTAATTCTGAGGCATTTTTCGCAATGTTCTTCTGTCGAGTACTGTCTAGTTTTTCTAACCCTTTGCTAACCGACCATTTTAAAGATTTCTCTATAGCAGTTCCTATAATGGGTGCTATAGAAGCAGCATCGCCGAGGGAATCGAATATAGATTTGGCAATAGCGACCTTTCCATCTACAGGATTAACAAACCCCCCTGCAATGGCTTTAAAACTAATAAAAATTTCTTCTAATTTAATATGAACTGTGCGATAAAATAGCAATAGATTCGGGTGCCTTTTAAATCGTTTAAGTGCCTCGCGTTTCTGAGCTTTTATTTCATATTCATTCCATAAAATATCCTGTTTGGTTTGTACATCCAACAATTGTTCTTGTAATGTTTGTAAATTTGTTTGTATTTTTTGCTGTTCAATCCCAGACGCCTTGGAAAGGCTCTCTTTTAAATTGTCAATTTGTTTTTTAAAATTTTCTTGCTTTTCTCTTAAAACCGTGCATTCAAATTTTTGTAAATCTATATCATTTTTTAGTGCTTTTTGAAAGTGGTTGGATTGTATTTCTAATTCTTGAGGATTTGTGCCTAATTCTTGTTTTTCTTTTTCAGTTTCTTGTAAATCGTGCACAAGAGCATCTAAAATTTGAATATTTGTTTGTATGTGTTGTGTGCCACTAAGGCTAGAGGTGGAGCTTTCGTTCTTTTCTTTCGTTAGTTGTATTAAGCTTTGTAATAGCGAATTAGTAGATGTTATCGGGCTTGAATCTTGGAAAGCAATGGTTGATGGTTGGGGTTGAACGGATATCTCTCTGGGCATTCTAGGTTTTAATTGAGTGATAAGCTCCTCGCGCTGAGCTGCACGGGTGTCATGCAGACCGCGAACACTCTCGCGGTCACACGATACAGATCTATAGCTACACCGCACATTCCCGTCCGGCCAGACTGTCCCCCCCTCTCCCATGCTTCCTATACTAGTCCTTCCTCGCGCGATTCCGTCTTCCGATCCACACCTTCGAGAATTGCCTCGGTAAATTGCGAACTTATCACCTAACTTACCTCCATTGTACTGAGCAGTGAACCACTCGCCTTCATCAACACGCCGCGTACGAGGAAGAGGTGCGGCATCCCTGAAATTAGGAAGGGGGGAAAACGAACGCGTAGGGTGACAATATTCATTTATTACATGGGCTGGCAGTAAAAGCTGCACGCCACCGACTTGTTGTATCCAGGCTTTATCACCTTCGAGATATTTTCCAGCGTTGTATAAATCAATGGTGGTTTGATAGGCTCGAATGAGAACATTTAAATTGGCGTGTACTCCATGGCTCTTTACCCAAGAGCCCGTTTCGAATCCTTGTGCTTGGAGCCTCGCACATTCATCCGAAAGGTATTTCTTAATCATTGTCCACATATGCCAATCTAACGCCCATACCGCATACTGAAAGCCTGTGATGTTGTTAAATGTACGTTTGGATAAATCCGTCACATCACCAGATACCAAAGCTAAATCAGGATTACTCTTTAGCATTGCTTCCGCCTGGTCTTGTTCTCCTTCTACAACAAGTGTTAGAAATTTTTTAACATCGCTTAGATTTACATTTGGTGAAATTTTTCCTTGTTTTTCCAATATATCCTTTGTTTCTAAAGGTTTAGTTTTTGAATTTTGGGCTTGGCTAGTAAACATTAATCAACTCCTTTTTAGGAATCCCCTTTTGAAATAAGAGGCAGTGTGCCATACAGTTATGTTATCCTGTTTCAAAACTAAAATGAATAGCACAATATATCATAAAAATATAAATACAACTATCGTTCTAATTGAATTTCTGTTTTTGATAAAATAGAAGGTGATTTTTTAGATGTTTCTAACCCAGCACCTTTTATCTTTTCCAAATCGGTTAACAAACTTGTTTCGGAGACTTTTAATAACTCTGCACTTTTGATTTCTATCCGCGCATCCAATACTTCTCTTACTCTAACAATGCCGGTCTGTTTTAATAGGTCATTAAAATCATACTTTTTTATTCCTGAAGGAATTTCAGGCGGCATTGCTACAAATACTTGTTTGCCTAATGATAAATAATGCGAAACCGCATCACTTATATTTTTTTTACCCTGAGCACTTGGTGGATCATTATCCGCACAAATAACAACCGTTTGGATATTGTCACTCACAGGCATATTTTTAAATTGGGAAATAGAAAGGCTTGCCATGACTGTTTCACCTGGTACTGCTTTAGCCACACTCAATGCCGTTTCAACACCTTCTGCTATCCATACGGTTCTTGATGACCCTTTTTGTACAACCACAGCTCCATGGCTTGATACGCCTAAGTTGGCCTTATCTGTGGCTTTTTTAAGTTCTCCATCTTGATTTTTATAAGTGTCGTATGCGCCTGAAAATACCACCTGTTAAATTAAGAAGTGTTTAATACGGCTTTAGCAAGTAGAATCTGCTCTTCAGCAAATGCTTTTAGTTGAGCCAAATCAATTTTATGCGGCAACAAAGTCATCGGATCGATAGTTTTTGCTCTAATAGCATGAATTTTAGTCAACAAGAAATGTATGTAAACCCTAGGATTTAAGTCATTGATAATAGCCGAAAGAACGAAGCTATACCACAGCGCATGAATAGCACCACTTTCTTCATGACCAAAGAAAAGCCAATTACGACGACCAGTGCTATCGGTCTCTCCTGATTTTCGACCCAATTTGTATCTATCTCAACAGAACCATGTCGCAAAAATCGGATTAAATAAATCCATTGATTTAAGGTATATTGTACGGCTTCTGACAATTTGCTTTTCGCAGGTACTTTAGTTGCATTTTGTTTTAACCAAGTATGCAATGCTTTTAATATAGGCCAAGATTGCTTCTGCCTTAAGCGTTTGCGTGTATGAAAATTTAGCTTCATTTTTCGCATTTTTTCTTCCAAAGCATATACAGGCTTTAAACGTTGAATCACTTCATTAGCAATACCATTTTTGTTTTTTGGTAATTTTAAGAACACCATCAAATTTTTCGACGAGCATGGGTCATGCAGCCAAAACCAGTAATACGTTCTTGTTTTCGAAGATTGGCATAGCCTGCATATCCATCCGTTTGCAATAAGCCTTTAAAATCAATTAATCGACTCTCAGGAACAGTGCTGCTACGGGTTAAACTGAGTTCCAAGACAACTAACCCCTTACCAACATGGGGTGCAAAATAAGTCCACAAATAGCCTTTCTTTTGCGGCTTCAGTATTTTGACAGGCGTTTCATCGACTTGAAGATAAGAAGCCCCAAGAACCGCTTGCCAATAAGCCTCAATCATCGGCATCAATCCAGAACCTGCTTGAGAAAGCCAGGCGCTCAAAGTATTATCTGGAATGTCTATATTATAACTGGCTAAGATTTTAGATTGTCTATATAAGGTAAATGAGATTGATATTTATTAATAATAATTTCGGTAATTAAACTTCCGCCTGCTAAAGCTTTGGGAATCGGTGTTTTAGGTTTAGGTGCCATGATAAGCGTTTCTGCAACAGCGGCAAGTATATTTATATCGGACATGCTCTGCGACATAGAGCTTTAAAGGTAATACCTCGAGTTGTTCTGAAGTTTCGGTATCTATTTTTTCTAGCCAATGGTCGCAAACACGACATTTTTTATCTTCCTCGGGCAAATCATGATGAAACTGATATCGGGGTAATTGACTGGTATCAATGCGTCGGCCTCTTGATTTAACACCTCGTTTGCGCGTATAGGTAGAGACCTGTAACAGACTGTCAACTGGTGTAATAGGTTCCCCTAAATTAATTTCAGATTTTTTACCAAACCGTTGATGCTGCATTAATTTTATTTGTTCTTTTAATCGAACAATTTCTTCTTCAAGACTAAAACTTTAGCATCCAAACTTTGAATCTTTCTCAAAGCCATTTCGTAATCAGTCATTAATAAAGAATAGGCCGCATCCAATTGTTGTAAAGCATTTGTTTGACTGGGTAAATCCAACATCGCAGTCAATTAATCCCTAGCTGAATTTGTCATACGATAGTTCTCGCCAGTTGCGTATCTTTTGCCATTCTAATCCCGCAAGCAACCATCCCAGTTCTTCCATGGTCGTTTCACTAACCCCTTGTTCCTTATTAAAGTGAAAATAAAATTTCCCTTTGTCTAGTCGTTTATAAACTAAAACAAAACCATTTTTATGGTAAGAAAGACATTTACTTTATCTTTACTTCGATTGTAAAAAAAAAATCCCGCCTTGTGGGTCTTGTTTTATGTCACTCACAATCAGAGCACTTAAGCGATCAATCGAGGCTCTAAAATCAATGGGTTGTCGAAAAATCCATATTTTTTTACCGTATAGTTGCAATTGCATGATAGAGCTCCTGAAAAAAATTGATGGCTTCCATTCTTGAAATCTGAATACGGGCAATCGCTTGATTAGGTAAAGTTAATTCAATCGATACACCTTCTTCTGGAGATTCTGTGCTTTCAGGAGGATTGATTAAGAGCCGTAAGCGGTACGCGAAGCACAGGTTGCAATGATCAAGCTGCTTTGAGAAGCTCTTCTTTATCAATATTCCAAGGTAGAAGCTTTTCGTAATCCTCTACCGAACGACAATGGGGAATGCTCTTTAATAATTTAACATAGTAATGATAGGGATCTAAGCCATGTAATTTTGCTGTTCTAATAAGGCTTAAGTGAACACATAATGCCTCTGCGCCGTCCATAGAGGCTGCGAACATGAAATTTTTTCGAGCGATCACAAATGGCTTAATTTGTTGTTCGGTGAGGTTATTATCTATTTCTAAACGGCCATCCTCTAAATACCGAGTTAGCCCCGGCCATAAATTCAAACAATAGCGAATCGCATTGCCCAGAGGAGATTTGGGCAATACTGTTGGGTAAACTGCCTCTAACCAACGCTTAAAATCTTCTAAAATAGGTTTTGCCTCTTTTTGCCGGAGCTCATAACGAGCCTGATAATCAAGTGCCCGCTCTTTGGCTGTACGTTCAATTTTGTAAAGGGATTTAAAAAATCGCATCGCTTCTTTAGCAAGCCCTTGTCCTTTCGTTCCTTTGGCAATGGGTTCAAATTTGCGTCTTGCATGGGAGTTACAATTAACCAACGATATTCCAGCCAAAGAACCAATCAGCTCAAAAAAATTGTCTCCATCAACATGCAAATAACCTTGGTATCCAGCGTACCAATCTTGAACAAATACTTTGTGTAATTTATTGTTGTAAGCATAGAGCACTACCTCTTTTCCCGGCCCTCCGCCTCGCATGCAATAAACATAAGATTTTGTTTCGGGAGCTCTACCGGGTTCTCTTAAAACTTGAAGAGTGGTAGCATCACAGCTAGAAACATCATAAGCAATTGTTTCATCTTTCATTAAATTAAACATGGGCCTTATAGGTTCCACAAGCTGAATCAGCCAGCGAGCCATCTTTTGACGATTGCATTCAACGCCATAACGTTCCTGTAATTGTTGCTCTAAATGATAAAGAGGCTGACGATCGTCTAACTTGCTAACAATAAGAAAAGATAAAAATTCTTCCGTTACCTTGATCTTGGGTAGAACTTGCAGAGGTGCAGGGGCTGTCACAATAGCATTATCACATCCTTTTGGACAAGCAACCACTTCCGCTTTTGTTCAATGATTTCAAATACTGCAGGTTGATAATTGTATAGCTCTTTCGTTTCATAGCGAATAAACGTTTTTGGCAGCCACAAGCACACTGTTTTTGATCTTCTGGCACTGGAATAATCACAGCTCGCCTTGGGATATCTCTTTTATTTTTGTTCTTTTTCCTGTGCCGATAAAGAACCCATTCATCTTCTTCTCTAGGTTCATCTTCAGAAGGGCCTTCTCATTATCATCATTGCTTTCTGAAGATTCTTCTGTAAACCGTTCTGACTTTTTACCAAAGCGATGACGTAATAATTCATTTAATTGGTGTTGTAATTTTTCGTAGTTTTGAGAAAGTTGTTCATAACGCGCTCGAAGCTCGTTAAGCTCTTTCTTAAGCTCAATATTTTCCTTTTGGGCGTGCTGCAATGCGTATATCGCGTTCGTCAAACATACTTTTCATTTCCATAACCTGAAAGGCATTTTATCAAGAAATTGCCTTAACCATTCAATAAAAATTTGTTGGCTCTATCTTTGGCGGGACAGGCTGCTTCGTGTAATCTAAGCCGGATAATAACCAACCCATTTGCTCCCTGGATAGTTCGATGGTTTCTGCTGAAATTGCCGGAAATTTAAATTTCCCCTTTTTCCAATCTCTTATAGAATAACCAAAAACCATTTTTATCCCACCATAATATTTTAAGCTTATTCTGTGTTTTATTGCGAAATAAAAATAATTGTCCGGACGCGGGATTTAAATTTAAATGATCAGCAACCATTATAACAATCCCGTCTATTTGTCTCCTAAAATCGATCGGCACCGGATAAAGCCAAATACTTTCTGAAAAAGTAAAGAACATCTTAGACGCATCCTTTTAAAAGTACTGGTAAAATATTAGCCTCGTAAACTTTTAACAAATAGCCATTAGGCAGGCACAAGGTACACAAAATACCCTGGGGTGGGTTTATGGTGCCTTGCGATGGCGCTAATTTTAGCGCTATCAGCCTTTTGACATTATTCTCGACTGGTCCCTTTTTACGTTTATGAATCGTACTACTGGGTGCAGCAGTCTTTCCCTGAAGATAATTTGACCAATAATAAAATGTTGATGGGTTAACTTTTAGCGTTCTACAATATTTTTCTATTGATAATCCGCTTTTACTGTGTCCATTAATTATTTTGATCCAACGTTCGGCTTTGGTACGCTTTTTTTCTGGAATATCTGAAATATTGAGCATAAAACATTTCCTTATAAAAAATTGATAAGGAAATCATAAAAAATTAAAAAAATTAGAAAAAGATGTGGTTTACGTTTCGCTTACAATTGCATGATAGAGCTCCTGAAAAAAATTGATGGCTTCCATTCTTGAAATCTGAATACGGGCAATCGCTTGATTAGGTAAAGTTAATTCAATCGATACACCTTCTTCTGGAGATTCTGTGCTTTCAGGAGGATTGATTAAGAGCCAGTTTTGTCGCTTCTCATTTGTTTGAGAAGACGAACTAGCCTGCCGCCGGTGTTGCCACTTATATAAAGTTGATTTTGAAATGCCTTTGGTTTTGCAAAATTGTTCTGCAGTTATGCCAGAATGTTTCCACTCCTCGCATAATGCCAACTTTTCTTCGGCATGATAGCATTTAATCATTTTTGAAGATGTTTTTTGTTTATTGTTCAATAGAGTGCTTTGAAGACCCGAGCCTTTCTGAAGTGCCCTGGTAACCGTTGTTGCACTCATTTGAAGTGCTTCGGTTATATGATGGGTTTTATGGGATTTTGCTAATTCTCTAATATGGTCAGCAATTTCTTTAGGTAATGCCGATGTTTTGTGCTGCTTTGTTTTTCGCCAAGCTGTCACTTCTGCTGCAACATCGGCTAACGATAGTTCTCTCATCATTTGTGCCTCCTCCGTTTAATCCTTCAGAGGCTAGAGTATCAACTTGTTAAACATCAAAAACAGGTGGTATTTTCAGGGGCATACTAAGTGTCTGATAATTTGCTACCATCTGCATTTAAAAAAATACGTACTATCGCTGTTATTTGATTGTCTTTATTGTGAATCGGAGCAACGAGCGCAGGGGTTAACTTTTGAGTGTCTAAATGTTTAATACCTGGGCTAAACCTAAAATGACTCGGTAATTCTCCTGTGATGCCTCTAAATTCCCGTAAATATTTTTCTGCAAGAGTGCCTTTTAAAGGGAGTGTTTTTTGATATTGTTGCCGTGCATAATCCATTCTTTTGTCTAATAATGCTTGCTCAGCTTTTAAATCTCGTGTTTGCACTTTAGGTTTATAATCACGCTCGCTCAATACTTGATTACTTAAACCTGTGCGATGTCCTAGCTCTTTTAAGGCTGTTTTAAAATCAACATTATAAATCGCCATGTAAAGCGAAATCAGCCCCTTACCACCTTCGCCTGTTTCATGATTCTTCCAAAGCCCTGCTTTTGTGCCTTGAAGATTAATACAGAATGAACCCTTAGCACCCCAACGTGCTTCTCTTGCATTTTTTTTAGTGGGTTCTCCTAACCAATCGGTTGCATATTCTAAAATATTGCGTTCTAAATGAGCATTTAGCGCATCCTTATCAATATAATCCTTGGATTTTTGCAGGGTACATGAACGCTTTGTGGGTTTTTGCATTTCCAAAGGGAGTTTATTTGAACCCGAAGATTGCAATTCTTCGATACCCGCTTTACCACTAATATTTTCAACCAATCGGTTAACACTTTCTTTTAATCGCTGCCAATTTGGATCTTGATGGCTTAAAGCCGATTGTTTCATTCGTTCATGTTTCTCTAAGGTCTTTTTAAAATCATTGGCGTGAGCAACAATCAAATAAAACCAGTCTCCACGGGTAATTTTAACTAAAAAGCTTTGTTGAGAAGTGGAGAGCGGTAATTCGCGATCTTGGCGTTCTTCGAACGGCGGGAAATACTCCCAGCTGTCATCTTTATTTGTTAAAATAGTCTTGAGGTGGTCGGCAACTCTCAGCTTTAGACTATGCCCATCTAAGGCTACCACCTCACCTAACTTCGCATAAGTTGATTCAATACCATTTTTTTTCTTTGACTCTTTTGGCACAATCACAATATCTCCGACATTAAGTTCTGATGTTTTTCTGGCATAGGGTTTTGGGGTCTCGCCGTAAGCAATCACATATTTAATCGTTCGGCTTTGCGTAGCCGAGGGTGTTAAGGCATAACCATAATCGAGGTGTTGATTGGCTTTTTGGCTTAAATCTAAAGTGATGATTTGGTCGTTTTCTAAGGCAACGGTGAGGTTTAAATTTTCAACTTTTAAAACAATTGCTTTATCTCCATTAAAAATCCCCTGTGATTCATTATTTCTTTTAAAAATAATGGTATCGTTGCAAATAAACTCGCGGCTTTCTTGTTTATAAATTTCAATGTCAGAGGATTTTTGTAGGTTCTTCGGCGACCAATAAAAAGTTTGATTATTTTCATTTTTTAAATGCAGCCGATGGTGCTGAGTGTCAATCTGGATTACTTTGACATAGTCTCCTGCCTTTACACCTAAACGTGGATGGTTAGTACTAAAGCGAATAATATCGCTTGACTCATAAGCTTCAATGTTTCTTTTCTGAACTTCACGCCTATCGGCCGGTAAATAAACAGGGGTTTTTAAAGCATCACCTGTTAATTCCTGGTTCTCTTTACGTACAACTCTAATACTGTCATTAACAAAAACTCTATCTTTGTTTCGAGGTATAATGACAACGGGTTCGGTTTTTCTTAAGTCTCGCACTAAAAAGTAGGTTTCAACGATTTTTTCTAAGGCTTCTCTTTTAACCGGTATTTCTTCAATACGGTCTTTAAGAAAATGCAGCGTTTTTTCAACATCCCCAGCATAAATACTTTTTGTGGCAAGAAGGGCAGTAGGGTTGGTTAAACGCACATTTTCGGTCATGGCAACATGCTCAATGCCATAGGCTAGCGCATCACCAAAGGCATCACCCTGGCCGATAGAGCCTATTTGTTTAAAATCGCCTATCCAACATAAACGCGCATTAAGTTGATTAACAATTTTTTGTAAACGAAACATTTCGGGGGTTGCAACCATGGAGGCTTCATCAACAATGATTAACTGATTGTTGCCATACATTTGTCGGGCTTTCTCTAAATCTGTATTTAACAAAGGCTCTAAGCGAGTTAAAAACTGAGCGGTTGTCATGGCATTCATACCAGAGCTATGTTGGGCTTGATTTTTAGCACTCCCCATATTCGCTAAGACCAAGGTTTTAAAACCGGAAGCTAAGCATTGTTGATGGATTTCTTTTAAGGCTGTAGTCTTACCCGCACCGGCAATACCCTGAACGGCGACAAATCTATCCTGGGTTGTTAAAACCAGTTCTATTGCTTTCTTTTGGCTACGGGTAAAATCAGATTGTTCTTTGAGTCTCTTTAAAGCCGGTGCCTCTGGCATTAGGATAGGCTTTAATTGATTTTTACCCTCGTTCATTTTTTCAATACACAGTTTTTCCATTAAAAGAGTATGCGCTGTAGTGATGTAGTCTTTGTCAGACTCTAATTGTCTTGGTAAAGGAATTAACCAGCCTTTTTTAATCGCCAAATGAAAGGCACCGTCAATACATTTCATGGATGCTTTAAGGCCACCCAGTTGCGCCGCTTCGAGTTTTAACATTTTTAAATCTAAAACGGCATCTCGCTCGGAATGATATAAACAAAGCTCATCCACCACATTGCAAGCCAACCTAAATGGTGCCGAGTAATCCCGATGAAGGTTTTCGGGCTTGTTAAAATTTTGAGCTGAAAACTCAGGGTTTAATTGGTTCGCTTTTAAAAATTCGCCTTGTAACCCATGAAAGACCGGTTGTGTCACTATCTTTTGGTTTTCAGCTAAAGCTTCATGCCTTAAATAGGGCACTTCTGATTTTAAAACCGGGGCATTTCCAATACCCCCAAACCCGATGGTTTCTTTTAATTTTTTAATGTCATTGCAAACAATCGTTGCCGTTTTCTTGTGTTCTTGAAGGTGCTCTAAAGATTCTTGTAGGGTTGCAAGCGTCTTATAATCCATCTTGTCGCTTTGTAAAACAATTAATGCGTCTTTGCTAAGATTTTCTCCCCCATTTTTTAACATCAGCGCATAACCATAATCCCAATGTTGCTCTGAAGGCTCATGAGGGTTAAAGCTTAATATTTTACCGTTTTGTAGTGCAACCGTAACCAATGTTTTTGATACGGATATCACACAAGCACTTTGATTTTTGATTCTATTTAATTTATCTTCCTTGTTTTTTGCCGTACGTGTCCAAACCAGCTTATCACCGATTCTTAATTCTCGTTCTGCTACTCTAAAGACATCGACTTTTTTTAGGTTTTGCTCGGTTGTGGGGTTCCAAGTTATTTTATGTTGGTTCGCATCTTGTAATGTGATTAAAGTGGTGCTTAAATCAACACTTAAAACTTTAAAATAACGCCCTTGGTAATGCTGTCTTCGTTCAAATAGTGTTTTAGGTACCCTTATATTAAAGCGTATCATATCTCCTGGTTGATAAAGATTAGCTTGGCTTTTTTCTGTTTGACTTAAACCCAAAGCTTGCAAGCTGGGAAACTGAAATCCATTCATCCCCAGAAAGTTTTTTTGTTTTAAGCCATTTCTGACTTGTTCATTCAGACTCAATCGCTCGCCGTTGCTTAAAGTTAATAATAATGGCAACGTACGTTCCGAAAGACTCAATTCTGCGGCCATAGTCACACGTTCTTGATAATCATAATTGCTATAGAGCCTATGTTTAGCATCCATGCGATTAAGGTTAGTAAGCAGTGCGTCTTTGACTTGTAACTCTGCTTTATAATATTCGGGAGGTGAGAGATGGTATTGACTCATGCCTTGCTGAACTAAAGAAGCTACCGCAGGAGTATCTTGATAATCCGCTTTGGTAAAAATAAGGCGCGCCCCAAAGCTTTTGGCATATTGTTGTAAACGAGAAACTTGACTAAAAGAGACATCCCCATGAATAACCCAGATGTCACGCGCCTCTTTTATTCGAAACCGTTGATTCCAGCGTTCTATCATATTGGGCTTGGGATTTCGTTCTGCTGAGCGCATCTCACAGGCTAAAATAAATCCTTCAATGGTCATCGCCTTATCGGTATTGAGTTTTTGTTTTAAAAACTCAGCTGTGGACGCTTTTTCGGTGAGAAATCTGGGATAATGACATTGGTTCTGGCAAATGTTGTTAAATACTTTCAAAGTCTCATTTAAAAAAGGTTTTGAGCTTGTGCTGATTAAAATCTGTTGGTCTTTGGTGGTTAACATAAACTTTAAAGCTGCACGCGCGGAGTCTGTTTTTACTTTAGCGCTATGAAACTTATCAAAAATCCAAGCGGACATGATATTATCCACCGTGTTTTTAGATTTTTGCATACTCATAATATTTTGCGAATCAAAAAGCTGATTGGCGGGTGTTGTTAAAAGCTTCTCTGCCACATACAAAAGCTCTTTAGCGTTTATTTTTTCTTCAATAATATGCAAAAAATCTCCCTCATTACCGGGGAAAATAGATAGCATTTTTGCAGACTTCATGACATCCTCAATTGAAAAAAAGGATGTTCGCTCGCTCAAATGCGAAATCGCGGTATCGATGGACGTTTTGGCTATTTCAAGTGGATTGGATAGTGTAATCGCACCGCGCGCTTTTGACTCAAAACAAATCTTCTCTAAATCATTTAAGGTAAAACCCGCTTGCTGTAATTCAGTAAGCCAATGTGCTGCTCGCTCTTGAGGGTCTATATCCTTTTTCGGTGCCCGTGTTTGAAAGTTAGCCACTTTGGCAGCCGCTCCACCAGAGGCATTATGTTCTTTTAACCAGGCTGCAATTTCTTCATGACGTTTAGAAAAAAAGTCTATTAAGGATTGAGGAATGGCTTCTATTTCAAAGGTGCCTTTTTCTCCTATTCGTAAAAAATGACCTAAAGCTAATAATTTATGTGCTAAAACAGAACGAAATTCCATACCATTTAATAATTTATCGGTATAAATATCATCTGCAAAAATCGTTCGCCATTCACCATTCATACGTTTAGTCATATTCATTAACACACAATGATGATGTAAGCCAGGGTCTCCCGCACGTGTGTCCACATGTTCAAAAACCGCAAAAACCATGTTGCCTGTTTTTTCAATATGGGTGATGCCTTTTTCTTTGTTTCTACAAGCACCGTACTTTTTTTCTATTTTTATGAGTACCTCTTTGATGGATTCGCGATAGGCTTCTAAAACTTCTTTATTTCCACCCACTAAAGCTAAAATAGAAACCGACTTGGGTGCTGAAAAGGTTAAATCATAGCCTGGCCTATGATATTCTCCGCGTGCGGTGTTTTGCATTAAAGAACCATCTGGAAATTGACCTCTCAATAATTCTTTAAAAATAGGAAAATCGACAAAACCTTCTAAGTTTAAGGATTTAGCCCCTTTACCAAACCAAAAGCTATGTGCATCAATACCCGCAGTGGTATAGTAATCACCTTGCTGATAATAATTAAAAGCGTCTGATGCGGATTTTAGCGTATAAATACTAAGCATTGATATCCTCCCCTGCGATATCGAATGGATTCTGAATGGATGGTTGAACAGCGATGGATTCAGCAATAAGAGAAGGATTTTTTTGGGGAGATGTTGTTAGGGTGGGAGTCATGTTTAAATCTTGTGTTATGGGTTGTACTTCGGTATTTTTCTTTAGATTGGGTGGATTATTTTGTTTTAAACGTGGCATGAAATAAGGTTGGGTCAGAATTCTGCTTTTAATCTCAAATTCAACTTTTGTCACGGGCCAAGCGCCCGGCAATTTTAAAAAAGCCTGTAAATTCGGTAATTCCGAAAATTCTCCTTCTTTGACAATGGGTTCGCGCCTATGTTCTTGATGAATAGAGACCCCATCCCGCATATCATTCGCCCCATAGGAAAAGCCTTCTTTTTTTTCAATAAACTCCAAGCTGCCAATGACTTTAGACATCCAAGCCATGGATTGCGGTTCAGTGCTTCTAAAAAATAACTTGGTATTAAAAAGTGAGGTTAAAGTCTCAGCATCATTTCGACCATAAACAGAATGTATCTGATGGACATCTTGGATAGAACCCACAAAGCAAGCACCGTATTTACGTCCCCTCTCTAAAAGATTCATAAGACTGGGTAACTTATGAAGCTTTGGCAGTTCATCTGCAAAAAACCACAAACGCCGTTTTGCATAGGGTGGCAAGCTTAGAACTGCTTTAGCTGCTACATCTAACCAAACAGACAAAAGAGGTTTTAGTGCATCTATTTTTTGAGCATCGGTTGCAATAAAAAGCCAGCTATCCTGTGTTTCTCCTTCTATCCAACGCCGTATGGAAAATAAGCTATCTTGTTTATCATCTCGTAAATAAAGCAAACTTTTGCAATAAGTCGAGAGGGTTGCCTTAATCGATAAGGCCATTTTTTCGTTCTTATCCGAGACTAAAGACGCTGCGGGCGAATCCTCAACCAAGCGGGACAAGCTGTTTAATTTTTCGGTAAAAAGTGCATCCAATAAATAGACATTGGTATTGTTTTCGAGTGCCAGCTTTTCAGCAAGCTCGGTAAAGATAGTATGTGCAGCATTGACCCAAAATGGATCATTAGACCACAAATAAAGTGGCATTAAAGAATGAGCAATGCTTTCAAAATCCGCTTTATCTCTACATTCTTGCCAAATATTCCAGGCAGGGCAGCGTTCGTCTAGCGCATTTAGTAAAATATCTTTTTCAGGTCTATAGTAATTGGCAACCAAGGTGCCATCAATATCAAAAACAATCGCTTTTTGACCGTGGTCTCTCACTTGATCCATCAGTTCTTGCATACAAACCGATTTACCCGTACCCGTGGTACCTGCCAATAAAATATGCTGTGTTTCAGAATCTAAAACCAAAGGTACGCCTGCAATGCTTAAAGTTGATGCCTCATTTTTTGCATACAATTGCTTTTTTAAGATTTTGGGTGTAACGCGACCTTGGCCTGAAACCATTTCACTGGCTCTTGCGCGTTTGCCTTTTTGTTTTAGGAAGAATAAGAACAACACAAATGTGCTGATACTTAAAATAGCTGACCATCGTATCGCCCATACAAAACCATTGATGCATTGTTTAATATGATATTGTGTGGCAGGTTCTTTGATAAATTGCCTACAAAGAAGTTTAATGTCTGTGGGATGCACACCTTTTGGGTTTTTAATCAGGCTATATGCCTTATCGTTAAACAGAACCTTAAGTTCTGCCTCCAGATATTCGTAAAAGAGATATCGACTATAGGCAGTCGTTTTAAAACACACCGAAATAACTAAGAGACAAAGAAACACCACAAGCGCACTAAAAAATCCATACCTAAAAACTTGCATCGACATTCGAAGTCCATGCATAAAAGTCTGACCACCCCTGGTCAAATCTTTAAAAAGTGTTGTAGGCTCTCGCTTTTGCATAAAAAACACCTCGATTTTTTAAAAAATACTAGATAACTAAATGATTCCGGGCTACAATGATCAGTATTCATTGTCTTTAAAAGAGGTTTTTTTGACATGTCTTTTTGTGATTTCTTTGTGTAACTACTCGCCCCCCTCCAATGAAAATATTTTTCTAAAAACACTTGACACGTATTTTTGATATAAATTTTGTTTTTTGTAATCCCTACCCAAAGATAGTCCTAAATCGATCATGACGATCCTACAAGATCTTAAACGG
>JBGAIG010000012.1:0-56393 GCA_044225595.1 Gammaproteobacteria bacterium
CGCAATCAACCGGTAATGGCAGACGTGAATCTTATGCGCATTTAACTATTCCTCGTATGACAAATACTTATATGCATGCCGGGCATCATTCTCCAGAAGAAATTATTCAATCGGTTAAAAAAGGGCTATACGCAGTTAATTTTGGCGGTGGTCAAGTGGATATTACATCTGGAAAATTTGTGTTTAATGCCAGTGAGGCCTATCTGATTGAAAATGGCAAGATCACAAGACCTGTGAAAGGTGCAACTTTAATTGGCAGTGGCCCAGAAATTTTAAAAGAAGTTTCGATGGTTGGAAACGATCTTAAGTTGGATAATGGCATCGGTGTATGTGGTAAAGATGGACAAAGCGTTCCTGTTGGCGTTGGTCAACCCACATTAAAGATAAATTCGTTGACGGTGGGAGGGACTGAACAATGAATGCAGAATGGGAAAATTTAAAATCGATTGTCGCAGATGTTTTAAAACAAGCAAAAACATTAGGGGCAGATGCTGCAGAGGCAAGCGTTTCGTATGCATCAGGTTTATCGACCACCGTGCGAATGGGGGAAACCGATACCATCGAATTTAACCGTGATAAATCACTGGATATAACGGTCTTTAAGGGAAAAAAGAAGGGTTCTGTATCGACGTCCGACATTCGAAAAGAAGCCATTCTTTCTTCTCTCGAAGCCGCATGCCGTATTGCAACTTATACGGAAGAAGATCCTGCTGCTGGTTTGGCCGATGAATCTTCTTTGGCTAAGCAGATACCCGATTTAGATTTGTATCATCCATTCACAGTTGCGCCTGAGCAAGCCGTCTTATGGGCGAAAGAATGTGAAGAGCGCGCGCGTCGTTTTGACACAAGAATTATTAATTCAGAAGGCGCTACTTTTTCGACCCAGAACCGCTATTATGTGTATGGAAATACACAGGGGTTTTTAGGCGCATACCCCAGTACGCTTTACACGCTTTATTGTACAGTGATAGCAAAAGCGAATGAGGGGATGCAGCGAGACTACGATTATACGATTGCGCGTGATATGCATGAATTAGAGTCTCGTATTGCCGTTGGTCAAAATGCAGCGCTGCGTACGCTACGGCGTTTAAATGCACGAAAAATGAAAACATGTGAGGCGCCGGTTATCTTTTCGGCTGAGATTGCAGGGAGCTTATTAAACAGTTTTATTGCCGCTATTTCGGGCGCTAATCTATATCGGAAATCTTCATTTTTGGTTGATCACTTAGAGAAAGCTGTTTTCCCGGCGTTTGTACATCTTCAAGCAGATCCGCATTTGTCAAAAGGTTTAGGTAGTGCACCCTTTGATCAAGAAGGTGTAGAAACAAAAAGGCGTTTGTTAGTAGAAGCAGGTGTACTCAAAAGTTATGTGCTTAGCAGTTATTCTGCGCGCAAATTAGGTTTAAAAACCACCGGGAATGCGGGTGGTATTCATAATTTAATGATTTCGCACGGCGATCACGATTTACCAGATCTGATTAAAGCAATGGGTACGGGTCTTTTAGTAACAGAACTGATGGGGCATGGCATTAATTTGGTCACAGGCGATTATTCTCGCGGTGCATCGGGATTTTGGGTTGAGAATGGTGAGATTCAATATCCCGTTCAAGAAATTACCATTGCTGGCAATCTAAAAGAAATGTTTAAGCATTTAGTAGCTGTGGGTAATGACATCGATCATCGCAGCAATATTTTAACAGGTTCACTTTGGCTGCATAAAATGACGATCGCGGGTTCTTAGAAATTAAGAAATTTTTTTTGTGTCTGCTCTTAGCCAAACGTAGTTAGAAAGCAGCGACTTGGTTTTTTCTTGTAGCAAAGGTTTAATGATGACGGCCAGCATACCCGAAGCAATACAGTGCTCTAATTCTTCATTGGCAGCGTGCGCGGTTAGGGCAAGGATAGGGACCGTTGCGTTATCGTGGCATCCATTTAAGCGAATCGCTTTGGCTAAGTCATAACCCTTCATGTCCGGCAAACCAATATCAATGAGGATAAGGTCGTACCATTTTTCTGCAACATGTTTTAGCGCTGTTTTGCCATCTAATGCAATATCAACTTCGCAATTAAGGTTAGCAAAATTAATTTTTGTGAAGTCGGCAACGAGCTCATTATCCTCAACAATTAAAATTGTATCTTTTCGATTGTTCATTTAAACAGCTTCCAAACTAGTTTTGAAAAGAGGTGACGGTTTTGTTGCTCTGGGATTTCTATACTTTATAGTCAAGCAAGTTACCATACTGCAAGTAATAAAGGCGAGCAAAAAGCCAATCATGAGGGCATAATCACTGACGAGATAACCATGCCAAACAGTAAAGATTTGCATAATATGAAAACCCATAAACATGGTAAGAGAGACCCCTTCAGCATTTTTTGTACGGTAGATGCGTAAAGCTTGGGGAACAAATAAAGCTGCGTTTAAAAATAGACCTAGACTGAAAACAATATGTACAAAATCAACTAAGGATACTTTGAAAAAAGATTCCATCTATCATTTGCCTCCCGATTTATCGTATAAGCTTTTATTAGCTAATCAGGCGACATTTTACAGAAATTTTTGTAAATTGTTAATCCTTCTTGATAAAGTATTTTGAAAAAACGATAAGAATATTGATTTTTTTATGATCATTGAATATTCGTAATAAATTAATTACGTTTAAAAAAAACTTGCATATCAAAAACGGATTTGCATACAATGAGTATTGTTAAAATTCATTTAGGAGTGAAGATGATGGAAAACATGAATAAAGAAATTGACCTATTAACTTTATAAAGATTACCAAATTGAACCAGCCTTGGTTGAGCTGGATTCAGGGGTTAATCAAGCAAAGGAATATAAACAAACTTAAATTGACGCAAATGACATTCAAGGTGTCTTTAGTAGGTTTAAGGTTGCCTTTAAGCGGGGTAATCAATTTTTTAGATGCTTTTTAATGTTGACAGCGTGTAATTTTTGTCTGGCTCCCTGGGTTATCCGAGAGGATCGTATTCTATTAGGCACAAAACTGAAAGCGATTAGAGTGCCTCATCTCAATATTCCCGCGATTCCCGTTAATCAATTAGATTATTTAATTCAAAACAATTTTGTCGCTGAACAGTCTGGCCAAGAAAAAGTAATTAATAGCATTCCTCTTTTTTTAAATGAGGGGGCGAAGATGCCTAATATCTTGTTCAATTGGATTTGGGTGCCCGATAGTTCTTTTGCGGACTCTGCTTTTTTATTAAAAAAACATCTCTCATCATTTGGCGTTTGGAAGATTACAACAGATAAAGATATTATATTGAATCATTTAAGGGCTAACCCTCGAGAAAAACCATTTTTAATTAGGTTATCTCATCAAGAACCCATAGGAAATGAGGTTGTAAAAAATATATATGCTGATTTCATGGATAAAACACAAATAGTATGGGTTGGAGAAACGACTGAGGGAATGCATCTGGGGCCTATTATTCGAAATAATGAGGATCTAAAAAAGTACCACACTGCAACGAGAACTTGGCATTTTTCTCAGCAACTGATTGATGCTGGTTTTAAAGAATACTGGCCTTCAAGTCTTTACTTAAATCTTCAGTCTAATCCCAAAAAAATAGCAGATGCTATTCTAGAAGTTATACAATCACCGCCAGAAACATGTTTTTTAGTTGAGGAAAATAGGAAAACTTGTTTGTGGACAACCTTAACGGATAATAAAGTTTCAGAATCAACGTTTTTTGATACACAATTTTGGTCTAAGGGCTTAATTCGAAATTTTAAAATGGGTCATTTTAGCACGCTTAATGAAGGTTATATTTCACAATGCCGAACGCCTTGTAAAGGCATTGATTATTTAGAGGGTAATAGCGGAAAAGGGGTGACTGAAACCAGTGCACTTTACAGCCTGGTGGGTGAATCTATCGAAAGATTTTCTGCTTGGCAGAGTAATCAAAAAATAGCTAAGCCCGATAAGCCATGTATCATAAAAAATAAGAAAGATTATTACGACATTAGCCAATTTCACCCCTTTGGGTCAAAATGGGAGCATTATTTAACAATCCCCAAAAAAGAACTACCATTGTGGGAAGTAAAAGATGAGACTCATCCAAAGAGAATTTGTTTTGTACCAGAGTGCTTAATTCCATTTCCGTATACAGCGCCAGACCCGCAATATGATGTAACAACTTCAGCAACTGCTGGTTTAGCAGTGCATAGCAACTATGAAAAAGCCGTTATCAATGGCGCTTTAGAATTATTCGAACGTGACGATTTATATACCTCTTTTTTGTTGCAAAAAACGGGATTTGCTTTAGATTTTTCCAAAATCTCAGATCAATTAGACGCTACACGCCACTTTACGGCCTTGCTGACTCGATTAAAAAGCAATCAATTAGACTATTGGTGTATTGTTTATAGCTTGAAGCCTAAATTTCCGCTCGTGCATTTTTTTATACACGATAAGGGAAATCATTTTTTTAGCCGAGGGTCTGGTTCAGGATATACGCTTTTAGAAGCAATAGAAAGGTCAGTGGCGGAAGCTTTACAAATACGGCAGCAGTTTTTGAACACGAATAGTTCTGGTGCATCTCAGGCATATGAAAATTGGAGAAAGCCTGAAGTCATCGAACAAATACGAGGATATTTAAAAAGGTTCTACAAATTGCCTTTCTTAGAACATCCATTGCATGCAATCGAATATACGCCGGATCTGCTTTTAAAAGAGATTAAAAAAAACCTTAAAATTCAAAAAAAGCCATTACTGGTGGCTGATTTACCTTGTGCTATAGAAAAATGGTTTTCAGTGCGAGTATTAATTCCAGGTTTTACAACGCATCAATATGCCTCTGAAAGCGAAGGAGGCAAAAAAATTATGATGTCTATTTTTAAAAATGGTATCCCAACCTAAAGTTTATTAGGTATCATTATATATTTAGGATTATCTTATGAAAAGAAACAAATTAAATGTCTCACTAGGAAGTATTATAGCGCATTTGCCAGGTCATGTATATTGGTTAGACCGAAATAATGTTTTTTTAGGCAGCAATGATTTACAAGCAAAATCTGCTGGTTTTAAGCATGGGTATGAACTCGTTGGAAAATCAAATTATGAAATGTCTTGGCGAGATCAAGCTGCTACTCTTAATATGAATAATAATAATGTTATGAATGCAGGCAAAGAGTATTCAATAGAAGAACGTGGAAAAATAGCTGATGGAAGAGAGTTAGTGTATCTTTCTAAAAAAGTCCCATTATTTGATGATGAATCAAATATTGTTGGAATTTTAGGTATATCTTTTGATATTACAAAACAAAAAGAAGACGATAAAGAGTTAATAGAAGCCAAAGAAAAAGCTGACATAGCACTCGAAAACATAATAGCGCATTTACCAGGAAATGTATATTGGTTAGATCGAAATAATGTTTATTTAGGTTGTAATACTGTTCAAGCAATGTCTGCTGGCTTAAAAACTCGACATGAGATCGTTGGAAAAACTAACTATGATATGCCATGGCGAGATCAAGCAGATGCTTTTAATATAGTTAACAATAAAGTGATGGATACTGGTCAAGAGTATTCTGTAGAAGAAATTGCAAAACAAGCGAATGGAGCAGAGCGTATTTTCATTTCGAAGAAAGTGCCTTTGCTCGATAATAAAGCTAAGATCATTGGAAGTTTGGGGATATCATTTGATATTACCAAACAAAAAGAAACGGAAAGAAAATTAATAGAAGAAAAAGAAAAAGCAGAAGCTGCAAATAGAGCAAAAACACAATTTTTAGAGAATATGCGCCATGACATCCGTACGCCATTAAGCGGCATTGCCGGTTTTTCTGAACTGATTAAGAATGAAACGGATTTGGGGAAATTGAAACACTATTTTACGCAATTGGCTGCATCTAGTAGTGAGTTACTACGTTATTTAAACGAAGTCTTAGATGCTTTTAGTGTGTCTTCGGGCGAAATCCCCCTTTTAAAAAAGAAGTTTAGTTTTAAAACGATTGTTGAGAATGTTGTAAACCTTCATCAGACAAAAGCGAATCAAAAAAAATTGCAATTAACCTATTATGTAGATGACAAAATCCCTGCCTATCTGATGGGCGATCACGTACGTATCTATCGGATTATGCTTGAGCTTATTGCAAATGCACTAAAATTTATAGAAAAAGGAGAGATTAGTGTTGAGGCGAGTCTTGTTGAACAAAATGGGCGTGATGTTGTTATCAAGTTAGAGATTACGGATACTGGTCCTGGCATTCCTTTTGAGAAGCAGCAAGGGCTTTTTGTAACCTTTAAAAGATTAACCCCGTCCTATCAAGGTATTTATAAGGGGACAGGTTTAGGTCTTTCTACAGTGAAACAATTTATTGATGATTTGCATGGCGAAGTTTATATAGAGAGCGAACTTAATAAAGGTTCTAAGTTTATTTGTTTGATACCACTGAAAGCATCGCTACTTAACGATAATTTCGGGGAAGATAATTATGCCGGTATTCGATCGACGGAGATCGAGGCCGATGCTAAGTTTTGATGGTGTATGTGAATAGCATGTTGGCTCGCGCGCAATTTTTTTGCAATTGTTTCTACCATATAAACAGAACGATGCTGCCCGCCGGTGCAGCCAATGGCAATTGTTAGCTGTTTTCGGTTGTCTGCTTCAAAATACGGTGCCCAATTCTCAATAAAAACGGCAATGTCTTTTAATAAAGATTGGGCAGCCGGGATGTATTCTAAATATTGAATAACAGGCTCATCCAAACCTGAAAGTTCTTTGAGATTGGGATCCCAATAGGGATTTGGCAAACATCTCACGTCAAAAACAAAGTCTACCTCAGATGGAAGCCCATATTTAAAGCCAAAAGATTTTAGCAATAATTGCATGGGTTGTTTTTGATTAGTCATCAGACTGCGAACCTTTCTTTTGCAACTTTTCTTTGTGTTTAAGAATTTGTTTATCGAGTTCGGCAACTAACATTTCAATGCTTGCGTACATGTCTTTAGAGGCACAGCTTGCGGCTATTTTACCACCACCTGCCAAACTCATGTTGCCTTTTGCGATATGCTGAAATTTATCGACGCTTAAAATCACATGGGTGCTAATAATCTGTGAAAAATGATTCTCCAGTTTTTTAAATTTATCATAGACACGTTCTGTTAGGCTGGGTGTGAGAGCCAGATCGTGTAAGGCTGTAATTTGAATATTCATGAGAAACTCCTTCATTTAACGAAAACCGAGGTTTTTCCTTTCGTTAGAAGCGGGAAGACGCATAGCCTCACGGTATTTAGTTACCGTTCTTCGTGCAATTGAAATACCACATTCTAACAGCAATTGTGTAATTTTATGATCACTAAAGGGTGCTTGACTAGTCTCTTTTGCAATTATTTTTTTGATTAATGCTCGAATAGCAGTGCTCGAGGCTGTTTTTCCTTTTGCAGAAGTAATGGCATTAGAAAAAAAGTATTTGAGTTCAAAAATACCGCGCTTTGTCAGAATATATTTTTGAGTTGTGATGCGTGATATAGTAGATTCATGGAGTTCTGTTTTATGTGCAATATCTTGTAAGCTTAACGGTTTCATTTTTTCTTCTCCGAACGTTAAAAAATCTTTTTGTTCGTTCAGGATACAGGTTGCTACTTTTAAAAGTGTTTCGTGTCGTGTTTGCAGTCCTTTTAGAAAATATTTTGCTTCTTCCAAGTATTTTTTTAATAAAACTGTGTTATTTCCGCGTATTTTTTTTTGTTGAATCATGTCGGCATAGTGTGTATTCACGCGTAGTTTCGGGATAAATGTATGATTGAGTTCTACAAGACATTGGTTGTTTTTTTGATGCACAATCACATCAGGTATAATGTATTCCGGTTTTTTGCTCGATAATTGGATGCCGGGTTTTGGATTAAGCGAAGTTAAAATTTTTATCAAATCTTTTAGTTCGACGCTATTAAGATTTAGCTTATTTTTTAGACAAGCATAATCTCGTTTACCTAAAATTTCCAAATGCTCTGAAACCAATAATTTCAGTTTCGTCATCCAAGGTGTTGCAATAGGGAGATGATTTAATTGGATATTTAAACACTCAGATAAATTTCTTGCGCCTACGCCTAAAGGCTCGAATTGTTGAATACGGCATAATACAGCTTCAATTTCAGGTTCATTTGTTTGCATGTTAAACTGTAGACTCTCTTGGATGTCAGATAAGGGGCATAATAAGTAACCTTCTTCGGATATGGCATCAATCAGTGCTATTGCAATTATTTTATCTCTTTCAGAAAAATGGCTTATTTCCATTTGCCAATACAAATGTTCTCTTAGGGTTGTTTCTATAGATTTCTGTAAAAGCAATTCTTTTTTTCTATCCAAATAGTCACCCCCCCAGGTTTCGCCAGAAAATTGACTAAACAGAGGCTCGTTTTCTTCATCCGTATTTATTTCTGTTGCTTCTAGCAGAAGATTGGATTCTAAGCATTTTTCAATTTCTTGCTTGAGTTCTAAAGAGGACATTTGTAACAATTTAATTGCTTGCTGCAATCGCGGGCTTATTTTTAATTGTTGGCTTAATCCCAACTGTAATGAGGTTTGCATAAGTTCATTATAGCAGGTAACTAACAATTGGGTGTGTGACCAATGATAAATTACAGGGTAAACGCCTCACCCAAGTACACCTTACGAACTTCGGGATGTGTGGAGATATGTTCAGCGCTGCCTTCGGCAATGACTTGTCCATTGTGCACAATAGCGGCGCGGTGGCAAATATCAAGCGTATCTCTGACATTATGATCTGTCATTAATACGCCAATGCCGCGCTGACTTAAGTCATTAATAATTTGTTTAATATCAATAATCGAAATGGGATCGACGCCCGCAAAGGGCTCATCTAATAACATAAATTTTGGTTTTTTGGCTAAAGCGCGTGCAATTTCAACCCGACGTCTTTCTCCGCCCGATAGGCTAAATCCCATCGTATCGCGAATGTGTGCAATGCGAAATTCATACAATAAATGTTCTAACAAGGATGCTTGTTCGCTTTTATCGAGATCAGTGCGTGTTTCTAAAATAGCCATAATATTATGAGCAACGGTTAATTTCCTAAAAATGGAAGCTTCTTGTGGCAAATAACCCATACCCAATAAAGCACGCGCATGAACTGGGAGTGTCGTAATGTCGGTATTGTTGAGTTTGATGGTGCCAGCATCAGGTTGAATAAGCCCTAACATCATATAAAAACAAGTGGTTTTGCCCGCGCCATTGGGGCCTAAAATACCCACAATTTCGCCACTGCTGATATTGAGTGAGACGCCATTTACAATCAGACGGGACTGATATGATTTAGATAATTTTGAAACCGCTAATGTATTCATGTGATAAAAATGTTAACGCGTTGAAAGATAAGATGTCTTAACATCGTGTAATAATTCTACAAAGCTTTTATCAAGAAAAGCACGCATGCCGATGCCGGAAATTTTTAAACCGGGTTTTGTCATCACAACCAATTGATCGGTTTCTGCATATTCTTTACTGGGTTCGTAGAAAAGTTTATCGGTTTCTAGTTTTAAGGGAACAAAAGCACTCATAGCGGGTCTATTAATGACGACTTGATGGTGCAAATGGATGCGATCGAGTTTGCCAATATTGGCTTGTTTAATAAACCCATGATTGGCATCGATTGTCCATAAGCTGCCATCGGGTTTATAAATAATCAAATGCGGTTTTGTGATATTCGAGCCTGCTTTTTCTGGCTGATAGGCCCAGTAATGGGCAGAAAGTTTATTTTCTAAGCCGCCTTCTTTTGTAAAGATAGTGACTAAAAAGTCGGTCATATATTCTTGCGGTTTTTTTTCAACAAATGTGTTATTTTCTAGCCTTTGATCCTGTGCTTTTACAAAAAATAAAAGTCCTAGGCTGAAAAGCGCAAACACAATCAAGATTCCGTTATTTCTCACATCGCACCCGCGTTAAATAAGTCGTGCATATTAAATGCACCGACCAATTTACCTTCTTCATTTACAACCGGCATCACAAGGGTTTTTAGTTTTTCCATAATAGAAATCGCTTCTGCTGCTAATAAATTGCTGGAAATGGTTGTAAATTTCGTGGTCATCACTTCATTAACAGGGGTTGTATGTACATTTAAGCCGCGATTTAAAGCTCTGCGAAGATCGCCATCGGTAAAGATGCCAAGCATGTGATCAGCATCTTTTTCATCTACAATTGTGGTAAATCCGAGGCGTTTTGCAGACATTTCAGGTAAGGCATCAATGATCATTGATCCTGCTAAAGTACGAGGGATACGGTCTCCCGTGTGCATGATTTCTTCGATTTTTAATAAACGGCGTCCCAGTTTTCCACCAGGATGCGATTTTGCAAAATCCTCCGCTGTAAAACCGCGCACCTCTAGCACAGCAAGCGCCATGGCATCGCCCATGGCGAGCATGGCTGTTGTACTCGCTGTTGGGGCAAGCCCAAGCGGACAAGCTTCTTGTCGTACCCCAATGTCTAAGGTGATATCGGCTATATTAGCAAGCGTAGATTGTGGGGCACCCGTTAATGCGATAATTTTAACACCTAAACGTTTAATATGGGGTGTAATCGTGACAATTTCGGAAGCTTCTCCGGAATAAGAGAGCACAATGACCAGATCTCTCGAAGTAATCATCCCCAAATCGCCATGAGAAGCTTCGGCAGGGTGGAGAAAAAAGGCGGGAGAACCGGTGCTGGATAGCGTCGCTGCTATTTTTCTGCCGATATGTCCCGATTTTCCAATCCCCATCACGACCACCCGGCCTTCGCATTTTAAGATAGCTAAACAACTATTTATGAATGCTGTGTCTATTTTATCTCGAAGTTCGGCAATCGCTTTTGCTTCGATTTCGACAACAGAAAGACCGGTAGCCCGAATTTTAAGTTTATCAAATGACATTATCTAAGCCTTCATTTCTCAAACTCGGTATTATACAACCTCTACTCTTGAATCAAAAGTGTATGGTACAATGCCACTTATTTTTGCGAGATTGGAGTATTTACAGATGTTTAGTACTTTAGTGGGAAGAACCGCCCCCGATTTTACAGCAGCAGCGGTATTAAAAAATGGTGAGATTATCAGCCAATATCAGCTTTCTAAAATTTTAAAAGAAAATAAATATGCTTTACTATTCTTTTATCCACTGGATTTTACATTTGTATGTCCCTCAGAATTAATTGCTTTAGATCGTCGTATTGAACAATTTAAAAAATTAAATGTAGAAGTGATTGCGATTTCTATTGATTCTCAATTTACGCACAATGCATGGCGTAACACCAGCATGGACGCAGGCGGTATTGGCCAGGTTAATTACACCTTAGTTGCAGATACCAACCACAGTATTTGCCAGGCATATGGCGTTGAACATCCTGAAGCTGGAGTTGCGTTTCGTGCTTCCTTCTTAATCGATCCCAGAGGTGTTGTGCGTTCACAAATAGTGAATGATTTGCCGATTGGCCGAAATATTGATGAATTATTGCGTTTGGTTAAAGCCTTGCAATTTCATGAAACAAATGGAGAAGTATGTCCTGCTGGTTGGAACGAAGGTGATAAGGCCATGAAGCCAACGCCTGCGGGAGTTGCTTCTTTCTTGGCAGCACATGCTGAGCAACTCTAATCTGTTGAATGAGCATTGGATAGTTCCCACTTGGCCTGCACCGTTAAATGTTAAGGCATTTACAACAGTGCGCCAGGGTGGAACAAGTGTAGCGCCCTACGACACTTTTAATCTTGCCTCGCATGTCGGGGATAACCCCAGCGTCGTGCTTGCAAATCGCATGCAATTAAAACAAGAAGCTGATTTATCCCAAGAGCCGCTTTGGTTAATGCAAACACATAGCACGCGTGTTGTCGATGTCGCAAATTTTGCCGATTCAAAAGAAATTGAAAAACCCGTAGATGCCGATGCATCAGTTGCTTTTAAACCTAATCAAGTTTGTGTTGTCTTAACAGCCGATTGTTTGCCTATTCTTTTATGTGATAAAGCAGGAACGCGCGTCAGCGCTATTCATGCAGGATGGCGGGGTTTGGCAGCAGGTATTATAGAAGCCGCTGTTCAGAAATTGAATTGTGATCCCCAAACTTTATTAGCGTGGTTAGGGCCTGCTATTGGGCCAGACGCCTACGAGGTGCAGGCGGATTTTTTGGCTGCATTTAAAGAATATCAGTCAGAAGCCACTTTTAAGCGCCAAAAGGGGTATTGGTTTGCAAATCTGTATGAATTAGCCAGGATACGTTTGCGGCAGCTCGGGATCACTGCAATTTATGGCGGTGAGTTTTGTACCTATCGAGACAGTGCACATTTTTATTCATTCCGTAGGTCGAGAGTTACAGGCCGCATGGCGACGCTTATTTGGTTAAAAGATTGAGC
Organism: Gammaproteobacteria bacterium; assembly: GCA_044225595.1. Classification (GTDB taxonomy): domain Bacteria; phylum Pseudomonadota; class Gammaproteobacteria; order UBA6186; family Azoamicaceae; genus CADEGZ01. Next base: position 12,360 of record JBGAIG010000012.1, read on the forward strand.
CCTTGAATTTTAGATATTCACCCTTATCTTGTACTCTATAAAGCAAGCAGCGAGGAGGTTAGCCATGAGCTTAGAAAAATTAACCCATTCATTTCAATCTGCACTATCAGAAGCACAATCGATAGCGGTTGGTAAAGATAATTCTGCTTTAGAACCTGTACATGTGATGAAAGCCCTGCTTGAACAAGAAGCTGGCACGATTAGAAATTTGCTCGTTGGCTTAGGCATCGACTTGCGAGGCTTACAAAAACAAATCGATGAAGCGATCCAAGCTTGTCCGACGGTGATTGATGGTGAAAACGATATACGGCCTTCTCCTGATTTAGTGCGCATTTTAAATAGAGCAGATAAATACGCGCAACGGCATAAAGACGCTTATATTTCGAGCGAATTGTTTGTATTAGCGGCAATAGAAGATTCTGGTACGCTCGGTCAAATTTTAAAAAAAAGCGGTCTTGAAAAAACAAACTTTGAAAAAGCCATTGCAGATATCCGTGGGGGACAAACGGTGGATAATCCAAATGCTGAAGATCAACGTCAAGCCTTAAATAAATATACCATTGATTTAACAGCACGGGCAGCGCAAGGTAACTTAGATCCGGTGATTGGACGAGATAATGAAATTAGAAGAACAATTCAGGTTTTACAGCGTCGTACCAAAAATAATCCTGTCTTAATTGGTGAACCGGGTGTGGGTAAGACCGCAATTGTAGAAGGACTAGCCCAGCGTATTATCAATGGCGAAGTGCCTGAAGGGCTAAAAAACAAACGTGTTTTAGCGCTAGATATGGGGGCATTAATTGCAGGGGCTAAATTTCGAGGTGATTTCGAAGAACGTCTGAAAGCCGTATTAAAAGATTTGGCGAAACAAGAAGGCGAGATTATTCTTTTTATTGATGAATTGCATACCATGGTAGGTGCTGGAAAAGCAGAAGGATCCATGGATGCAGGCAATATGTTAAAGCCAGCATTAGCCCGCGGTGAATTGCATTGTGTGGGTGCAACAACGTTAGATGAATATCGTCAATATATTGAGAAAGATGCGGCATTGGAGCGCCGCTTTCAAAAAGTCTTGGTGGATGAGCCGACAGTGCCCGATACTATTGCGATTTTACGTGGGCTTAAAGAACGTTATGAATTGCACCATGGCGTAGAAATTACTGATCCTGCGATTGTTGCCGCAGCCACCTTGTCGCATCGTTATATTAGTGATCGTCAGCTGCCAGATAAAGCCATTGATTTAATGGATGAAGCAGCTGCACGTATTCGAATGGAAATTGACTCTAAGCCTGTCGAGATGGATACACTGGAGCGCCGTTTGATTCAATATAAAATAGAACGCGAAGCCTTAAAACAAGAAACAGATGCGGCATCTAAGAAGCGTTTAGAACAATTGGAAGCGAATATTCAGCTGCTTGAAAAAGAATATCAAAAAATGGAAGAGATTTGGAAAACGGAAAAAGCAGCTATCGAAGGTACAAAACGCCTTAAAGAAGCACTGGAGAAAGCAAAATTAGAACTCAGTCTTGCACATCGTGCAGGGGATTTTGCAAAAATGTCTGAAATTCAATACGGACGTATCCCTGATCTTGAAAAACAATTAAAAGCTTCTTCTGAATTGGAAGTGGAAACAAAATTATTTAGAAACAAAGTAACAGAAGAAGAAATTGCTGAAGTAGTCGCACGCTGGACGGGTATTCCCGTTTCTAAAATGTTAGAAGGTGAGCGGGAAAAATTAGTTAAAATGGAAGAAGAATTAAAATCTCGCGTGGTTGGGCAAATTGATGCGCTAAAAGCGGTTGCAAATGCGGTGCGTCGTTCGCGTGCGGGATTGTCTGATCCCAACCGTCCTGTCGGTTCTTTTTTATTCGTTGGGCCAACGGGTGTGGGTAAAACAGAAGTGTGCCGTGCGTTAGCTGAATTTTTATTTGATAGCGAACACGCTATGATTCGCATTGACATGTCTGAGTTTATGGAAAAACATTCCGTTGCACGTTTAATTGGTGCGCCGCCTGGTTATGTCGGGTATGAAGAGGGCGGCTATTTAACAGAGGCCGTTCGGCGTAAGCCCTATAGTGTCATTTTATTGGATGAAATTGAAAAAGCACATGCAGATGTGTTCAACATTTTACTGCAGGTCTTAGATGATGGCCGCTTAACCGATGGGCAGGGTCGCACGGTTGATTTTAGAAATACGGTGATTGTGATGACCTCGAATTTAGGGTCGCAGATGATCCAAGAGCTCACCGGCCAAGTAGAGTATGACGAAATTAAGGTGGGCATTATGGGGGTTGTGAGTCAACATTTTAGGCCCGAATTTATTAATCGCATTGATGAAATTGTGGTATTCTCGCCGCTTGGCAAAGCGCAAATTCGTCATATCGCAGATATTCAGTTAGAATACCTCAAAACGAGACTGAAAGGACAAAACTTGGATTTGATCGCTTCAACCGCTGCTTTAGATAAATTAGCAGAAGTGGGGTATGATCCTGTTTATGGTGCAAGGCCTCTAAAGCGTGCGATTCGTCATGTTTTAGAAAATCCCTTGGCAGAAGCCTTATTAACAGGGCAGTTTGTTTCAGGTGATACTATAGAAGTGGCTGTAAAAGACGATAAAATTGTCTTTTTAAAAAAAGAAGGTCAATAAAGTGTGGGTGCAATAGCAAACCGTCAAACGGCGTATGATCCCTGGTTATTTTTTTCTTTGCTGAGTTTAATTGGTCTTGGACTGGTCATGGTGACATCGGCTTCACTTTCGTTTGCGGAAGGGAGTGGCTTGTCTGCCGGATATTTTGCGATTCGACACGTTGTTTATCTAGCCATAGGCCTGATGGGTTTTGTAGTAGCTGCTTGTGTACCATTGTCTGCCTGGCGAAAACTGAGTCTGCCGCTTTTAGTGATGACCCTTGGATTGCTCGCATTATTGTTAATGCCAGGCATTAGTCGTCCAGTCAATGGTAGTTCACGCTGGCTATTTTTAGGTCCTGTTTCGATACAAATTTCGGAATTTGCCAAACTGTTTGTGATTATCTATATGGCACAGTATTTAGTAGAAAAGCATAAGGCCGTGCAAACAGAACTTTCGGGTTTTATAAAACCGTTATTAACGTTGGGATTGGTCTCGGCCTTATTATTATTAGAGCCAGATTTTGGTGCAACCGTTGTGATCGTGTCGACAACGATGGGCATGTTATTTTTAGGCGGTGTGCCTTTTAAACGCTTTTTGGTATTGGTTTTATTGGCACTCGGTGCATTGGGTATTTTATCGGTTGCTTCACCTTATCGCATGCAGCGCCTAACCTCGTTTTTAAATCCCTGGACTGATCAATTTAATACCGGGTATCAATTAACTCAGTCGTTAATTGCTTTTGGGCGAGGTGGTTGGTTTGGAACAGGATTGGGTAACAGCGTACAGAAATTGCTTTATTTGCCAGAAGCCCATAACGATTTTATTTTTGCAGTGTTGGCAGAAGAGTTAGGATTAGTTGGTGCTATTATTATTTTATTATTTTTTGGTTTATTAGTTTGGCGCATTTTAGCGCTAGGCCGACAGGCAATCTTGTATGGCAATTCTTTTGCGGGTTTTGTCGCCTATGGCATTGGCTTATGGTTTGGATTTCAGGCCATGATTAATATTGGTGTGAATCTGGGTGTATTACCAACCAAGGGTTTAACTTTGCCGTTTATGAGTTATGGGGGTTGCAGTCTCATTGTGGGCTTATTAGCCGTTGGCATTTTGCTGCGTATTGAATTTGAGCTGTCACCTAAGATGCAAAGAATTTGATTTAGTTTAGAGAGTTTTTTTTGCCCGATGGCGTAGGTGGAGTGGGTGGTGTATTGTCTGAATCAGAGGGCCTGTTTTCTGACAAGGACGATCTGTTTTCTTGCGAGAGCGAGCGTTTTAAAGTAGAAAAAAAACTTTTTCCTACTTTTTTGAACGATCCAAATTGAAGCATTGAGTTAGAAGGACTTGACGACCGTTTTTTGGATTGTGATGATTTGCGCACTGCATCGTTTGTATATTGATTTGCTTGTTCTCCAAGTTTTTTAGCGTTTCGTGCTTTCATTGCGGGTGTTATGTCCTCAATCTGTTCAAAAACACGCATTTTCTCCTCATAAACACTTTTATTTTCTTTATCCTTTTCAATGCGCGCGCGGATCACTGTTTCGTTGGCTAAAAGGCGTTCTTGAATCAGTATACTTTTTTCATCGTCAGGCTCGTTTGCAAGCTCTGCCAGCAACATAGTTCGCTCGCGTATAAAGGCTTCAAAATCAAAGTTGCTGCTAGCGTCTTGCTCTCTCATTGCAGATTTAATTTTCTCTTTTTGGCTGAGGAGTCTTTCTTCAAAAGTATCGATTTTTTCTTTATCTTGTTCGCTACTTTTTCTGCCTTTATCTCTAAACCGATTTCTAATATATTCCTCGTTTTTTTTGAGTTTTTCTTCAATTGCTTCAAGTTCTTTCCGCGGTTTGTTTGCATCTATTGCTGACATTAATTGTTCTCGTTCTTGTAGCAATCCTTTAAACAAAGCAGATTCAATTTTTTCTCTGGAGCCAGACTCTGTCTCCTCTGTCAGGATTTTTTCGAAATTTTTTATGAGATTTGCATCATCTTTAAACATTTCTCGGACAGTATATTCATTCTCAGAAAGCATTGCATCTATGCTTTTAATGTGCTCAAGATCTCCTATTGATACCGATGACATAACTTGTTCGTTTTTCGTGATTTCTGTTCGCCTATCTCGCAATGCGAGATAATAATTCATTTCTGTTTTTCCAATTTCTACGTTCAGGTTTGCGACTTTTTCACGATACGCAGGCTGTGTTATATCTAAACCCGCATGGTTTTGCAGTAGTGTGTTTTGTTTATCTTTTAAATCATCTAAGTGATAGCGTGCATCTAGCTCTCGATATCCCGCTGATTTTTGAAATCTTGAGAGCTCATTTGTTTTCATTAAGATAACGGTTTCGTTTGCTATCGCATAAAAATCCTCTAGCTTTGGTGTCTTACCAGCCGCAAATGTATCGTCAATTGGCTTTTTCAATACATCTGCTGAAATATTCACTTGTTCTGGTGCATCCACTACTATATACTTATCATATAAGGCTTTGATTTTTTTGGGATCTGGTTCCTGTCCTCCATTGTGTAGTTTTTTCTTCATATAATTCATGTAGGTCAGTCAAAAAACGGATATTTTCGGTAGTAAAGCTAGTAGTACAAAATTTCTGAAATCTATCCAAAATCTTTGGGTGAGAAAAAGATTTTTACTATTTTCGTCAGAAGGAAACTTGATAAGGACTGTTCCTGGCTCATTTAAGACCGCATCTCGAAAATGTTGGCTAGCGTAGGAGTAGGTACTACAGTAGACATATTCGTCTCCTTTAAAATATTAACGACTGATATCGTTCTATACATTTGATAGAAATTGATAGAAATAGTTCAATATTAAAACGGTTATGGTATCTTTTTATGGTCTCGTTCTTGTTTTGACCTTAAAGAGGAACGCAAACGATTATTAAAACTATTAAAAAACCCTTTTTTTAGAAATGCAGCTCGAGAAAAAGTTAAAGAAAAAGGATTTTTAGAAGCTTTTTTTTGTTTTTCTGGCACTGTTGATTGCGGTTTTCGAGAGGTTTGCTCTGGTTCTCTTTGTCGTTTTATCTCGGCTTGTATTTCTTTTTTTATGATAGACCGCATAGATGGATCTTGTTTTGTTGCTTGATTCTGAAGATATGCAAGATAAGGTGGTGGTTCCTTCGGTTCTTTTGCTGCTAAGTTGTTGTCTACGTAATGATTTCTGAGTGCTGCTGCCTGTGTATCTTCCGCTATGATTGGTATCAGTTCTAGACGATTTTTATTGAGTTGAGTTAAGATGCTCTCTTTTTCAGAATAATAATCTGGATTATCAAGTTGCTTTAATAGAACTTTTCTTACCTGTACTAGCTCTGTAAATTTCCCTGTTATTTTTGCACGATCATACTCTGTTAGTGTATCTGATATTTTTTGCGGAGAAGAAGGTGAGGGAGAAACAGTGATAGGTGCTGCGGTTGGCAACGCAAATGGATCCTGACCAAACCATAACTGCAAATAATTATTTTTAAATGTATTTCCTGTTGAAGCTGTTTGCAATGCTGTTTTATTTTCTTGGAGTTGCGCTGCAATAATCTCGACACTTTGACCAGTGGATTGTGCCGTTCTATAATTTTTTAAAAATTGGGATCTCTCTTTTACTAATAAATCGAAACCTCGATCTGGCATAAAACGCTCCTTTTTGTTTAGACATAACGATTCGAGTTAAAAAATTAAAGAAAGTTCCTTATGAAATAAATGTTAAACTAATATCTTTAAATGGAATGGTCTTTACTGTTAAAATGAACAGCATTTATAAACGACGTATTTTAATCATGGCAGGCGGTACTGGTGGGCATGTGTTTCCAGGGCTTGCTGTTGCGGAATGTTTAATCAGCAAAGGCTGGGAGGTACATTGGTTAGGTACAAGAGCCGGTATGGAAGCCAGCATTGTGCCAAAAGCCCATATTCCCATTCATTACATTTCAGTGAAAGGTCTTAGAAAAAATGGCCTCTTAGGTTGGGCCTTAGCGCCGTTTAAGCTGATAAGAGCACTTTTTCAAGCTTTAAATGTGATGCGTGCACTCAAACCCGATGTGGTATTAGGTATGGGAGGATTTATCTCAGGTCCTGGCGGTTTTGCTGCTTGGTTGTTGCGACGTCCTTTGGTTGTTCATGAACAAAACGCTATTATCGGTCTCACCAATCGGTTGTTATCGCACCTAGCCGATCGCGTGCTAGAAGCTTTTCCAGGTGCCTTTAATCCAAAAGTCAAAGCCATCTATACGGGCAATCCCATTCGCGAGCAACTTTTGGCTGTGCCCGCGCCTACTGTGCGTTTTAAAGAACGCCGATTGAAAAGCCCAACAGAATCATTACGATTGTTAGTGATCGGCGGAAGCCAGGGTGCAGCTGCGTTGAATGAAATCTGTCCAGCAGCGATTCAAAAAATCCCACCTCAAAATCGACCTGTCGTTTGGCATCAAACGGGTGCTAAAAATGAGGCTGCCATAAAAACAAAAATGGCATACGATATCGCAGGCATTTCAGCACACGTGGCGCCTTTTATTGAAGATATGGCATCTGCTTATGCCTGGGCCGATTTAGTTTTATGTCGTTCGGGTGCCTTAACGATCGGAGAATTAGCAACCGTGGGTGTTGGTAGTATTTTAGTACCATACCCTTTTGCTGTAGATGATCACCAAACTGCGAATGGTCGATTTTTAGAGCGAGCGGGCGCTGCAAAAATGATTGATCAATCTTGTTTGACTGCAGAAAATTTAGCAAAAGTCTTAATAGAATTGTTTTCGGATCGCGATCGATTAGTCAAAATGGCAGAAGCTGCTTTTAGTGTTGCGAAACGTGATGCGTTGACGGAAGTAGTGAGGTATTGCGAACAAGAAAGGGTCCCCTAGCGTGCTAAACTGGTACTTCCAGATCCGTCATGCTTAACTGTTGAAATAACCAGTATAGATAAATGAGATATTTTTAAAGATAGGACTAAAAGATGGAACAAAAAAATCATGCATTAAATATGCGGCGTATTCGTCGGATCCATTTGGTCGGTATTGGCGGTGTTGGCATGGGTGGTATTGCCGAAGTGTTATTCAATTTAGGCTACGAAGTAAGCGGCTCTGATCCTTCAAAAAATGCTATGATTGATCACCTGAGAAAATTGGGCATTCGTATTCATCATAATCATGATGCTAAAAATGTCATAGATGCCGATGTTCTTGTGGTTTCTAGTGCGGTATCAACTGAAAATCCCGAATTAGCACGCGCACGCGAGCAGCATATTCCCATCGTAAAACGCGCGACCATGTTAGGTGAGTTAATGCGTTTTAAAGAAGGCATTGCAGTTGCAGGTACGCATGGAAAAACCACGACAACAAGCTTAGTGACCAGTTTAATTGCGGAAGCAGGACTGGATCCGACTTTTGTGATTGGTGGGCGATTAAATAGTTTAGGTACAAACGCTAAATTAGGAATGGGGCGTTATTTTGTGGCAGAAGCGGATGAGAGCGATGGTTCTTTTTTGCAGTTAATGCCAATGGTTGCAGTAGTAACCAATATTGATCGGGATCATTTGGAAAATTATCAGCAAGATTTTGCAATTTTAAAAAAAACCTATTTACAGTTTTTACATCGACTACCTTTTTATGGGTTGGCTGTGCTTTGTATAGATGACCCGGAAATTCAATCCATTTTGTCAGAAGTTGCAAGACCATTAATCACCTATGGTTTTTCAGAACAGGCGGATGTGCGTGCAATAGATTTTATACAAAAAGTTGGGCAATCAACATTTACAGTATTACGTAAGGGAAAATCGCCTTTAAAAATCACTTTGAATTTACCTGGTCAACATAATGTTTTAAATGCCTTAGCGGCAATTGCGGTTGCAACAGAAGAAGGCGTTTCAGATGAAGCCATACAACGTGGGCTTTTAAAATTTGAAGGTGTTGGCCGACGGTTCCAACTATTAGGCGAAATAACGCATCAGAATAAACGTGCTTTAATGATCGATGATTATGGGCATCATCCACGCGAAATTCAAGTTGTTTTAGAAGCCTTGCGTGCAGGGTGGCACGATAGACGATTAGTGATGGTTTTTCAGCCACATCGTTATACGCGAACCAAAGATTTGTTCGAAGATTTTGTCTCTATTTTGTCGTCTGTGGATGTCTTAATTCTATTGGACGTATATTCTGCGGGAGAAGCACCTATTGCGGGTGCAGATAGCCGTACGCTGGCCTTTAGTATTCGAAATCGTGGACAAGTTGATCCGATTTTTGTTGCCGATAAACGAGCCCTTTCAGACGTTTTATCCAGAGTCTTAGAGGACAATGATGTATTATTAATGCAAGGCGCAGGCGATATTAGTATGCTTGCAACGGAATTAGCTGTTAATGCAACGAAATGAAAATAGGTAGAGGCTTTAGCACATGAAAGGGCTTTTAAAATTGAACGAACCCTTAGCGCCGCATACTTCTTGGCATATTGGAGGGGTTGCCGATAAATATGTTCGTCCTATTGATATAGCAGATTTGGTCGATTTTTTAAAAACGGGTGTTAAAGACGGTGAGCCGATTACTTGGTTAGGATTAGGCAGTAATGTCTTAATTCCAGACGAAGGTATTCGTGGCGTTGTGATTCATAATTTAGCGCAGGCAGGTTCAGGTGCCATTAAAGTAGTTGAAGAAAAAAGTACCAAAGATAAAGTTTTAATTTGGGCAGATGCAAGTCTACCCTGCGCAAAATTGGCAAAATATTGTGCAAAAGAAGGACTTTTAGGTGGAGAATTTTTTGCAGGCATTCCGGGCACGATAGGCGGTGCGTTGGCAATGAACGCTGGCGCCTGGGGTTCGGAAACCTGGCGATTGGTTCAAGAGATAGAAGTCATTAGTCGTTATGGCGAGCGAATCCTGCGTTTTCCAGAAGAATATGAGATTGGTTATCGAACCGTGCAAAAAATAGTCAAAAATGCTTCGGAAGAATGGTTTGTTGCAGGATGCTTTGCATTTGAACGCGGCGATTCTCTGATGGCAACAGAAAAAGTGAAAGCACTTTTGCAAGAACGATCAGCAAAGCAGCCTATCGGGGTTTTTAGTTGTGGATCAGTTTTTAAAAATCCAGCAGATGATCACGCTGGTCGTTTAATAGAAGCTTCTCAATTAAAAGGCTTTAGCATGGGCGGTGCGCAGGTTTCGCCTAAGCATGCGAATTTTATCCTGAATCTGGGTCGTGCAACAGCCAGAGATATTTTAGCATTAATAAAACATGTTCAAGCTGTTGTTTTGAAAGATCATCAAATACAGTTGGAAACAGAAGTGCGGATCTTAGGAAGCAGTGAGTTTACTTTTTAACTTATTTTTTCTTGTATTATATTGAGTTGTCATACATATTTATAAATGGCACGAAGGAAAATAGATGCCTTCGTGCCAAAGATCAAGTAGAATAGTAGGTTTGATTATAAGCGCGGCACACAATGAAGCGAGCGATACCATAGGAGAGGCGAATAAGCAGTGTCTAGCGGCGGGCGTATCCTATCTATTTTTTTACCACTAGCAATACTACTAGCCAGTCTCTCATTGTTTGTGGTATGGTCACGCCACGCTGATCGATTTCCTTTAAGAACGATTGAGGTTCAATCGCAATTACATTTTGTGAAAGAAGCAGAGATTCAGGCAAATATCTTGCCTTTTTTGGATAAAGGTTTTTTTTGGTTAAACGTGCGGGCGGTACAAGCTTGCGTAAAGCAGCTGCCATGGGTCCAAACTGTCGATATTAGGCGCGTATGGCCAGATCGCGTGGTAGCTTCAGTACAAGAAAAAACGGCGCAAGCGAGATGGGGAGAAAAAGGGGTTTTGAGTACCGAAGGGGTTATTTTTTATCCAGAAGTTGCTACCATACCTGGGCAGTTGCCGCAATTCGATGGGCCTGCATCGGAAGCATTAGTGATGCAACAGCACTATTTTGCGTTGCTAGAACAATTAGGGGTTGTTGGATTAACGATCAAGTCATTGAGCTTATCTTTGAATGGCGCTTTAAAAATCATGTTAGATAATGGCATTTTCATTATACTGGGCAAGCATGCGGTCAATGAACGATTGGCACGCTTTGTGTTGGCCTATCAAGGCAGTTTAAAAGCACAAAGCGAACGTATTGCTTATGTTGATCTGAGATATACCAATGGCTTTGCAATTGGTTGGAAATCGATAGGTATTCAATAATGTCTAATGATAAAAATTTAGTTGTAGGACTTGATATAGGAACTTCAAAAGTAGCGGCTGTTGTTGCTGCAGTGAATAGTGTAGACGATGAAGAAACGCTCGATATTATTGGCGTAGGTACCCATCCCTTAGAGGGCATTAAGAAAGGCATGATTGTCAATATGGATACAGTCGTGCAATCGGTTCAGCGAGCCATAGAAGAAGCTGAATATATGGCAGGATGCAAAATTCATGCTGTTTATACGGGTATTGCTGGTAATCACATTCGTTGTTTAAATTCGCATGGCATCGTGGCTGTTCATGGTCAACAAGTGACGGCTCAAGATATTGAGCGCGTGATGGATGCCGCAAAAGCTGTTTTAATCCCTGCCGATCAGAAAATTTTACATGTGTTACCGCAAGCTTTTCGTATTGATAAGCAAACAAGTGTTCGTGATCCCATTGGTTTATCGGGCGTCCGTTTAGAAGCCGAAATTCATATGGTAACCAGTTCTATCGCGGCTGCCGAGAGCAGTCTCACTTGTGTCAGACATTGTGGTTTAGAGGTAGATGATATTATTTTAAGTCAATTAGCCTCTAGTTATGCTGTTTTAACAGAAGACGAAAAACAATTAGGTGTTTGTTTGATTGATATGGGTGGCGGTACAACGGATATTGCGGTTTTTGTTGATGGCTATCTTAAACATTCTGCTGTTATTTCGGTTGCTGGAGATCAAGTCACGAACGATATTGCGGTTGCATTGAGAGTGCCAACCGTTGTTGCAGAACAAATTAAAATTGAACACGCCTGTGCTTTAACAAAAATGGTTGATCCGGACGAAATGATAGAAATACCAAGCATTGGCGATAAGCCGCAAAAACGTTTAGCACGTAGAGATATTGCAGCAGTGGTTGAGCCGCGCTTAGAAGAATTATTTTCTTTGATAGAAGCAGAACTGTATCAAGCGGGCTTGGCAAACACATTAGGTGCAGGCATTGTGATGACGGGTGGCAGTGCGCGATTAGAAGGCATTGTGGCACTTGCAGAAGAAGTTTTTCAATTGCCAGTCAAATGCGGCGTACCGCGTAGGGTCTCAGGCTTAGTTGATATTGTGCGAAACCCTGCGTATGCCACAGTCGTTGGATTATTGGAATATGGTTATCAAGCGGCGAAACAACGTCGTGCCGAACAATTAGCGGGCCAAGGTTTTAAACGTGTTTTGGGGCGCGTGAAGCATTGGTTTCAGGGGAATATTTAAAATTGACAGTTTAAGGAGTGCCGACGCATGAGCATGTTTGAAGTGACGGGTGGTTTTTCAGAAAGTGCGGTTATTAAGGTAATTGGTGTGGGCGGTGGCGGCGGTAATGCGATTAAGCATATGCTGAATGCAAACATTGCGGGTGTAGAATTTATTCGCGCAAACACCGATAGACAAGCCTTAGAAGATGATTTGCCTGGTGTTATTTTACAGCTGGGTACAAGTATTACCAAGGGCTTAGGCGCAGGTGCCAATCCTGAAGTGGGGCGTCAGAGTGCGTTAGAAGATCGAGAACGGATCAAAGAAGCTTTAGCGGGCGCTGATCTTGTTTTTATTACAGCTGGTATGGGCGGTGGTACAGGTACGGGTGGTACGCCGATTGTTGCAGAAGTTGCTAAAGAATTAGGTGCTTTAACGGTTGCAATTGTGACGAAACCGTTTCCTTTTGAAGGCAGAAAACGCATGGAACATGCAGAAAAAGGTATTCAGCAGTTAGCGCAAGTTGTCGATTCATTAATTACCATTCCTAATCAGAAATTACTGAGTGTTTTAGGCAAAAGCGTAACGCTATTAGATGCTTTTAAGGCGGCCAACAATGTTTTACTGGGCGCTGTGCAGGGTATTTCAGAGCTGATTACAAGACCAGGTTTAATTAACGTGGATTTTGCCGATGTACGTACTGTGATGTCGGAAATGGGTGTTGCTATGATGGGTACCGGATCAGCTTCGGGTGAAAATAGAGCGTTACTTGCAGCAGAAGCAGCGATTTCAAGTCCGTTACTCGATGATGTCGAATTAGCAGGCGCGAGAGGCGTATTAGTGAATATTACTGCAGGTCAAAATATGTCTATTGCGGAGTTTGAGCAAGTCGGTGATGCCATTAAGAATTTTACTTCAGAAGATGCGACCGTGATTGTGGGTACAGTGATTGATCCTTCGATGACGGATGAACTGCGCGTTACCTTAGTCGCAACGGGTTTAGGTAGATTAACTGCGCCTGATAGCCTTAGAATGGGTCTTCATTTACCATCAGAAGCAGCGCGTGAATCAAGCAGGGTGAGTGGTAGCAGTATTTCAAATCGCAAGTCAGGAATGCCACAGAAAAACACGGTGCAGCCAGTTGAATCTGGCGTGGATTATCCTTTTTTAGATATCCCCGCTTTTTTACGCCGTCGAACACCAATTGAGGGAACTTCGTGTGAGTAAACAACGAACATTAAAAAATACCATTCGCGCAATGGGGGTTGGGTTACATACCGGTGTTAAAGTCATTTTAACGCTAAAACCGGCAGGTATTAACGAGGGTATTAAATTTCGGCGCGTAGATTTAAATCCAGCCGTTACTATTGAAGCAAGCACGCATAATGTCGGTGATACAACCCTCTCGACGACATTAATGAAAGAAGGTGTGCGGGTTGCAACCGTAGAGCATTTATTGTCTGCCATGGCAGGATTAGGTATTGATAATGCGATTATAGAAGTCAGCGCGCCTGAAGTACCGATTATGGATGGCAGTGCAGGTCCTTTTGTTTTTTTACTGCAATCTGCAGGTATTTTAGAACAAGATGCGCCCAAACGGTTTTTGCGTGTTAAACGTAAGGTAACGGTTTCGGACGGCGATAAATGGGCCAGTTTAGAGCCTTTTGATGGTTTTAAAGTTTCTTTTACGCTAGATTATGATCATCCCGTTTTAAAAAATAGCGTTCAGGAGGCGACCTTAGATTTTTCAACGACTTCTTATGTCAAAGAAGTTAGTCGCGCTAGGACATTTGGATTTTTGTCGGAATACGAATGGTTAAAAGCGAATAATTTAGCATTGGGCGGTAGTTTAAATAATGCCATTGTTTTGGATGATTATCGCATTATGAATGAAGATGGATTACGTTACGAAGACGAATTAGTGAAACATAAAATTTTAGACGCTGTTGGTGATATGTATCTGCTGGGTACAGGTGTCTTGGGTGCATTTAGAGGCTTTAAATCAGGTCATACGCTCAATAATAAATTATTACAAGCATTGTTAGCAAAAAAATCGGCTTATGAAATTGTGACTTTTGAAGATGAGGCAATATCTCCAATTACGTATTTATATCCGGCGACGGCTGCATAAAAGAGTTAATTTTTGGATTCCGCAAGCCGCAGCAGCGCTTGCTGCAAAGGTAAAAAATGGATATTGAATGCAGCCTCTTTCAATCCTTTTGCAACTCCTGATGATAAAACCGGTAGCACATCTTTTTGCGACAGTGATTTGATTTCAAGTTCGGGTGGATTTGGCCGCACATGAATTTTAATCGATTTTAGGTGACACCACCTGGGTTCTGAACGTAGTGCGCTCAATAATGCGCTTTTTTCGAATCTTAACAAATGCGCGATAGCTGAAGAGTGCGTGGTTAAAATCAGGATGCCGTCGCGATAATTAGCGACTTTACAGTGTTTTCTGAGCTCAGGGTTACATTTTTGGTGTACAATACGGTTTAATCTGGCTAATTGCTCTACTTTATTGACAATCTGGCTTAAAATAGGGGAGGTTGTTAAAAGGTCAAGCATTGAGCATTTTTGAGGTTCCATAACGTAATTTTAAATGAAATAGGCAAAAATCACCATGTTTATCACGAAACTTGTTAAAAAAACCTTTGGCAGTCGGAATGAAAGATTGCTCAAACGTTATCGTAGAGTGGTTGAAGGTATCAATGCACTTGAACCGCGCATGATGGCACTGACGGACACTCAGTTAAGTAACAAAACAGCTGAATTTAAAAACAGAATTTTAGCGGGTACCACTTTGGATACATTATTACCAGAAGCTTTTGCTGTCGTGCGTGAAGCTTCTAGACGCACTTTGAACATGCGGCATTTCGATGTTCAATTAATCGGTGGTATTGTTCTGCATGAAGGGAAAATTGCCGAAATGCGAACCGGTGAAGGAAAAACATTGGTAGCAACTTTGCCTTTATATTTGAATGCCCTAGCAGGTGAAGGCGTGCATTTAGTGACTGTTAATGATTATCTTGCAAGACGCGATGCAGAATGGAATCAACCTATCTATGAATTTTTGGAATTAAGCGTTGGCGTTATTGTGCATGGTTTAACCCGAGAGCAAAGACAAGCCGCTTATGCTGCAGACATTACCTACGGTACAAATAATGAATTTGGATTTGATTATTTACGCGATAACATGGTGTTTTCGGCCTCGGAGCGGGTACAGCGCGGCACACATTACGCGTTGGTTGACGAAGTAGATTCCATTTTGGTTGACGAAGCAAGAACGCCTTTAATTATTTCGGGCAGCGATCAAGAAAGCTCGGAATTATATGAGCAAATCAATAGCCTTATTCCTATGCTTCAAGTGCAAAAAGACAAAGATGGACCGGGTGATTACAGCGTTGATGAAAAAGGCCGTCAAGCTTTTTTAACAGAAGAAGGTCATATTAAAGTCGAAAAGATGTTAGCCAAAGAAGGATTGTTAAAACCCGGTGAGAGTTTGTACGACGCTGCAAACATTAGGATGATGGGTCATCTTTATGCCGGTTTAAAAGCACATGCCTTATTTAAGCGCGACGTTGATTATATTGTGCGTGACAATCAAGTGATTATTGTTGATGAACACACGGGTCGTGTAATGCCAGGGCGCCGATGGTCGGAAGGGATTCATCAAGCGGTTGAAGCGAAAGAGGGTGTTAAAATAGAAAGCGAAAACCAGACACTTGCCTCTATTACCTTTCAGAATTATTTTAGGTTATATCAAAAATTAGCCGGTATGACAGGCACAGCAGATACAGAAGCCTATGAGTTTCAGCAAATTTATGGTTTAGAAGTAGTTGTCGTGCCGACAAATAAACCCATTCAGCGAAAGGATATGGGCGATTGTATTTATTTAACTCAAAAAGAAAAATTTGAGGCCATTATAAAAGATATTGAATCATGCATTACGAAACAGCAGCCCGTGTTAGTGGGCACCATTTCTATCGAAACTTCGGAATATGTTTCGGGACTTTTAAAACAAAAAAATATTGCACATCAAGTTTTAAATGCAAAACAACATGAAAGAGAAGCAGAAATTGTTGCAGAAGCGGGTCGACCAGGCACGGTTACCATTGCAACCAATATGGCAGGTCGCGGTACCGATATTGTTTTAGGTGGAAAATTAGCCTTGGATGCGAGTGATGCAGAAAAAGAAGCGTGGAAAATTCGTCATGATACAGTTATTAAAGCGGGTGGGTTACATATTATTGGTACCGAACGGCATGAATCCAGACGCATTGATAATCAATTGAGAGGCCGTGCTGCAAGACAAGGTGATCTTGGTTCAACGCGTTTTTATTTGTCATTAAAAGACAATTTAATGCGTATTTTTATTTCGGACAATGTATCAGGATTGTTAAGTAAATTAGGCTTAAAAGATGGAGAAGTCTTAACACATCCCTGGGTGTCTCGCGCTGTCGAAAATGCACAACGTAAAGTGGAAGGTCACAATTTTGATATTCGTAAACAATTATTAGAATTTGATGATGTTGCTAATGATCAACGTAAAGTTATCTATCATCAACGCAACGATTTGCTAGAAGTGCCAGATGTTAAAGCGTTTATTGCGGCCATGCGTGAAGATGTTGTTAATGCACTGGTATCAGAATATATTCCACCTGAAAGTTTTGAGGAGCAATGGGATACCCCGGGCTTAGTGCAGACTCTGGAGCGAGATTTTGGGTTAAAATTAGCCATTGCTAACTGGTTAGCAGCAGATAAACATTTGCATGAAGGGCTTTTAAAAGAACGTATTTTATCCGAATTTATAAGCGTATATGATGCGAAAGAAGCGCAAGTCGGGTTTGAAGCGATGCGTCATCTTGAAAAAAGTGTTATGTTGAACGTTTTAGATACACAGTGGCGAGAGCATTTAGCGGCAATGGATTATATGCGGCAGAGTATTCATCTACGTGGTTATGCGCAAAAAGATCCGAAACAAGAATATAAACGAGAGGCCTTTGCGCTGTTTAAAGAGATGCTCGAGAGCATTCAGCGAGAGACTATTGCGTTTCTGACACGCGTAGAATTTCGATCAGAATCTGATATTAACGTGCTTGATCAACAGCGCCGTGAGCATGAGCCTCAAAATTTACAGTTTACGCATGCAGATGCACCTTTGTTGGCGAATACTGTTTCTGTTGAGCAGGTAGATGCAGATTCAGCAGTGCCAGAGGCAGAGATAGGGCGTATGCAGCCTTATACGCGCCAAGAGGCTAAAATAGGCCGCAATGAGGTTTGTCCTTGTGGTTCTGGCAAAAAGTATAAGGCTTGCCACGGGCGATTGGTGTGATCCGAAGGGGAGCGGATGGGGGCTAAAGACTTTCTGTAAAAAAGCCGATACGACGCTATATGCGTATCGAAGAAACCCACACCGAAACCATCATTTATTGCGGCTTAGTAGTGAATTTGCTTTCTGTCGTCGAGCAAAAAGCAATCCTCGTGCAAGCATTACAAATAAAAAAACCGATTTGCTTAGAAGCCGGTGAAATTTCGAAAATAGATACAGCTGGCATACAATTATTGTTAAATTTTATTTTGACGGCTGCAAAAGCAAATCTAAGATGGCGTTGGAAAAATCCCAGCGTGCACCTCGTTAGCATATCCGAATTATTAGGTCTTGATCAAGTATTAGCCTTTAAACAAGGAGATACTTGATATGTCAATCAACTTCGATCAACTTTTGCCAACATTTATAGAAGAAAGTTTAGAAAATATTGAAGAAATAGAAGAAGCCTTGTTAAGGCTAAATGTAGAAGAGGTACATGCTGAGGACATTAATCAAATATTTAGAGCGGTACATACCATCAAAGGTAATAGCGCTATATTTAAATTTTCAGCTATCAATGATCTCGCAAAAACATTGGAAAATCTTTTAGATAATCTTAGAAAGCAAACGTTTAAGATGGAACAAAAACATTTAGACTTATTATTAAAATCAAGTGATTGTTTACGAAACATGTTATTAGAAATTAAAAAAAGTGGTAAAATAGCAGTAGAAACCACAAAAGAATTGATAACAGCTTTAACGGCATCTATTGAAAAAAGAGAAATAAAAAAGATAGATCAAAAAAATGCCGGGTGGATTATTTATTTTTCGCCAAAACCAGATATATTACAAAAGGGTAATCATCCTGAAAATCTCTTTAGAGAACTGAAAACACTTGGCAGTTTGTCAATCACTTGCGATTATAGCCGATGTCCAGAATTTTCAGATTTTATAGCAACTGACTGTTATTTGTCTTGGCAATTAAAATTATCCGGCGGCATTTTAAAAAATAATATAGAAGATATTCTTTCCTGGGGGTCGGAAACATCAGAAATAACACTGGAAGCATTAGATTCTCAACCCTTGGAAAACCAGATAGAAGAAAAAGTAAAGGTAGTACCAACAACAACCGCGATGACTTCTATTCGTGTTTCAACTGAAAAAATTGATGCATTGATGAATACTACAGAAGAATTGGTTATGACAGAATCGGTTTTAAAGCAAATAACAAAAGACTTAGATTCAAAAATACTCAGAAAATTTATCGATAATTTAGAAGATTTATCACAACATTCAAGAAATTTGCAAGAGACCATATTGCGAATGCGGATGATTCCTATTGCATTTGCCATTAATCGTTTTCCGAGAATGGTTTTAGATGTATCTAAACAATTAGGCAAGGAAATAGAATTTAAGATTAGTGGCGAGCAAACAGAAATTGATAAAACCATGGTGGAGAAAATAACCGATCCTTTAATGCATCTCATTAGAAATGCGATTGATCATGGTATAGAATCACCAAACGAGAGAGAAAAAAATCAAAAAAACAGGTTTGGTACTATCGAATTAAATTCTTATCAATCTGGAAATAATATTATTATTGATATAAAAGATAATGGCAGAGGTCTTGATGCGAAAAAAATTAGAGAAGTTGCTATTAATAAAGGGATTATTGCGCAAGATAAAACCTTAACAGAAGAAGAATGTTATCAGTTTATATTTCAGCCGGGATTTTCAACAGCTAAGACCGTGAGTGATATCTCTGGTCGAGGTGTTGGCCTGGATGTTGTCATGAAAAATATTCATGAATTGGGCGGCAAAGTTGATTTGATTTCTATTCAAAACGTTGGAACCACATTTAGGTTGCGACTCCCCTTAACATTAGCCATTCTAGATTGCCAATTAATTAAAGTGGGCACTGGATTTTATGCAATACCATTGAGCGTGATAATAGAGATGGTTGAATTAGATACAAATAACGTCACATTGTCTTCAGATAATACAGTATGCTATACCTTGCGAGAAGAAATATTTAAAATTTTCTATTTAGATAATTTATTATCTTTAAAAAAAGATAACTTTAAAAAAACTAACCAGTTTTTAATTAAAATAAAAGTTGAAGAATCTATTCTTGGCTTTGTTTGTGATGACTTGTTGTTTCAACAGCAAGTTGTTATTAAAAGCATTGAAGAAAATTATCGTAAAATCCCCGGCGTTTTGGGGGCAACCACCTTGGGTGACGGAGAACTAGCACTTATTTTGGATGTTAAAGAAGTTGAAAAACTGGCATTAAAAAATACTATCATAACTAGAAAAACCGTTGAACCATTGTTGCCATCTATTAAAACACCTGATACAGAAGCTAGTTTGTATAAAAAAAACACAGAAAAAGTCAGTGAAGAATATCTATGTTTTTTGCTTGAAAATAAAGAATATGCTTTTAATATTGAAGCTATCAAAGAAGTGTGCGTATGGCAAAAATATGCAGCACTGCCATTTTCATACTCTTATGTTATCGGCCTTATCAATCTAAGAGGTAAGATGATCCCGGTTATCGATCTGAGAATGCTGTTTGATATCAATTTAAAAGAATATAATTTTAACACAGTCATTATTGTCTTGCATGTAAAACAGAGAGAAAAATATATACAGGTAGGTGTGGCAGTAGATTCTGTAACAGAGACCCGTGCAATACGTTATGACGAAATTGAATCAGATTTTGAAACTAAAAATCTAAACATTAAATCTCGCGTCAGAGGGTTTTTAAATACTAAGAAAAAAATGGTTACATTACTTTCGTCAGATTGTTTTGTTTCTTTTTCAGAACAAGAATGAGGTGTTTTATGAATAAATTGTTTAAACCAGCAGTCAAGTTAATTAATAGATTGCGGTATCCACAAAAATTAATATTATTAGGAACAATGATTGTGTTTATTGTTTCAGTTCTATGTTGTCAGATTGCTTTTGAAGCTTATCAAAAAGTAAAAAGCACACGGATAGAGCTGGTTGGCGTTGAATTTAATAAGCAGCTAATTAATGTATTTGAAAAAACACAACAATATAGGCATTTGGAAAATACAATTTTGTCTAATGATAACAAAAAAAAGGAAATATTGTTAAAACAAAAAGCAGAAATAATTCGTGCCGCAAATGCAATGAAAGAAGGTTTTAACAAATTAGATGGAAATGTAATCGATCAAGAATATCTAGAGAGAATAAAAGATAAGATCTTTCTCATTATGTCAAAAATAGAAGATATATCTCAAAGAACAGGTATTGTTATAGATATTAGGAATTTAATCGTCAATGTCTGTGATGCTTCAAATCTTACCTTAGATAACGAAATCGATACATTTTATCTTGCCGATTCCTATTGTACAAAATTTCCTGACTTAAGCTTAAATGAAACATTGATTCTAGATTTGGGTCAAAATATTCTGAGTAAGCGTTCAATGTCTAGTACAGAACAAGATAAATTATATGCGCTTAAAATGTTAATGCAAGAGTACAATCTACCTGGTGTACAAGAAAATCAAGGAAGAATTATTAAGAAAAATCCAGCACTAGCGAGCAGTATTGAATCTATAAAAGATGAGCTGATGGTAGAAGCAAATTTAGCTTTAGCGTTATTAGATGAGGGTATTTTAAGTGAAAAATTTAATATAGAGCCACAAAAGTTTAATGAACAATATAAAAAGCTATTAGATAAAACATACAAATTTTATGAAAAAACGGGAAGCGAGCTTGAAAAATTATTAAATATTAGAATACAAAAATTAGAAAAAATATTTTATATAGAATTGGCCGTTGTTTTGGTCGTTTTGTTTACTTTATTCTATTTGTTTATGGGGATTTATTTATCTATTATTAAAAGTATTTATATTTTAATTAAAGGAACACAAAAAATTGCTATGGGTTCGCTTGATGAAAAAGTAGAACTAGAAACACATGATGAATTATCTGAAATTGCTTTTAGTTTTAACAAGATGCGAGAGATGCTGCTTAATCTTGTGCAAAGTTTGCATCAGATTGTAACAGATGCAAAAAGTGGGAAGCTTAATGACAGAATAGATCTGAAAGACAAAGAAGGGTTTTATAAAGATTTATTTAATGATCTGAATCAAATGAGTGGCGTTTTTAACGGCGTTGTTCTAGACGTTAGTTCTGTCTTAGATTTTGTATCAAAAGGAAATTTAACCAAAAAAATGCGCCATGATTACGAGGGATCATTTGGAGAGTTAAAAACCTATGTGAACCATACCGTAGAAAATCTTGAAAAATTATTAAAAGATGTTAAAACAGCAACAGCAGCCATTAGCCATGCGGTAAAAGAAATTGTCTTAGGTAATAATGATTTGGCAAAACGTACTGATCAACAAGCAGCTGCTTTAGAAGAAACCTCGGCCAGCATGGAAAAAATTACCAATACCGTTAAGCAAAATACGGAACATGCAAAAGGTGTAAATGATTTAGCGAAGTCGGCTTCAGCGATTGCCTCGAAAGGCGGATCGGCGGTTAACCAGGTTGTTGAAATGATGAATAACATCAATGATAGTATCAATGAAGTTTCTGAAATTAGTAATGTGATTGATAATATCGCTTTTCAAACAAATATTTTAGCCTTGAATGCAGCCGTTGAAGCCGCAAGAGCTGGTGAACAAGGGCGCGGGTTTTCGGTCGTCGCGACAGAAATTCGTAATCTAGCCTTGCGATCTTCAGATTCTGCAAAAGATATTAAAAACCTAATTAATAAACCAGTCGAGCGTATTTCACGCGGTTCTAAATTGGTAGATGAAGCGGGTCAGACGATGACAGAAGTTGTCACTGCTGTTAGTAATGTAACAGATATCATGTCCGAAATGGCGAATTCTTCTATAGAACAAAGTAATGGCATAGAACAAATTCATCTTGCCATTAATCAAATCGATTTAGTAACGCAGCAGAATAGCGCTTTAGTTGAAGAAGCGGCTAGAGCATCCGAGTCATTAGAGCAGCAAACAAAACATTTGGATGATTTGGTCGATGTTTTTAAAGTTTCGTCTTTGCCGCAGACGGTTCTATCGGAGTCAAGTCACCTAAAGAAAAACTATTTAAAAATAGAAAGAAGAAAGGTTAACTTACCGCCGCCAAATGGCATAGAAAGAAGAAAAATTAAAACAGCCCCACCCACATCAGATGAATGGACAGAATTTTAATGCGCGAGTTGTTTTGGCACTTGATAACTGATGAAGAATATCAAGCATTAAAAGTGCTTGTTGAAACTGAAACCGGCATCGATGTCAGTTTTCATAAAAGAGATTTTATTGAAAATTTATTGCTTAAGCGATTTAAAGATTTAGCTATTTCGAATTTTGAAACATATTATGAACTTGTTAAAAATGATAACTCGGAATTGAGATTTTTAATTAACGCGATAACCAATATTTCCACCTATTTTTTTAGAGAGGTACATCATTTTGAGTATATGGTAAGCCATATTTTACCAATATTCGCTTTAAAACGAAAAATACGATTATGGTCTGCTGGCTGTTCTACAGGAGAAGAGCCATATTCTATGGCTATCACTTTGGTTGAAAACCTACAAAATATAAGCGAGTGTGATATTAAAATTTTAGCAACCGATATTAATACAGAAGCACTAGAAATTGCGCGTACAGGCATTTATAGTCAAGTACATACAGAAAGATTAAATCACCACAAAAAAGGCTTTGATCTTATTGACGATAATCATGTTAAAAAAATAAAAATAAAAAAAGCCGTTAAAGAGATAATCACGTTTAGAAAATTAAATTTGTTCAAGCAATGGCCTATGAAAAACCCCTTTGATGTTATCTTTTGTAGAAATGTCACCATTTATTTAAAAGCTGATGCGATCGTGCAATTATTCCAAAAATTTGATGCATTATTAGAAATAGGTGGTTTTCTTATTTTGGGGCATTCTGAAAATTTAACGCTCTTTCAAGAGCGCTATATTTGTTTGGGTAAAACGATTTATCAAAAGGTTAGATAATTTATGGTAAGTTTTTTGTCTAAAATTAGAGTGTTAATTGTCGATGATTCTAAATTTATGCGCGATTTATTAGAAAAGGTACTCTCTTCTGATCCAGATATTTTAATCGTCGGAAAAGCACCAGATGCTTATGCTGCACGCGAGCTCGTCAAAAAAGTTAACCCTGATGTGCTAACACTCGATGTTATGATGCCTGGTATGGATGGTATTACTTTTTTAAAAAATTTGATGCGCCTTCATCCTATACCAGTGGTAATGATTTCTTCATTGACAGAGCAAAATAGCGCGATCGCCTTAGATGCATTAGCATTGGGCGCGATTGATTGTATTTTAAAACCGACTGTGGCTGAACTTTCTAATATCGAAGCCTATACTTCGATAATCATTGAGCGCGTGAAAAATGCAGCGAAAGCGCAAGTATCAGTTCGAAATTACGCAGAAAATGACAAATTAAAAACAGAAAAGGCGGTGTATCAATCTGAATTTTTAAAGCAGCATATTGTTGCAATGGGCAGCTCCACAGGCGGTATTGAAGCACTGGAAAGTATTTTAACACAATTGCCTAAAACATTTCCAGGCGTTATTTTGACGCAGCATATTCGACAAGATTTTGTAAGACCATTTGTCAATAGAATGAATAAACTTTGCAACTTAAAAGTGGTTGAGGCAACACCGGGTGAGGAAATTATACCCGGTTTTGTTTATGTGGCGCCAGGGGAGCATCATTTGATGTCTAAACGCTATAATAATGGTTTTTATTGTGAACTGGATAATACAGAGCCTGTTAATGGTCATAGGCCTTCTGTTGATGTTTTATTTCGTTCGGTTGCAGAAAGCGCTGGCCGAAACGGCATCGGTGTTTTATTAACGGGCATGGGGGTTGATGGTGCGCATGGCGCAAAAGCGATACATGATGCAGGTGGTGTGGTAATTGCGCAAGACGAGGCAAGCAGTGTGATTTGGGGGATGCCAGGTGCTGCGGTAGCGCTGCAGGCCGCAGATTATGTGACACCACTGTCAGATATTCCGCAGCAGCTTTTTCAAATTTTGGATAAGATGGCAGAAAAAAAAGATAAATCTTAAGGTTATTTAGCGCGTAAACTCGTCAATTAATTCTGAAACAACCTTTGTTATTTGTTTAATCTGTTCATCCTGAATAATTAAAGGCGGCAATAAGCGAATGACAGTTTCGTTTGAAACGGTAAAGAGAATGCGTTTTTTTAAGGCATGTAATAAAATATCGCGACAAGGTTTATCTAATTCAATACCGATCATTAATCCCTTGCCACGAATATCTTTTACGTGAGGATGCTTGTCGAGTTTTTCTTTTAAACCCTGTAATAATCGTTCCCCTTGCTGTTTTGCATTTTTCCAAAGTTTGTATTTTTCAATTTCATTGAGCGTTGCAAGCGCTGCTGCTGTGGATAAAGGATTGCCGCCAAAAGTTGAACCGTGGCTGCCAGGTTTAAACAAGTTGGCAGTTTGTTCTGTTGCAAGACAAGCGCCAATCGGTACGCCATTACCGAGCGCTTTTGCAAGGGTTAAAACATCGGGCAAAAAATCATAGGCTTGATAAGCAAACAAGGTGCCTGTACGTCCTAACCCAGTTTGTACTTCGTCTAGTATCATTAGCCAATTTTGTGCTGTACAAATTTTGCGAATGTGCGGTAAATAGTTTTCATCAGGTATACGAATACCGCTTTCGCCTTGCACAGCTTCTACTAGCACCGCCGCAATATGAGGATGCGTATTTTTAATCGCTTCTAGGGCAGGAATATCGTTATAGGGAATGCGCACAAATCCTTCTACTAGCGGCTCGAATCCTGTTTGTGCTTTTTTACTGTCGCCGGCAGCAATAGTTGTAAAAGTGCGGCCATGAAAGGCTCCCTCCATCACCACGACATGTGGAAAATCAATACCCTTTTGATGTCCAAATAACCGCGCTAATTTTAAAGCGGCTTCCAGCGCTTCTGCGCCAGAATTGCAAAAAAAGGTTTGTGATAGCCCAGTCAGTCTGCATAAAACATCTGCTAATTTTTCTTGGTTTGTGATTTGGTAGACATTTGAGGTGTGGATCAATTTTGCTGCTTGCTTTTGAATAGCATCGACAACTGCCGGATTGCTGTGTCCCAATGCAGAAACGGCAATGCCGCTTAAGGCATCTAGATATTGATTGCCTTCGGTATCCCATAACCAAACGCCTTCTCCGCGCTCAAAGGTAACGGGCAAGCGTTGATAAACATTCATTAAATGTGACATTGTATCTTCGTTTCAATTGGCAAAATTGTTAGCGACAAATGCCCAGTTCACACATTTCCAAAAGGATTCCACATATTTTGCACGCGCGTTTCGATAATCAATATAATAAGCGTGTTCCCATACATCACAGGTGAGCAGCGCTTTTTTATTGTCTTTTAAAGGCGTGCCTGCATTGCTGGTACTGATGATTTCTAATTTGTTTTCGGATGTGCGTACAAGCCATGCCCAGCCGGAACCAAAAGTCGAAATCGCTGCTTTGGTAAATTGTTCTTGAAAAGCGCTTAATGATCCGAAGGCTTTTTGGATTTGGTTTACGAGTTCACCACTGGGTTCACCGCCACCGTTAGGTGTTAAACAATGCCAATAAAAAGTGTGGTTCCAGACTTGTGCAGCATTGTTAAAAACTGCGCCAGACGAGGATTGAATGATTTCTTCTAAAGTGTGATTCTCAAAGCCGCTGCCCGGTAATAAGTTATTTAAATTTGTGACATAAGTTTGATGGTGTTTACCATAGTGGTATTCCAAGGTCTCTCGTGAAATATGCGGTTCCAAGGCATTTAATGCATAGGGCAAAGGGGGTAATTCTATCGCCACGACCGTTCTCCTCTTCTGAAAATTCACTAAAAGTGTAGCAGTATATTAGGCAAAGAAGGAAGGGGGCAATGCTAATGCTAAGGTTGACCCTTTGACTTTAAGCCTGTAAAATTCTGAGTGATTAACCTAAATCTTAAAGAATCTGAGGTCTAAAATGAACACCATAGAAACGGGTACCCTAGACAGAATTAAGCGGCAAATTGCGGGCAATACGGTATTGCTCTACATGAAAGGCAGTCCTGATTTTCCCATGTGTGGCTTTTCTGGTCGCGTTGTGCAGATTTTGGACGAATTGAATGCCCAATATGCCTATGTGAATATTCTAGAAAACCCCGATATTCGAGCAACTTTGCCCACGTACGCAAAATGGCCAACCTTTCCGCAACTTTATATTCAAGGCGAATTAATTGGCGGATGTGATATTGTTTCGGAATTACACCAAAAGGCGGGATTGCGGCCATTATTAGAAAAAGCACAATCCTTAGGTGCGAAACCCGCTTCAGTGCTTGCTCTAGAATAACAATTATCTGACAAGCTAATAGCAAACCCGGTATATAATACAAAGATGGATCACTTCAGCATGATACAAAACATCATCGTTTGGGCGCTGCCCGTCTTATTTGCTATAACGGTGCATGAGGTGGCTCACGGATGGGTTGCCAATTTGCTGGGGGATAGAACAGCCTTGATGATGGGGCGTCTCACCTTAAATCCTTTTAAACATATAGATATGGTTGGTACGGTGATTGTACCTGTTGCCTGTTTAGCTGTGGGGGGATTTATTTTTGGTTGGGCAAAACCGGTACCTGTGAATCCCCGAAACTTAAAAAAACTCAGACGAGATTCGGCCTTAGTTGCAGCAGCGGGTCCCCTGTCTAATTTATTGATGGCATTTTTATGGGCAATGCTTGCGAAAATAGGTTTAATTCTCTTGCACCAAGGGCATTCCCAAGCATTGATGTTAGCCTATATGGGGCAAGCCGGTATATCGATTAATTTGATGCTGATGATTGTAAACTTGGTGCCTATTCCGCCGCTGGATGGCAGTCGTGTTGTCTCGAGCTTTTTACCACCCCAGTTAATGAGATTGTATGATGCCATAGAGCCTTATGGATTGATTATCTTGGCGGCTTTGATCTTTACGCAAGCTTTGTCTACCGTCTTAAGTTCGCCGATAGCATGGATGCAAGTATTCATAATAAAACTTTTTGGATTATTTTAAGAGGAATCTAAATCATGAGGTGTTTGATAAAAATAAAAGTGATATTATTTTTGTTAATGCTGAGTTTTTCACTAAAGCTTTACGCGGTTGAAGTACAATTATATCAAGTAGAACTATCGACGCAAAACCAAACCGGAAACTTTGATCAGAAAACTTTATTAAAAGAGGCTTTACAAACCGTATTAGTGCGGATATCAGGTGCTAGCCAGACCTTAAATGCGCCTGAAGTAGCTAATGCTTTAGCGAATATTGATAGTTACATCAAGCAATTTTCATATCATCAACGTTCGGCGCTTGAAAAAACCATTAAGGTTATTTTTAATGAAAAGCGCGTGAATGCGCTGTTAAGCTCAATAAAACAACCTGTTTGGCATAAAAATCGTCCCTTAACTTTGATGTGGTTAAATGGTGCAGATAAAGAACCATCGCTTGCATCTCAGGTCGAAAAAATCTTAAATCAACGTGGAGTGCCTGTTGTTTTCCCTTTAATGGATCTCAGCGATACCGCCTTGGTTTTGGAACAAGATTTGATGAAAGAAGAAACCAGAGGTCTAGAAAAAGCAGCTAAACGTTATCACCCCGATGTGATTTTATATGGCCAGTTAGCAGAAAAAAATGGTGTTTGGCAAGGTCAGTGGCATTTTATCAATAATCATACCAGCGAAAAAGTAACCTGGGATCATTCAGATGCCGCATTAAACGTCGTCTTAAATCAAATGGCAGATGCGTTGACGCTTAAGTTAAAGACAAGTTCAGCTACAGCATCTACAGTAGAAATAGAAAAACCGATCGTTAATCATTTAATCTTAACCGTTTCGGGTAATTTAGATGTACAGCAATACAATAAAATACTAGAACATCTTCGTCAGATACCAGTCGTTTCGGAAGCGGAGGTGGCGCAAATTATGCCTGATAATACATTGTTTGAATTAGTGATTACTGACAGTAAAGAGAGCCTGATTCATGCACTTGCAGAAGGAAAAATTTTGACAAAAAGCACCGCTAATTTCGAATCAACCACAGAAGAAGAT
The DNA here is from genome assembly GCA_044225595.1 of Gammaproteobacteria bacterium. Lineage (GTDB taxonomy): Bacteria > Pseudomonadota > Gammaproteobacteria > UBA6186 > Azoamicaceae > CADEGZ01. The sequence continues at coordinate 40,804 of JBGAIG010000012.1, forward strand.
GCAATGGTTTATGAGTTAGCAGAGGTTTTATAAGCGCGTGATTCAGCAGCTTCCTTTAAATATTCAATGGCGTGATGATGCGACTTTACAAAATTTTTATCCAGGAGATAACGGAGAAGCACTAAAAGCTGTATCAGCGTTATCAGAAGGTATTGGCGAGTCATTTGTTTATTTGTGGGGTCAATCTGGTGTTGGCCGTACGCATTTATTACAAGCAGCTTGTCATGCTGCATCAGAAAAAGGAATAGCTGCTTTTTATCTCTCGTTGCGCGATAGAGAACACTTATCTTTAAGTGCACTACAAGGTGTAGAAGATGTACCCTTGGTTTGTCTTGATGATATAGAGCAAATAGCAAAGCTGTCGATCTGGGAAGAAGGACTTTTTTATTTATTTAACCGCATCCAAGCTAAAAAAGGACGGTTACTGATTGCAGCGGATGTTGCCCCGAAATATTTGCCATTTTCATTGCCCGACTTAAAATCTCGTTTAAATTGGGGTGTGACGTATCAATTGCATCGTTTAACCGATGAACAAAAAATGACGGTTTTAGAGTTGCGTGCAGAGCATCGCGGTTTAGCATTGCATAAAACGGTTGCACAATTTTTATTAAATCATTGTTCACGAGACATGAACGAACTTTATGCTGTTTTAGAAAAATTGGATCGGGCTTCGTTGATAGAACAGCATCGTTTAACGATCCCCTTTGTGAAACACGTTTTAAATCTTTAATCTTAAGGCAATAGCCGCCAAACGTTTACCTAAAGCCAAACACAGTGTTTTTTCATCCTCTGAAATGGGTAATTTGCTGTCTTTGCCTGCCATATGAGTAGGACCATAAGGCGTACCGCCTGTCGTGGTCGTAATCAAGGTAGATTCGGTATAGGGTATGCCCACAATAATGGCACCATGATGCATTAAGGGCAACATCATACTAATCAGCGTCGTTTCTTGCCCGCCATGCAGACTCGCAGAAGAACTAAAAACAGAGGCGGGTTTGCCAGATAAATCTCCGGATAGCCACAAACCGCTGGTACTATCAATAAAATACTTTAGGGGCGCTGCCATATTGCCAAAGCGCGTAGGGCTGCCCATCGCCAAACCAGCACAGTTTTTTAAATCTTCTAAGGTGACATAGGGGTCTCCCTCAGCAGGCACCGCTTTTGCAGTCGCATCAAAGATTGCAGCAACCGGAGGTACCGTTCGTAAACGCGCTTCAATGCCAGAAACGCTTTCTATCCCACGTGCAATAAAATTAGCCATGTTTTTTGTAGCACCATAGCGGCTATAATACACAACAAGAATGTAAGGTTGCATCGTTTCTCCAAACCATCACTTTCAGCAGTTATACTATCACAGGACATTTTAGATGGCGAAAACTTGTATACATTGTTTTGTGGTAGGTCGTATACGCAGAATGTTGAGTCTGACATAATGCCGTTTAAAATATTTCAGCAATTTGAAGTTAGAAGTTAAGAGCGAGAAACTAAATGTTAACGTGGTATCAAATTATCGTATTATCGTTAGTACAAGGTCTAACCGAATTTTTACCGGTATCGAGTTCTGCCCATTTGATTTTAATGCCAGAATTATTTGGCTGGCCTGATCAAGGTCTTGGTTTTGATATTGCCGTACATCTAGGCACATTGCTTGCGGTGATTGCTTATTTTAGGCGAGACTTATTGCGTATGATCAGGGATTTTATACAATCTTGTTTTGACCGAACCTTAACGCAGCAAGCAAAAATTTTTTGGGCGATTGGCTTTGCAACGATCCCTGTGGGATTAACTGGCTTATTATTAAAAAAAACGGTAGAAACAACCTTACGTTCGTCGATGGTCATTGCTTTTGCGACCATTGGATTTGGTTTGGTGTTGTGGTTCGCAGATAAAATTGGAAAACAAAAACGTTCACTGAATAGATTAAATTGGCGCGATGTTGCTTTAATAGGATGTGCGCAGGCGCTTTCGCTGATCCCCGGTACTTCGCGTTCGGGCATTACTTTAACCGCGGGATTATTTGCAGGATTAACCCGAGAAGCTGCCGCGCGATTTTCTTTTTTACTATCCATTCCCGTGATTTTGCTCGCAGGTGGTTTAGAAACCTTGACCTTAATTACAAGTTCGGTCGTGATAAATTGGAGCGTATTAGGTTCAGGATTTTGTTTATCCGCCATAAGCGGTTATTTCTGTATTCATTATTTTATTAAACTGATTAATACGGTTGGACTGTTGCCCTTTGTGATATATCGTTTGTTATTGGGCGTATTTTTAATGATATATTTTTTTAATTAACCCTCATCGCTGTTTCTGGTTTAACAAATAGTTTTTCGCGATGCAGCTCTTCTTGATAGAAAATCGTTAACCCAATAGAAAACACAATAATTGAGGCAAAATAATGCCAAGTAATCGTTTCGCCCAAGAAATACCAGCCAAAGAAAGAAGCAAAGAAAGGCGTGATTAATCCTGCAAACGACATAAATGTTGCAGTATAACGTTTAAGCAAATAGCCATATAAGTTATAGCATACGATATTGGAAATCAAACACATCAATAAGCTATTTTGAATAAAAGGCCCAAAATCCGTCACAGGAATCGGATGCCAGGTTTCGCCACCAAGATAAGAATGTATCAGCGCCATTGCACCGCCAATCGTCATGCTAATGCCATTTGCCATTAACGGCGTATAACGATATTCACTCACAACCTTTTTTAATAAAGTCCAACCATAGACACTGCAGATGGTGCCAAACACGGCAACAAGCACAGCCATATTAGCAAGTGAAAAAATACCGCTTTCACTTGCGGTTATTTCTGCACTGGATTGTGTCATAAAAATTGGCACCAGTCCGGTAAATCCAATGACGAGTCCAATCCATTTTTTTGTTGACAGGGTTTCTTTTAAGACAAAATAGGCAACAACAGCCGCAACAAAAGGCGATAAGCTGTAAATTAAGCAGGCTTTTGCAGAAACCATATATTGGATGCCCCAGATTTCTGCAGCATTGGTAAGATAAATACAAAAGAAGCTAAGTAGAATGAGAGATTTAAGATGTGCTGCTTTAATTTGAAAAGCATTACGATTATAAAAAAATTGATGTCCTAATAAGAGAAGACCCGCAAATAACATGCGCGATCCAACCAAAAAGAAGGGTTCACTATAATTTAGAGTATCTTTACTAAGGCCAAATAAACTTGCAAATAAGGCATAGAGTAAGATAGTTAAAAACATCGATTGACCTCTGCTTTTGGTGTGATAAAGGTGAATTGTATCATAAAGTCAGTGAGCAGGATAGCGAAAAAATAGGTTAAAATATTGTATAAAAAAACAGCTTTTTTTTAGGATGGCTTAGCATCCAAAAAAGGTAATTGATATTTTAGCCACGCCAACAGTTCTACTTGGGACATCATGCGGGCTGTCGTCTCTTCTCTGCTTTTATACTCAAAATTTCCGTTTGCCAAATTTTTCTCGCTAATAACCACACGATGCGGAATGCCAATGAGTTCCGCATCAGCAAACATAACGCCAGGACGTTCTTCACGATCGTCTAATAAAACATCAATACCTGTGGCTGTGAGATCTTGATATAAATTTTCTGTTGCTGTTTTGACAGCATCAGAATTCGCCAATCCAATGGGGATCAAAATAACTTGAAAAGGCGCCATAGGCGCTCGCCAAATAATGCCTTTTTCATCATGATGTTGTTCGATAGCAGCTGCAACAATACGTGTTACGCCAATACCATAACAGCCCATCATGAGTGTTTTGGCTTGTCCAGCTTCATCTAAAACCGTTGCATTCATAGCTTTACTGTATTTATCACCCAGTTGAAAAATATGGCCGACTTCAATGCCATGCATCAGTTTTAAAGAGCCTTTACCGTCGGGGCTTAAGTCGCCTTCTTGGACTTTTCGTAGATCGGCAACTGCTGGTTTTTGGCAATCACGACCCCAATTAAATTCGGCATAATGCGTATCGTCTTTATTCGCGCCGCAAATAAAATTCGTCATGCTGAGAACAGCCGTATCTGCAATGAGCGGAATATTGAGTTCTTTAGGACCAACAAAGCCTGGGCTGCAGTGCGCCAGTGCTTGCACTTCTTCAACACTGATCATCTGAAAAGGTAGTGCGACCAAAGCGTGTTTTTCGGCTTTAATAGGGTTTAATTCATGATCGCCGCGTACTAATAGTGCGACAACGGGCGCCTCTTTTGTTTTTCCACGTACCAATAAGGTTTTTAAGATTTTTTTGGTTTCAACTTTAAGATGCGTTGCTTGTCCTTCTACTGATTTTATATTGGGCGTTGTGACGAATTTTAAGGTTTCTGGTTTTGAAGTCGTTTCTGAATGATCAACAGGTAATAAAGATTGGGCCATTTCTACATTGGCAGCATAATCGCTTTGATCGCTGTACGCAAGTAAATCTTCACCAGAGTCGGCTAAGACATGAAACTCATGCGAAATGCTGCCGCCAATACTGCCGGTATCGGCCAAAACAGCACGAAAGCTGAGTCCTAAACGCGTAAAAATTTTCGTATAAGCTTCAAAAAATTTTTGATAAGTTGTTTCAAGCGATGCTTTATCAGTATGAAAAGAATAAGCATCTTTCATTAAAAATTCACGTGCACGCATGACACCAAAGCGTGGACGAATTTCATCTCTAAACTTTGTTTGGATTTGATACAGCGATAATGGTAATTGTTTATAGCTTTTTAATTCGCGTCTGATTAAATCGGTAATGACTTCTTCATGTGTCGGGCCAAAGCAAAAGCTACGTTTATGGCGATCGACCATTTTTAAAAGCTGGGGGCCAAATTGCTCCCAACGTTCGGTTTCTTGCCAAAGTTCTGCAGGTTGCACGGCAGGCATCAAGATTTCTTGTGCACCGATGTGATCCATTTCTTCTCGTATGATGCGCTCTATTTTACGAACAACACGAAGACCGAGCGGCAACCAAGTATACAAGCCAGAGGCGAGCTTGCGGATCAAGCCTGCTCTTATCATAAGCTGATGGCTTGGAATTTCCGCATCATTTGGAGATTCTTTAAGAGTGGTCATTAACAATTGAGAAACGCGCATACAGAACCCTAACTTAAGTTATAGCTTTTTATTCTATTAGCCCTATTGTCGGAAAGCAACCCATAGCCTAAAATTTAGATGGACGGGCCAAGGATGACAGCCGGAGGACTCGAAGATGGCAGAATATTTAACGGAATCCGCTTATCAGCGCTGGTTAAAACAGTATCAAACCAATCTGGGATTTTATATGAAGGTACTGGATGATTTACGTATTCGATTGGACGCCTTGCCTTATGGGGAAGAAGTGCGTCAAATAGAGAATAGGGTAAGTGAGATAGATGAAAATTTAGAAAAAGTCCTTGCTCGCAATTTTAGCGCTAATGCTAAACCACTCCAAGGGTTTGAAATGTTTGTAGAGAATCTAAAAGTTTTGGTTAATTTATTTTATCGAATACGAGGACAGGGTGATCGTTTTCAAGGCATTTACGAAATAGAGAAGAAGAGAGTTTTTGAGGTGCATCATGAGTTTCAATTTAAAGAAAAATTGAAACGCGTGCGGGAACTGATCGAAGCGGTTGAGACACAACACACAGAAGCAATAGCGTAACGAAGCAAGACCTAAAACAGATTGAGTTGTAACTTAGCAACTTCTGACATTTTATCTCCCGACTTTATCACTTGATCGCTAAAAGCCACGGAATTCGGGCACTTTGTAGTGCCTAAATCTAAATTTAGTTAAATAACAATTTCCATGTTAGAGCTTAAGCAATTCGATATGTTGCTTCTTCTGGAACTAAACCCATCACTTCATAAATAAATCGAACATCATTTGAAATCTTAAATGGTGAAAAAAATCGTATCCCAGTAACCCTTTCTTCTAAAATGAAGGCCTCTGCCTTCAATAAATGTTCTCGTATCTCTCTGTGGGAATATAATTTTTCTTTCCGATTTACAAGATACTCTACAGCCTTGTAACAACTGTAAGCCATATATGAGATAGCTATATGTGCCTTTATTCTTTCCGGAGTCCAATGGAAAATAGGTCTAATTTTTAAGTCCGATTTATTTATACGAAATGCATCTTCAATTTGATAAAGATTTCGATAATGTCCATAAATAGTTTTTGCATCTTCTTCATTTAAACTTGTAATAAGACCATGTAATCCATCCCAAGCCATTTCTGTATCAATTTTTTCTTCATTCAGCGATATCTTAGAATCGGAAGCAATCGTAATATATTTTTTATAACCATAATTGCTAATCAAACTGGCAGGATTTTTACTTTTTCCTAACTTTTCTTAAACGCAATCGCTTTCTCCCTATCAAAGCGATCTTTTTTAGCCCTCTCTAATTTATAGCTAACAACTAGCCTTCTATCCTTAAATTTTAAATCAAAAAAAAATTCTTCTTGTTCCTAACATCATTCGTTCTCTCTAAAATTTCAGTTTTTATTGATTGGGGTAGATTTTTTAATCGAGCACACACAATATAATCAATGTTTTCCTTTTCTAAATAATCTAAATTTACCCCATTTAACATACCGCTATCTGCAACTAAAACAAAAGATTGTTCTGGGTATAACTTTTGCCAATAGTTAATCGCCGATATTAAAGTATGCCCTTCATACATGTTGCCTGAAATAACTGATAGCCTAGAGGCAATCCTTCTTTTGTTGTCAACAAACCTAACACCACCTGAGGTTGATTAAATTTACAATCTTTACTGTACCCAAGACATTTAAGTTCATCAGCACTAAATGATTCAAAATATAAAGTTGTGGCATCATAAAATAGTGCATTTATCTTGCCATTTACAATATTTTTATTGTATTCAGATACCTTTTTTTGAATTAAATCGATTGTTTTATTATCTAATTTATCCATAGCTCTATAAATGCTATTAAGTGAATGTGATATATTAAATGTTTCTTCAAGAATTTTACATGCCTTATTCTTGCTGGAGGGTCTTGCAATTCTTGCCATAACAATATCTTTTAAAACATCAGAATAATTTGACTTTGAAGAAATAATCTGATCTAATCCTATTTTATTAAAAATGTTACCGTATATATCATGTATAGATTTTGTGCATTTTTGAACAGGTTGGCAATTGGTAACATCACTACGACTTCCTTGTAGTATGCTTAATTCTCTTTGTATCAGAGCATCCACCTGGGCATCAGTAGCATGATTTGAATATAATTTTATTACTTGTTCAGCAAGTTTTAAAGATGTTCCAGTTGTTCGTCATTAACGGCAGTACCAATATGTTTTACAACACGTTGACGTAGCTTACCACCCACTCGATAGCTTTCCACGAGCTGGATGTAAGTATTTGGATTCTTTTGAGTCGTCTTCTTTCGAATAAACATGGACAGAAGTTTAGCATTAAAAACAACCCGTGTAAATACCCTCAACCACGGCACTACTAAGTGCCCAAATCTTAAGGCTTTTAGCGATCACGTGATAAAGTCGGGAAAAATTGAAACGCGTGCGGGAACTGATCGAAGCGGTTGAGACACAACACACAGAAGCAATAGCGTAACGAAGCAAGACCTAAAACAGATTGAGTTGTAACTTAGCAACTTCTGACATTTTATCTTTATCCCAAGGCGGATCCCATACTAATTCAACAGCAACGCCAGAAACACCAGGCACTTTTAAAATGCTGTCTTGCACGGTTTGTGGAAACGTTTGAGCCACCGGGCACGCTGGTGAGGTGAGCGTCATATCAATTTTAATATCCGGTGTCATCATCAATGACGATGTCGTAAATCAATCCTAAATCATAAATATTAACGGGAATTTCAGGATCAAAAATGCCTTTTAGATTTTCGATGATTTGTTCTTTGAGTGTGGAGGTTGTCGTTATCGTATTCATGATGTTTCTGTTGAAACAGGGTTAGATACTTGTTGAATAGCTGCTTGTAAAGTGTGCCAAGGTAGGGTAGCGCATTTTACACGTGCTGGAAACGCTTTTACGCCAGAAAATGCAGCGAGTTTCCAAGCGTAATGGGTGGTGTGTTGGTTTCTTCTTCAGTTAACAAAGCTTTAAAGCAAGTTGCTAGTATAGTGACAGCATCAAGCGTTTTGCCAACCAAAGCTTCTGTCATTAAAGAAGCAGAAGCCGTAGAAATGGCGCAACCTGACCCTGTAAAAGTTGCATGTTGAATAATGCCATTTTCAATTTGTAAATAGATTTGCACTTTATCGCCGCAGAGCGGATTAAATCCTTCGGCGGTGTTGCTGGCATTATTGAGGGCACAGCAGTTTCTGGGCTGTGTGCCGTGATCAATAATTAATTCGTGGTATAAATCGTCTAGTTGCATGCGCTAGTCCTATAATCAACTTATCAATATCATCTCGTGTATTGTATATCCCAAATGATACTCTTGCCGTTGCAGGTATCTTGAAAAAATCCATAATCGGCATGGCACAATGATGTCCTGTTCGTATGGCAATGCCATATTGATCCAAAATAGTGCCAATATCATGCGGGTGTATCCCATCGAGCGTAAAAGAAATAACACCGATTTTTTCTTTTGCTGTGCCGATTATTTTTAAACCGGGAAATGCCGAGAGTTTTTCAGTTGCATACTGTAGTAATGATTTTTCATGCGCTGTAATATCATCCCATCCCAACTGTTCTAGGTATTCGAGGGCAGTGCCAAAAGCAATCACTTCGCCAATAGCCGGTGTGCCAGCCTCAAATTTATAGGGAATTGCATGATAAGTTGTTTTTTCAAAACTGACTTGTAAAATCATATCACCGCCGCCTTGATAAGGTGGCATAGCTTCTAATAGATGAGTTTTGCCATATAATACGCCAACACCCGTAGGCCCATAAGTTTTATGACTGGAGAAAGTAAAAAAATCACAATCTAAGGCTTGTACATCAATTTTCAGGTGAGGCGCAGATTGTGCGCCATCAACAAAAACTGGGATGTGATGCGTATGTGCGCTTTGAATGATTTTTTGCAGCGGATTTAAAGTCCCTAGAGCATTTGAAGCATGTGTGATCGCTAAAAGTTTTGTTTTTTGACTGAATAGTTGCTCGAGTGTTTCTAGTTTTAATTCACCCTGTTCATTCATGGGTATTACTTTAAGATGCGCGCCTTTGGCTTGGCATAACATTTGCCAAGGCACGATATTTGAGTGATGTTCCATAGCAGAGATCAGAATTTCATCACCTGAATTTACAAATTTTTCGCCAAAACTGGCAGCAACTAGATTAATGGCTTCTGTTGTGCTGCGTACAAAAATACATTCTTTGGCTTGTTTAGCATTAATAAAATTTTGTACGATACGGCGTGCATTTTCGTATGCTTTTGTGGCATCTACGCTGAGTTTATGTACGCCGCGGTGAATGTTAGCATTCATTTCTGAATAGTATTGGTTTAGCATGTTTAGCACGCACTGAGGCTTTTGAGTGGTTGCCGCATTGTCTAAATAAACCAAAGGGTGATTCTGAATGCGTTTTTTTAAAATCGGAAAATCACCCCGAACATGATCAAGATTAGTATGCATGGATTAATGCCTCAATATAATGACGCGTATCCGGTAATAATCCCTCTAAGGCGGGCGCCATAAAACTATTCATCAATAGCTTTTCTGCAGCTTCTTTAGATATACCGCGGCTTTGTAAGTAAAAAAGAGCATCTAAATCCAAGTGTCCAACTGTTGCACCATGCGAGCATTGAATATCGTGGTTGTAAATTTCTAATTCTGGACGTGTGGTGACAGATGCTTGTCTAGAAAGCAGTATATTTTTGTTTTCAAGTGAAGCGATAGTGTTGTGTGCATTTTTATGAACAACAATTTTTCCTGTAAAATTGGCTTTGGCGTTATCCTTAATAACGCCACGGGTCAGGATACGGCTTTCAGAGTGAGGTTGATGATGATTAATGATGAGTTGCAGTTCCATTTGTGTACGCTCGTTTGCAAATTCTAACGCTTGAAATTCACATTCTGCATTGGGTGCATTCAGATCAATTTGAAAATTTGCGCGGTTGAGGGATCCACCGAGTGTAATCGCTGTACCTCGATAGCAGCTATCCTTGGCTTGTTCGATATGAATATGTGCCATTTGTGTGCTGGGCGAATGCGCGTGCGATCGTTGCAAAAAAAGATGCGAGAGGGTTGCTTTGTTTTCAAGCTTGATATGCGTTAGGGTATTCGTAGAGGCACTTTGTTTTCCACAATTAACAACAATTTCTATTAATGTGGCATGACAGTTTTCTTGAACGAGAATAGTATTTTTGGGATGTCCCATAAGCGGCATCGCATCAGCATCAATCACATGCACAATATACAGGGGATCACGAATAACAGATTTTTTGGGTAATACTAAAGAAGCACCGTTAGGGTGAAAAGGATGATTGAGTGTTGTTAGACTGTTGTTAAAAAACATACTGAGAGGTAAAGTAGAATTTGGCTCTAATAAAAAGGTTGTGGGAGAGAATTCTTTTAAAGTATGTCCGTTATAAAAAACCCATTGTTTAGAAGCCTGCCGGTCCATTAAGAATGGATATATCAATTTGGGATTAAAAGAAACTGTTTTCTCTGCTGCTTTATAACCAGCCATAGCCTTTATCCTCTAATGCTAGGGCAAGCGACTTATCTCCTGATTTGACTAATTTGCCATTATTCATGACATGTACAAAATCCGGTTCAATATAATCTAAGAGCCGTTGGTAATGTGTAATTAATAAAATAGCGCGGTCTGGGCTGCGTAAGGCATTAATGCCGCGTGCCACTTCTTTAAGCGCATCGATATCAAGACCTGAATCTGTTTCATCTAAAATAGCAAGTGTGGGTTCCAATAGAGACATTTGCAATATTTCGTTGCGTTTTTTCTCGCCACCTGAAAATCCATCGTTTAGCGAACGATACAATAGGCTTTCTGGCATTTCTAAAAAAGCCATTTTTTCTTTAATAAGGGTTAAGAAATCAACGGCATCGACAGCGGGTTTGCCTTGTGCTTTACGGATGGCATTAAATGCAGATTTTAAAAACTGAATATTCGTAACACCGGGAATAGAAATAGGATACTGAAACCCTAAGAAAAGTCCTTTCCATGCGCATTCTTCTGGCGACAATGCGAATAAATCTTGTCCTAAATAGCGAATAGCGCCTTCTCGAACGACATAACTTTCTTTTCTTGCCAATAAATTTGCGAGTGTGCTTTTGCCAGAACCATTGGGCCCCATTAAAGCATGCACCTCACCAGCACGAATCGTTAGATTAAAATCTTGTAAAATAGATTTATAAAAAGATTCACCGCTGCCGCTCGTGTTATCGTTGATACCCACGTGCAAGCCTTGAATTTCTAACAGTACTTTAGACATTTTTATTCCTCATCCGATGGCGCCTTCCAAACTAATCGCCAATAATTTTTGCGCTTCTACGGCAAATTCCATAGGCAATTCTTTAAATACTTGCTTACAAAAGCCATTCACAATCATCGAGATAGCATCTTCTGTTTGAATACCCCGTTGACGGCAATAAAATAATTGTTCTTCACTAATTTTGCCCGTGGTTGCTTCGTGTTCTATTTTGGCTGTTTTATTTCGGGCTTCTATGGTGGGAAAAGTGTGTCCGCTGCAAGCATCTCCAAACAAGAGCGTATCGCATTGCGTGTAATTTTGCGCATGACTGGCTTTTTCTGTGATACGTACAAGACCCCGATAATTATTTTTGCCGTGACCGGCTGAAATGCCTTTTGCTAAAATAGTGCTGCGTGTGTTTGGACCAAGGTGGATCATCTTAGTGCCTGTATCGGCTTGTTGATAGTGATTGGTAAGTGCGACCGAATAAAATTCGCCCACACTACCGTCACCTTGTAAAATAACACTGGGATACTTCCAAGTAATCGCAGAACCCGTTTCTACTTGCGTCCACGAAATTTTAGAAGCTTGCCCGCGACATAATCCGCGTTTTGTAACGAAATTATAAATACCGCCTTTGCCTTCTTTGTCTCCGGGATACCAATTTTGTACAGTTGAGTATTTAATCTGTGCGCGATCAAGCGCCACCAATTCAACGACTGCCGCGTGTAGCTGGTTTTCGTCTCGCATGGGCGCTGTGCAGCCTTCTAAATAACTAACACTACTGCCTTCGTCTGCAATAATCAGTGTGCGTTCGAATTGACCCGTTGCTGCAGCATTAATACGAAAATAGGTGGAAAGTTCCATCGGGCATCGTACACCTTTGGGAATATAACAAAAAGACCCATCCGTAAAAACAGCGGAATTTAAACAGGCAAAAAAGTTGTCGGTATAGGGAACAACCGTGCCTAAATATTTTTTAATGAGTTCGGGATGTTCTTGCACAGCTTCCGAGAAAGCGCAGAAGATAATGCCTTCGCTTGCTAGTTTTTCTTTAAACGTTGTGGCCACCGAAACACTGTCAAAGACGGCATCAATCGCAATACCGCTTAAGCGCTCTTGTTCTTTCAGAGGAATACCGAGCTTTTCATAGGTTTTTAGTAATTCAGGATCAACTTCTGCTAGGCTTTTAATGTTTTTTTTAGTTTTAGGCGCGGAATAGTAAATAATTTTCTGATAATCAATGGAATCATAATGAACGGCAGCCCAATGGGGTTCTTTTAAAGTTAACCAATGCTCAAAAGCGCGAAGACGCCATTCTAACATAAAAGCGGGTTCATTTTTTTTAGCAGAAATTAAGCGAATTGTCTCTCTATTTAAACCCATGGGAATGCTGTCTGATTCAATGTTGGTAATAAAGCCCGCGCTATATTCGCTTTCTATCCATGTTGCAAGCGTTGGATCACTTGTAGGCGTAGGGTTAGTGTTGGACATGGCGTACCTCGAGACGTTGCTGGTTCGAAAAATGTTCTATTTGCACAGCATTGGTTAAGTCATTTAACTTAACTGATTGTAAGGCACTCGTAATGGCTTGATTAATGCGCAGCCAAGGGGTTTTGACAGAACAGAGGGATGCGCTTGCACAATGATCGTGCCCCAAGCTACATTCGGTAATAGCAATAGGGCCTTCCAAGGCATTGATGAGCATGGCTATTGTGATGTCTTTGGGTTGAGAGGCCAAAGTGTAGCCGCCATGCGCGCCCCGGACCGAGTGGAGTAATTTATTTTTCGTTAATTTTTTCAAAAGCTTAGATACGGTAGGTTCTGCAATAGCTGTTTGTTTTGCGATTTCTTTTGCTTGAAAAAGGCGCAAAGAATGGCCTGCCATAAAGGCCATAATAACAACCCCATAATCAGTTAATTTGCTAATTCTAACCATGCTTAAATACACCCAAACAGATACAAGACTAAATTAGTCCACTATCGGGATAGTATAGCTATTTTAGACAGAGAATTAAAATATTTTATTGGCTGGATTGTTTATAAGTCATCCATAAATTGCGCATTTTTCTAATCCACCACCAATTTGGTAATTTACGCTCTTGGTAAATATACTCACTAGACATCAGGCCAATTAGTGATTGCTCCGAAGTTTTACGTCGATGCGTGCCGATGTGGGCAAAGAAGTTTTTATCCATCGGCACGAAATTAATTTTTGCTGCTTCACGACCAGCCAATGCGCTTAATAATCCCTCATCATGTTGATGATGGCGAAACTCAGGGTAATTAGGCGTTTTTAAATTTGATCCCTTTAATAAGTCAGGTTGTTCGGCGAGATGAAGCCATTGTTCAATAAAGGCGCGACTTTTTGCTGAATTGCGCACTATTATAATACCAGCCCAGACATGCGGGCTATTACGACACTTATCGTTAAGGCAATCAATGGCGGCAAAAGTGTCGCCGCTTGCACAATACCCAGCATAACCATCGAGCGCTGGGTCGTAGGCAAATAATAAGATATCTTTATCTTGCTGCATGCCTTGTTCAATATAATTTGGTAGAGATTTACGCACTAATAAGCCTGAATCTGCATACATGACAATGGATCCGTCTGGCACTTGGTTTAAAGTCTTCAAAATCAAATAGGGTTTCCATAACCAAAAACCTGCGCCACAGGGTTCATTTAGAATAGGATTTTGCTGCACAAAATGCGGATCAAGATGTTCACGTCTAAAATTATAAATAAAATCAAACCCACGATTTATTGCAGAAGCCGCCAGTATATTTCTATTTTGAAAAAAAATCGGAGGGCCATCAGCATAAGAGATTAGATAATAGCTAGCACTTTTTTGGATCTGTGATAACAGATTGGGTTTCTGTTCCGACCAGTCTAAAGTATGCAGCATGTGTAATAAAGTCAAACATAGCAAAACTAAAGACGTAAAAATGAAACTCAGCATTATTTTATATAAGAATTTTCTCATGTTTGCTAGCATTTTTTATTCTAACTACATATTGATTAGACTTCTACAAAATCTCATAAAAACGAGATCATGTCAAGCGTGGCTCTTTATCCTGCTTCATCCAAAGACTTCGTCTAAAGATTGTGCTTTCATTAAATTAATTCCCCATTGATTTAAAGTAGCTGCATCCGCGTGGTTTATTTTTTCAATATAGACATCCGACAGATCGCTAAATCGGGTTTTCAACATATTCATCAACATAAGAGCCACACCTTTTTGCTCGCCACGCTCAGTGAGATAACTTGATATTGTTGCCATGACTTCTCCTTCTCTAGAATCGACTAACCCTTCTTCAAGCATTTCTCGCAGCTTAGTAGGATCAGCAGTTTGCGCGCTGTCCATGTAATATTTTAGCACTGTTGTTAAATAATCGTCACCTAAAATTTTAGATCCAAGATGAAATAATAGAAACTGTGTAAGTTGCTGTATACTATGTATAGCTTCCCTCTCAAAAGCATGTTTCATAACAAATTCCATCAAACTACATACATGTTGCTTCTTTAAATCTTCGTCTTTGATATCATGTGTATCGATTAAGTGAAAAGGCTTTAACAAAAAGTATTCAATTAAATATTGCGGTGCATCAATCAGTTCTCGAATGTCTCTAGCGCCATCATATGATTTACGTCCATTGTAAAAAACAAGTGGAATAACAAGTGGCAACTTTCCTTTTCCCTTTTTATTTCGCTTTACACATTCATTCCAGATGGCAACAATATACTGCCATAATCGTAGTGGCATCCAAATATCGACAGAAGACTGATGCTCAGCCAAAACGTATAGATAAGCCCATTCACTACTGTCTCGAAATTTAACTTTGTATAGTACGTCTGATTCGGAATTTTGTAAGGCTTTATCAATAAAGCTCCCAGGCTGCAATTCTAACGTTCTTAAATCAAGCTGTTCTTTAATAATAACCGGCAAATGTTGTTCAAAAAAGCTACGTGCTACTTGTAGATTAGACATCGATGTTTTAAAAAAAGTATCGTGTGGATTATGAATGACCGTCATTGTTTATGCCTCATTGTAATCTGCGCTAGTTGCGCAAAAATCCTATTAAATAACTTAACGCTTAACTAAAGTGGAAGTAACTACTCGCCCCCCTCCAATGAAAATATTTTTCTAAAAACACTTGACACGTATTTTTGATATAAATTTTGTTTTTTGTAATCCCTACCCAAAGATAGTCCTAAATCGATCATGACGATCCTACAAGATCTTAAACG
>JBGAIG010000037.1:0-5883 GCA_044225595.1 Gammaproteobacteria bacterium
GATTTTTTAAGAGCCTCATACGCTTTGGGAAAGTCGCCTTGTTTTTCGTAAAGTGAAGACACTCTTTTCTCGGCTAAATAACGCAGAGAAGCAGGGGCACTTTCATTTTTATAGACTTCTTCAAAGGCGCTAATTGCTTCGCCTACAAATTGATTGCCCATTTTTAGCAAAGCTAGCCCTTTATAATAACTTGTTTCAGGGTTATGTGGCTTGCTCTCTGTCAGTGCAATTTGCATTTTTTCTTCTACCGGTAAAGAAGGCCAAATATCTTTTGAAAAATGACTTATGTTCCTTCTAGGAGTTAACGTGTTTCTAAAAAAAGTACCGCTACTTAACTTTAAAAGTCTAGTATACATTTTGCTCACCTCTAATTTTTATTTATAAAATAACTATGGCCTTGACTTATGATACTCTTTATTTTTTAAACTGTGGCAATCCAGTTATTTGCATCATTTATGTATCCTTATCTGATGGTTGATGATGCGGATAATTTAAGTGATGTGTGTGCACTAATTAAAGGAGGGGGATATTTTGACGCTTACGCTGTAGTAAATTTGTAACACAAATTCGGCTGGCTATCCTCACCTACGCGCAAATCGCCACCTCTAATAAATGAATCGCTACATAACAAAGCAATGTATCCGCTAATTAATCAGCCCTTATCGCACCTGGCTGACTAATAATAACCGATCAATATGGTAGGGAAGCAATCTCTCATAATCGTCAATCGTGTTGCACTGAGGTATCGCATCAAGCACATACCGCAAATAGTCGTATGGCTCGATTTGATGATATTTGCAAGTTTCAATGAGGCTAAAAATAGTGGCTGCCGCATGCGCGCCTGCTACGCTATCTGCAAAAAGCCACCCTTTTCTGCCAATCACAAAAGGCTTAATGCCACGCTCAGAAAGATTATTGCTAATATCAAGTCGCCCATCATCTAAAAACATTAACAATTTTGGCCATTGATTGAGCGTGTAATTTACCGCCTCACCTAGCAAGCTTTTCGGTGGTATGGTTGGCTGATGTTTAATAAGATATTCATACAGCTCATCAATGATCGCTTTGGATTGGTGTTGGCGAATGTCGTATTTTTCAGTATAAGAAAGTGTTTTTATTTCTTCCTCAATCACGCTTAATTTAGCGATTAGTTTCACAACCGATGAAGCCACACCTTCTTTATTTGGCATGAGTTTTACCACTTCAACAAATTTTCGCCGCGCATGATACCAACAGCCAACAAGTTTTATGGTTTTTCTTTTTTCCGCTAACGTATCATAACCAATGAATCCATCGCAGTGTAAATAACCTTTAAAATCAGCAAAAAAATCATCTGCCACTTCATGCGAGCGTGATGGATGATATTGGTAGTAATATACAAATTGCTCTTTAGGACCTCCGGAATAGGAGAGTAGGCCAGCGGAACTTCCCCGCTAGCCCCTCGTAAAACAGTACGTGAATCTCTCAATTCATACTGCTTCCATTAGGCAAACGCACCTTGCATACCTTCTTTCCAATAAGCAAGCAAGTCTGGGGTTTTAATGGCAATTAATTTAATAAATCTTGCAGCTTTTGTTTTACTGTTTAACTTTTTAAATTTTCGCATTGCCCACTTTACTAATGCTTTATTTATATCACGCCAAATTGGATATAAACCTGAACGTCTATATTTTCCGTAATAGTTGATCCACCCACGTACTACTGGATTAATATTTTCGGCAATGTCATTCAGGCTTAACGCCACATTTCTACGTTTTCCTATCCATTTGATTTTGTCTCGCATTGATTTAAGCGACTTTTCACTGACTGATGGCGTAAAGCTAACAAATAGATATCCTTTGTTTGCTTTCACTAGTCGCGGACGAAAGGCAAAACCTAAAAATTCAAAAGTTGTATTTTTATATCTGCTTTTTCTATTTCCATCTTTGCAATAGACAATACGTGTTTTATCTGGATGAAGCTGTAACCCACATTCCTTGAAGCGCCTATCAAGAATGGCAAGAATTTTTCTTGCTTCCTTTTCCGTTTTACAATGCACTAATCCATCATCTGCATAACGGCACCATGGCAGTGATGGATAATGCTTTTGCAACCATAGGTCAAACACATAATGCATAAATAAATTGCTTAACACAGGACTGATGACTGACCCTTGTGGAGTACCAGATTGACGCGTAATTACTTCTCCATCTGATATTTGCATAGGTGCATTTAACCATCGCTCAATGTATAGCAGTATCCATTTGCATTTAGTGTGCTTCCTTACCGCTATCATTAATAAATTTCGCGGTATGTTATCAAATAGTCCTTTGATATCGAACTCAATGACCCAGTCATACTTCCAACATCGTTGACGAGTGATCCCTACAGCGTCCAGCGCCGATCTATTGGGCCTGTATCCGTAGGAATTTGTTAAAAAGTACGGCTCTACTTGCGGTTCAAAAATGAGTTTTACTACCATTTGTGCTATTCGATCACAAACTGTGGGTATACCCAACAAGCGTATGCCTCCTGATTTCTTCGGAATTGGCACCCCTTTTACTGGTGGAGGAAAATAACTTCCTGATGACATCCGATTCCAGAGTTTGAATAAATTATCCTTTAAATTTACTTCAAAATCTTCAAGAGATTGTTTATCAACGCCTGCTGCTCCAGCATTAGCTTTTACCAGCTTGTATGCTTGCATGACTAATTGTTTTGGTATCTCAAATGGTTTTGTTGTTATCAATATTTCCTCCTGACTTTCATCAGTTGAACATTCATAGCGAACAGCCTAATGTAGCTCCTTCGCTCCACAACCATTACAGTTGTTTCATCACTACTACAAGCTACTCCGTCCCAGTGTTCTGCATCAGTACTCTCACCCTTGCGAGTTATTCTCACTTGGGTTTCTCCCTTAACATCAGAAACGACTGGTTCCCGCAGTTCCATAGAAAAGCCTGAATCAGAATCACGTCTCTTTTCCGCCGGACATCGCCTATGCAGCAATCCAGGTTTCTCATAGACTGGTGTTCTTGAAGTATGGCTTCGACTTCAATTTTGATGTCTCTATAAAATACATTACGACGTGTCTACAGAGATTCAGCTTCATTCGTCTTTCTGATTCTTACTTGCAGAATTTTATTCCTGCTTTTGCTTCAACGCTCACGACCATTGCTCTTAACAAAAGCCGCTTGAAGTAGTTTAAAGTCAATTCCTGATAATCGACCTTGGTGGGTCTACCACCATCTTTTCTATAGCTTCTTGCATTAAACCGACTGTTATCCTTGACAGTTTATTTATGCTGCTACGGCACACAAGCCACATATATTTTTTACTTTTAATAGTTTTATTCAATTCTTTTAATACTTGCAAAGTCGTTTCATCAACATAAGCAATATCATAAGTTAAGATACGATCATGCATTAATTTTAAAAGAGGTCGCAGCAACTCGGCACACTTTATTACCCACAAACACGGTGTTGCTCGTGGAATATCAACACCGATGCGTTTTAATATTTTTTCCTGGCGAAATAAAGGAAGGTGATCTTGAAATTTAGAAACCAAAACATGGCTTAAAAGTCCACTGGCAGCGATACTTCTTGGAATAGGTGCCGCTGGTTGTTTCGCTAACTTGATCGTTTCCTGACATTGCTTGCAGGCATATTTTTTTCTAATGTGCTCAATGACATAAATTTTTGCAGGAATAATTTCGAGTTGCTCACTTTTTTCATCTTTAATATGAGTTAATTCACTGCCACATTGACATTTTTTTTCTTGTTCAGACAAATCATAAACGCGTGGTATACGAAGTAATTCTGCTGGAAGTGCTTTTCTACCCACATTTTTATTTCGAGTATAAGAGGCAACTTTGATTTCTTCTTCTTGAGATAAAATATCTTCTTCTGCTTTTGGTAATTCAGCCTCATCAAATAAAGAAAGCTGATTTGGATTTATTTTCTCAGATTTATTTGAGAACTGGCGAAGTCGATAAGCTAATATTTGCTCTTCTAGAAATTGAATCTGTTTCGCTTGCTGAGAAACAATTTTTATTAATTCTTTTTTCGAAATATTTTCTAATATTTTATATTCTTTCATGCGAGGCATTATACTATATTTTTGTAAAATGCCTCAACATTTTATGTGTATTGATAATAATTTATTTCGGGGAAATGACGCATTAATGAAAAATCCAATCCAGCTAATAATCCATGTAGCTGGGTTTGTGAAATTTCAAGTTTATTGACGCCATTTATTTTTGGCATAATAAAACGTCCTCTTTCAAGCCGTTTGTAGTGCAGAATAAATCCATTAGCATCCCACCAAATAATTTTTACTTTATCTCGCAATTTATTAACAAATATAAAAAGACTTCCGCTCTGCGGGTTATCTTCAAAGTATTCAACAATCATTGCACAGAGACTATCGATACTCTTTCTTGCATCGATTGGCTCTATGCTGACATATATTTTTATCTCATCGCGAAATTTAAGCATTTAGCTATCCGCTTAATTTAAATATTTTTGTTAAACGTTCTAACGATAAATCAGATGAAACATGCAATTTATATCCTTGTGGATTTTCAATAATGACTTTATTGATATCAAATTGCTTTTGACTGTCAGGCTGATTAATCTCGATCGGCACAAATGTTAATTTTTGCTTTTTTACTGGCGTTAGCTTGCTTCGTGCATAAGTAAACGTATTTAAGTTTATCCCTAACCGTTCGCAATAACTTTTTTGACTTTCCTTGCTCGATTCCCAATCCATGATAATAGGACGCCATTTATCCATGCTTCGTGCATAAGTAAACGTATTTAAGTTTATCCCTAACCGTTCGCAATAACTTTTTTGACTTTCCTTGCTCGATTCCCAATCCATGATAATAGGACGCCATTTATCCATATCTAATGGTAACGGTTTTTTTACGAGATGATTATTTTCTGACATACCACGCTCCTTAAAAATTACAAGTATGCAGCGTTGGTAAACAGTTTATAAGAGGTGGTTAAATTTGCGGATACTCTTCTTAAGAAGGATAGATTATTTTTAATTCAGATTTGTTAGATTAAGATCACAGGGAATGTAGGTTGAAATTAGAATTTTGCAGGGTAATGTCTTGATTCAATGCAGCTATTTTTTTGCAACGATAGTTGCGACAGGTGTGGGGGATGTAGGGTTAGAAATCGTGGGTAGAAAAAACAATGGCGCTCAATATTACCAAAAATAATTTGCCAAACCATGATCCATTTTTAGGCAAATACGGAATAAATTTATAGACAAAATTTTGTTACAAAAATGGAAACATTTTTGCCAGATTCTTTGCAAAAAGCAATTACAATATTTATCAAAAAATTTGGCAATTTTTTTAGCAAGATTATTGCAAACGCTTACACTCCTCATATAGCTTATGTCGTAATTCATCTAGCCGATTATTTTCGGCTATTAATGGTTTGGCATTTTTATGTAATACCAGATCTAAGAAAGACCCCATTCCACCTTGCATTATCTTTAAAAACAATGCGGCAGTTTCTTTTTCGGCGTTAGAAGTTTTGTAATCCTGTAAAATATTTGATAATACTTGCGCCCAATGAGGCTCATCATTATTTTTTAGCAAAACGATCAAGTCATTGACAATAATATTTATTTTGTCATTGCTATTGCATTCCATAACGCCTCCTGAGCTATGATCGAAAGTTGTGTACGGAGCTGAATTGACGAATTAATTAGGCGGTGTATCCTCATTAACTGATGAAGGTTAATGGATAAATCCCCAGAGGAACACCACCATGCAGAAAGATACTGTTATTACGTTTAAAAAGCCAGACACAAATCCTGATTTATTAACAGAAGTATTGAGAGGTGGCGCTCGCCAGCTTCTTTCAGCAGCAGTTGAGGCAGAAG
>JBGAIG010000013.1:0-43530 GCA_044225595.1 Gammaproteobacteria bacterium
GTTGATCCGCTCTATGTCGATTTTTCTATACCTCAAAAAATGTTAAACCAAATTTCAGTAGGATTAAATGTTTCGTTTTTTACAGATGCAGATCCTAATCATGCTGTTAGGGGAAAAATTACAACAATCGATCCTATCGTAGATCTTAAAACACGCAATATCGCGGTAGAAGCAACTTTAGCTAATTCAGACTTAAAGCTGTTGCCTGGCATGTTTGGCAATATCGAAATTGCTGCAGGTGAACAAAAACGCCTTTTAACCTTACCTCAAACAGCTATTACTTTTAACCCTTATGGAGAAATTGTCTATATTGCGAAAGAAAGTGGTAAAGACAAAAAAGGTAATCCAACATACATTGCAACACAAGCTTTTGTAAAAGTGGGCGAGACTCGTGGCGATCAAATTGCTATATTAGAAGGCTTAAAAGAAGGGGAGTGGGTTGTCACCAGCGGCCAATTAAAAATTAAAAATGGAACACCCATTGTAATCAATAATACTGTCACTCCCAGCAACAATCCTGCACCGATACCCGTGGATGAATAATGCAAATAACTGATATTTTTATACGCCGACCCATTCTTGCAACGGTTGTTAGTCTACTTATTCTTGTTCTTGGGTTGCGCTCACTGTCAGAACTCCCTGTGCGTCAATATCCATTTACACAAAATGCAACGGTTACCGTTACGACGGCATACGTAGGCGCAGATCCTGCGCTTATTGCCGGTTTTATCACGACACCTATAGAAGGTGCTTTAGCGCAGGCGAATGGCATTGAATACATGACTTCTAGCAGTTTACAAGGGATTAGCACGATACAGGCTATACTAAAACTCAATTACGATCCGAATATAGCACTCAGTGAAATTAATACCAATATCAATGCTATTTTAAACCAGTTGCCGCCTGGTGCTCAACAACCCGCTATTACTGTTGCAGTTGGTGAAAGTATCAATTCTATGTATATCGGTTTTTCAAGTAAAGTTTTATATAGCAATCAAATTACAGATTACTTAATTCGGGTTGTTCAACCTCAACTGCAAGCGATTGATGGTGTTCAAGATGCACAAATTTTAGGCGAACGTGCATTTGCCTTGCGTGCCTGGATCGATCCGAACAAACTGTCAGCTTACAATTTAACAGCGGCAGATATCTCCAACGCCTTGGCTAATAATAATTTTATTTCTGCCGTAGGGCGTACACAAGGCCAAATGATAACCGTTAATCTAACTGCAGATACGGATATACATAGCCTGGATGAATTCAAAAAATTAATTTTAAAATCAGAAGACGGAGCCATTGTACATTTAAGCGACGTTGCAAAAATCACTTTAGGTTCAGAAAATTATGACACATTTGTTAGTTTTAATAATCAAGATGCCGTTTATATTGGCATTAAAGTCGCACCCACTGCTAATATACTCACGGTTATCGAAACCGTACTCAAGGCATTTCCTGAAATTCAATCACAATTCCCCGAAGGCCTAGAAGGTGAGATCGCCTATGATGCAACTAAATACGTTAATAGTGCAATTCATGAGGTAGAACATTCTTTGTTTGAAGCATTGGTTATCGTCACGGGTGTGATATTTTTATTTTTGGGTTCTGTTCGATCGGTCATTATCCCTGTTATTGCAATCCCTTTATCTCTAATAGGCGCTATTTTTATTATGCTTCTGTTGGGCTATTCGATTAATTTACTAACCTTGCTTTCTCTTGTTTTAGCTATTGGCTTGGTTGTTGATGATGCGATTATAGTAGTAGAAAACGTGCATCGGCATATGGAAGAGGGGATGACGCGCCTGGAAGCTTCTTTACAAGGTGCACGAGAATTGGCCAATCCAATTATTGCTATTTCAGTGATATTAATTGCTGTTTATTTGCCGATTGGATTTATGGGCGGGTTAACAGGTGCGCTTTTTACAGAATTCGCTTTTACTTTAGCAGGTGCTGTCGGTGTTTCTGCGGTTGTTGCACTAACATTATCACCCATGATGTGTTCCAAATTACTCCTGGCGCCTCATCATCATAACGGCATTCAAAATCGTTTTAGCCTTTATATTGATGCGCAATTCGAAAAATGCCGAAAAAGTTACGAAAAATGGCTGCATTATTCGCTTAATTATCTTTCCGTAACGGCTGCATTTTCGCTAATTATTTTAGGTAGTATTTATTTGCTTTATTCAACTTCACGAACAGAGCTTGCACCTCAAGAAGATCAGGGCATTGTGATTTCACTCTTAAGCACAGCGCCGAATGCGACGTTAGACCAAACAAAGCTTTACATGCAGCAAGTTTACGGCACTTTTTTACAGTTTCCCGAATTAGATCATGTCTTTCAATTAACGGGTATCAGTGGGCTTAATACGGGCATTAGTGGCATTGTATTAAAACCGTGGGATCAACGTCACCGTACAACAAACCAAATTCAACCCATATTACAAGGGTTATTTTCTCAAATTTCTGGCGCAAATATTGTAGCTTTTCAACCACCGTCTTTACCCGGTACAAGTGGATTACCGGTGCAATTTATTGTTAAAACAACAGATTCTTACGAAAGGCTTAATGAAGTTTCTCATGCCATCTTAGATAAAGCGCGTGCGAGCGGTCAGTTTATGTTTTTGGATACTGATCTTAAAGTCGATAAACCACAAACACGTATTATCTTAAACCGAGATATCGCTGCCGATCTGGGCTTAACCATGAAAGACATCGGCAATGTATTGGGAGCTAATTTAGGTGGAAACTATGTTAATTACTTCAATCTTGCAGGGCGTTCTTATCAAGTCATTCCACAAGTAATGACGAGCGAGCGTCTCAATGCAGATCAATTGCTTAACTATCATATTACAGTTAATAATCAATCCATTCCGCTTTCTACAATTGTTTCTCTGAAAACCGAAGTCATACCGGAAGCACTAAACCGTTTTCAACAATTAAACTCTGCAACAATTTCGGGCGTTCCAATGCCTTCTGTTAGCTTAGGGCAAGCATTACACGCATTAAATGCTATCGCAAAAGAAACACTGCCGGCGAGTTATACGGTAGATTATGCAGGCCAATCCCGGCAATTTCAGCAAGAAAGTAATAGCTTAATGGTTACTTTTTTCTTTGCACTGATTATTATTTTTCTGACTTTAGCAGCATTATTCGAAAGCTTTAGAGATCCTTTGATCGTTTTAATTAGCGTACCCATGTCTATTTGTGGCGCAATGATTTTTGTCAGTTTAGGCATTGGCGGGGCTAGCCTAAATATTTATAGCCAAGTCGGTTTAGTAACCCTGATAGGGCTTATCAGTAAGCATGGTATTTTAATCGTACAATTTGCCAATGATTTACAAAAAGAAGGAAAGAGCAAACGAGAGGCAATTGAAATGGCATCCGCTATTCGTCTTCGTCCCATACTCATGACAACTGCCGCAATGGTGTTAGGCGTATTGCCGTTGATTATGGCCACGGGTGCCGGTGCGGTAAGTCGCTTCAATATTGGTTTAGTGATTGGTGCTGGTCTCTCTATTGGTACTTTATTTACCTTATTTGTGGTACCGGCAATGTATATGTTTTTGGCGGATACCCTAGAACCTTCTTACGCTTCATGAAAGGGCGACATACCAGTTTAGATAAACATCTAAAAAACAATATACTGTGGATAGAAAACCTTCCCGCTGTCCAAAAAGTTATTTTGGGCATTTCTGAAGCCTGCCGACATAAATACTCGCCAGGACATATTCGCTTCAAAATGGATGTCAATGGTGGCATTAAAGCGATCGGGTATTCAGGAACGGGTGTAGTGGATATTTTTATTAGAATTGATCCTATCTCTGCGCGTGAACAAATAAAAACCAAGATTGCTGAGCGTTTTGAAATATAGCTTCGTATCAAAATTCCTAAAATCAACAATACTAATAATGAGTTGATTTAGCTTATGAACGTTACATGCGTAGAAAATTCAAATATGATAGAATTATCTAAAAATGTACTCCTTAGGGAGAGGCGGATGTAACGTAGTTGTTTTTTTAATCAGTGCTGTATTATTAATCAACGAAGGATATTAAAGCGTGATGCAACCCCCCATTGGCATTAGCGATTTTAGAGAAATTATAGAAACCAGAGATGCGGAAGGCAAACCGTATCTGTTTGTTGATAAATCCTTATTGATTAAGGATATCGTAGCCGATCTTACAAAAGTAAAGCTTATTACACGCCCTAGACGCTTCGGTAAGACGTTGAACATGTCTATGCTGCATCATTTTTTTGCCAAAAATGTTATTAATAAACCAACAGCACATTTGTTTCAAAGATTGAAAATTGCTGAGCATGCTCAATGCATGAAGTATCAAGGTCAATATCCTGTCATTTTTTTAAGTTTTAAAGATATTAAAAGCACATCTTTTGCGTCCGCCTATAATGATTTTTGCAATCTGCTCAGTCATACATACGAACAGCATGTACAAGTTTTAACTGACACGAAGTTGAGCGATCATCAAAAAGACAAATATAAAAGTGTTTTAAATAGAACAGCAGCAGAGACAGACATCAAAAACGCTTTAAAAGATCTTACTTTTTATTTGTATCAAAACTATGGTATTAAACCCATTGTCCTTATTGATGAATACGACACACCCATTCAGACTGCCTATATAGAAAAATATTATAAAGAAATGATAACATTTATGAGAGAATTTTTAGGGGCAGGACTTAAAGATAACTCTTATCTAGAAAACGCTGTATTAACAGGCATTTTAAGAATCTCCAAAGAAAGTTTATTTTCAGGCTTAAATAATATTGATACTTATTCTTTATTAGATTCTCGTTACGGTGAATGTTTTGGTTTTACTGAAGGCGAAGTAGGGGAATTGCTAGAAAAATCTAATCTTACCAGCAATGTAGACCAAGTTAAAGACTGGTATAATGGTTACCAATGTGGTGATGCTATTGTCTATAATCCTTGGTCTATCGTGCACTATGTTAAAAAGCGAGGAAAACTAGGCTCTTATTGGGTAAATACCAGCGATAATGCGCTTATTAAAGATTTGTTCGTTCATGCAAGTACAAACTTTAAATTTCAGTTTGAAGCTTTATTGCAAGATAAATCTATACAAATGCGTATCAATGAACAAATGGCTTTCATTAACTTAGAAATTAATGAATCTATGGTGTGGACATTATTGTTAATGTGTGGATATCTTAAAGCAACGCTGATAGAAAATATTGAAGACAATTCCTTATATCAACTGCAAATTCCTAATAAAGAAGTAAAACTTTTGTATAACACTTTAATTGCCGAATGGTTATCTGGTGTTAATAATTCAACTGTTTTTAGCACGTTTTTGAGTAATCTATTAAATGGCAACTTAACAGATTTTGAAAATGATTTGCAAAACATCCTATTGCAAACATTCAGCGTACACGACATAAAAGGTAAAAATGCAGAAAAATTCTATCATGGGTTTATGCTGGGACTTATTTCTGGCATAGACAGAAATCATTATAAAATTGACTCTAATAAAGAAAGTGGTTTAGGACGTTACGATATTATGTTAATACCAAATGATATTAATAAGTTTGGCGTTATTTTAGAAATTAAACATGTTGATGGCAACGGTACAAAAAATCTAAAAAAAGTTGCAAATGAAGCACTTCAACAAATTGATGAAAAGCAATATGGCACAGCATTATTGCATCATAATATAAAAAATGCTATCAAAATCGGTATTGCTTTTAGCGGAAAAGCACTAGCTACAAGCTATAGAATACATGCTGAGCCTCAAGCTTAAGTAAAGCAAAACTTCGCATAATGTATATTATGTTAAATACCAATTATG
Organism: Gammaproteobacteria bacterium; assembly: GCA_044225595.1. Classification (GTDB taxonomy): domain Bacteria; phylum Pseudomonadota; class Gammaproteobacteria; order UBA6186; family Azoamicaceae; genus CADEGZ01. The sequence goes on from JBGAIG010000013.1 coordinate 5,823, forward strand.
CGAGCTATTATTTGTGATGGCGTTATCATTTTCATACAGTGATGATGTCCCAATGGACATTCTCGCTGTCTACAGGGTCTGCAAGATAAATCTGTTTGTAAAATTTTTGCATCCATACTTAAAGGCGGTGCAAACTCTGCAGGTGTTGGCCCATAAATAGCAATCACAGATCGTTTCAAAGCAGATGCAATATGCATGAGTCCTGAATCGTTACTAACCACTTTTGTGACGACACTCAATAAATCAATCGCTTCAGGTAATGAAGTGGTTCCTACAAAATCCCGGCAACGATTGTTGCATAACGATTGTATTTTATTGCCAATATTTTTCTCGCTAGCAGATCCAAATAACCAGACCTCCCAGTCTTGGCTTATCATGTGATTTGCTAATTCCGCATAATATTCTTCAGGCCAGCGTTTGGCAGAACCAAAAGCAGCGCCCGGACATAAAGCTAAAACGGGCCTATTTTTATCGACTGTTATAGAAAATTTATCAAGGGTTTTTTGTACATCTGTCTCATTAACCGCCAATGCTGGCCACCAGTGTTGGGGAATTTTTTTCGCTTCTTTTTCTTGTCCTTTTGAAAAGGCTAAACCTGCATATTGACTGGTCATGCTTGTTAAGATTGCTTTATCGAGTTGACGAATATCATTCAATAAGCCAAAGCGACACTCCCCTATCCAGCCAGTCCGTTTTGGAATATTTGCAAAAAATGGGATTAAAGCGGATTTCCAAGAATTTTGTAATACAATTGCCTGATCATATTGGTGCTCCCTTAAGTCCTTTCCTGTTTGATAACGCTTCCCAAACGCGAGTTCTCCATGTGAAATGGCGGGCATCGGCAAGGCTTTGTGCACTTCGGGCATACGCTGCAGCAAAGCTAAGGTATAAGCAGGTGCTAATACATCAATTTGGATTTTTGATGGAGATAATGCTGATAAAGCCTTTAGTAAAGACTGTGCCATAACCATGTCCCCTACCCAGACAGGCCCTAAAACCAGTATTTTTATCATTCGTAAATGCCTCATTTACACTGACAATGGTGAGTAAAGGGTACCACCCGACATGGGCCTAGGCACTCCCGTAGTGCGGGGTACAGTGAGCGGCTTATTTTGTAGACTGCGTACCGCAAAATACGCAAAAATTTGGGCTTCCATCGCTTGGCTACTCCAGCCAATTTCATCTGCGCTGGCTATTTTAACAGTTCTACCGAACTTGGCCCATAAACGATTTCGAAGTTCCTGTACAATCATAGGATTACGCCATCCGCCACCAGCTAAGATCCAAAGTTTTGGTAAAGTGAAGGTGTGATCGGGTAAATCTATTGAATCCAATAAATCCAGGCTATTGACAATCGTTTCGGCTGTAAAAGCCTCCAAAGTCGCACAGGCATCCTCTAAAGAAAGAGCGTCGAGTTCTGGAATAAGCTTCATGTCATTATAATCCAATGATTTGGGTGGGCTTTTCTGTAAATAATTCTGACCGGATTTAACAATAGCTTTTTCAGACAGTAAGGCTAATACTTTTGAATCGACCCTCCCCTGCCTTCCATACTGGCCGTCTTTATCCATATTTTCTTGGCCATCTGTGCGTCGTCGCACCAGGCGATCGATTAACGCATTGCCAGGGCCAGTGTCAAAGCCAATCACGCTTTCTTCGTCATTGTTTAAAATTAAACTGATATTCGAAATGCCACCACAATTGACAACCGCGATGGGGAATTGATTATCTCTAATGGCTAAGGCGTAATGATATAAAGGCGCAAAAGGCGCACCCTGACCGCCTGCTTCAATATCACGGCTTCTAAAATCATTGACCACCTGAATGCCCAAATCATTTGCTAATTGCTGTCCATCTCCTACAATCACAGAAATTTTTTTGGCGGGATTATGAAATAAAGTTTGACCATGGTATCCAATCACGTCAATTTGATGAGGCTCTATTTTTTGTGCTTTTAACAAACTTTTAACGGCAATCGCATGCAACTTTGTTGAATGTTCAATCACTTCATCAAAGCTCATCACTGAATGATTGTTATGTCCATAAATGAAATAGGCTTTTTTTAAATAATTAGCACTGACTTCCTCATAATAAATTTTAGCTTCTGCTAAGTTGCCTTGGCACTCCTTAACGGCATTTTCTGCAGATTTTAATAAAATTCTAAATTCTGGATCGTAGTTCAGCGAAATATGTCCGAGTGTTTTTAATACCGCTGGTGTTCCATCGGTCTCGAGCAAAGCGGCCTCGATGCCATCCATCGAAGTGCCAGACATTAATCCAATACTAATCAAATTAGTTTTCCAACTTTTATATATAAAAAAAGCATCAAGGCTGATCTTAAACTAATCAACATCTGTTTTGTAGGCATACTTTGTGTTATAGATAACCTATGATATATTCTTTGCAAAAATTGTTTGATTATATGCCTCTTATGCCTGACATATTAGGTATTTTGGGTGTTTTGATTATCTTAGCTTTCTACTTCTTGTTACAAACCGGAAAATCCACACCCAAAAGCTTAAGTTTTTCGCTCGGTAACCTCATTGGTTCTATTCTGCTTTTAATTTCGCTTCTCTATAACTGGAATTTGGCCTCTGTTGCGATAGAAATCGCTTGGTCTCTCATTAGTCTTTACGGCATTGTGCAATACTATTTGCGCTCAAAAACACAGAAATAACTTATTCAGGAGCAACATGATTTTCTTTGGATAAGGTACTATGACGATAGCCATAAAGTGCATAAATAATCAGCCCAGCTACCATCCAAATGATAAATCTTAGCCAGGTTACCCATGGTAAGCTGAGCATCAAATAACCACAGGAGATAACACCCAAAACCGGAATTAACGGATTAAAAGGCGTTTTAAAGGGGCGAGGTAAATCCGGCTTTGTAATTCGTAAAATAATCACGCTAATGCAAACAATTGCAAAAGCGGCTAGCGTTCCAATATTCACCAATTCAGCGACTTCTCGAATGGGAAAAAAGCCAGCAATCAACGACATCAAAACACCACTCATAATAATAACCTGCACCGGCGTTTGTGTTTTTGCATGCACACGCGAAAAAAATGGGGGCAGCAAACCATCTTTAGACATAGAATAAACAACACGCGTTCCTGCATATGTAAAAATAAGCATTGTTGAGGTTAGCCCTGCGATAGCACCCAGTGCAATCATATCCGCTGTTATTTTATGGCCTAAATTCAAAATAGCCTCTGCAACGGGCGATTGCGTATTTAAAGTCGTATACGACGCAATGCCGGTTAACAATCCGGCAACAGCAATATAAAATGCAGTGCAAATACCAAGCGATCCCATAATCCCTAAAGATAAGTCTTTTTGTGGGTTTTTTGCTTCTTCACCAGCCGTTGCGACGGCATCAAAACCAATAAACGCAAAAAAGACCAAAGCAGCACCCTCTATAACACCAGGCCACCCAAAAGGCATAAATGGTTGCCAATGGCGGGGCTGTACCTCTGTTGTGGCAATTGCAATAAATAAGGCGAGAACCGCTAACTTAATAAACACGATCAGCATATTAAAACGAGCGCTTTGTTTTACACCAATAATTAATACACCGCATAAGGTTAAAATAATTAAGACAGCTGGAAGATTAATCAATCCCCCTTCTGAATAACTTTTTAAGAGATGAATCGGTATTGAGATACCAATAGATAAGAGCGCATCATTCAGATAGCCAGACCACCCGATGGCTACAACAGCTGTACCAACCCCATATTCTAAAATTAAGGCCCAACCAATGATCCAGGCGACAATTTCACCCAACCCTGCATAGGCGTAATTGTAAGCACTACCCGAACCTCGAATACTGGCTGCAAGCTCGGCATATGACAGTGCCGCAAAAGAACAAGCAACGCCTGCTAACATATAAGAAAGAATAATGGCAGGTCCAGCTTTAGTCGCTGCGGCAATACCCGTTAATACGAAAATACCCGCCCCAATAATGGCACCAATACCCAATAAAGTTAAATCAAAAGCGGTTAGGCAGCGTTTTAGTTCGCCTGCTGTATCAGTTTGGTGTAAAATTTTTGTTCTAAATAAATTCATGTCTTAGTAGCCCTGTCTTGTTCACGATAGAATTTCGGAGGGTATCATAACATTTTTTCTATCGCCTGGTACCCTCTCTCATTGCATGAGAGAGGGGTGATCGAAAGAGGCGAGTGAGAATTAACACTTACAGCAATGCGAACCACATTTGCAGCATCTCGAGCAACGGCGTTTCCAATAACATAAGCTTGTGTTATAGAACAGAGCAAGCACGAATGCGCTCACAAACCCCAGAATAAGCCCAGCGAAAGCGCTTCCCCACATTCCCGAAGCGCTTATCATTCGCATTACCTCAGCATGTGCATGTGTGGCTGGTGCAGCAGAACTCATCCAAGTAAAAACGAGAACACTTAAGGCATTCACAAGCCCAGCGGCAATCCCCAAGGATAAGGGACACAGACGCGTATAACGTTTATAGTGTTTGTCACATTTTTCACATTTGTTGCCATATTCAGCACCTTGCATATGCTCTTCATCGCAAGCATTCCCATGTTTATTTTCGTCGTGACTCATATTATCTTCCTCCCTTTAAACGATGGATTAATCCTTTTTTAGTATAGATGAATTAAACTTTTCAAGTTAATGACCTATCTTTAAATGCTTCGAGGCGCCAGCCACCTGCTTCATTAACGGCTAAAGCCTTCCAAATCCAAGGCAAGACTGCTTCCAAAGCTTCTTTACATTGCCAAGGCGGATTAATCATTAACATACCAGAGCTTATCAAGCCTAAAGGCGTATCTTGTGGATAAATCCCTAATTCAGCGACAATCGCACTGTCTACACCCAAAGTGCTGATTGCTGCTAAAAATTGTTTTACCTGTCTTAAATCTTTAATGGGATACCAAACAGCAAAAACGCCTGTCGGAAACTGTTTAAGGCCCACTTTTATTGCTGCCAACAACTGTTGCCATTCCTCAGATTTTTCAAAAGGCGGATCGATTAAAATTAAGCCGCGCCGCTCTCTTGGCGGTAAAAAAGCTTTTAAACTTAAATATCCATTTTGATGATGCACTGCAATTCTGTTATCAGGGCTCACATTTTTTTTGAGTATTTTATGCTCTTCTGGATGTAGTTCCATTAAAATTAAGCGGTCGATTTCTCTAAGAGACGCTTTCGCGATGAAAGGAGAACCGGGATAATCATTGGGATAACCTAAGTTTTCAACTGTATTAATATAAGTTTTTATAATTTCAGGAACAACTTTAGCATCAGTATTAATAGCTTTATGATAAAAATCAAATAATTTATGAATACCCATCACCGATTCATGCGTCTTGTTTGCAGCTTCTGAATTTAAATGATAAAGACCTCTACCCGCATGCGTATCTAAATAACACAAAGGTTTTTCTTTGCGACGCATTGCACGAATTAAAGTGATTAAAACGATATGTTTTAAAACATCTGAAAAGCTACCTGCATGATAACTGTGTCTATAATTCACTGTTTGCACTCAATTTTAAACTGGTCTAAAACTAGCAGATGAAGGCTAATCCGTAAGCGCGGTATCCGTTAGATCTTCTACAGTACTGATTTGTTCTGATTTTATAGTCTCTAATGGCATATTATCGACAGAGCCAATTTCTCTATTTTGAGAAGGGTTTTCATAAAATTTCAATAATTCTTCCGGTAGGTGTGCTTTAATCCAAAGCGATGCGGGTTCAAATTCGGGGACTAGCTTAGACGATTTCCAAATTTCTTTTTTCGCAACAACCGAAGGATTAACCATCAAAATCACAATCGCAATAATGGCAACACCCCTGGCTAGTCCAAAGAAAATGCCAATAATACGATCGGTAATACTAAATTTTGTTGATTTGACTAATTTCGAAATCAAATGGCTGACAATTCCGCCCACAATCAAAGTCGTCAGTGCAATCAAAATAAAGGCCAATAATAGCCGCACACCAACAATAGAAATACTGGTAAACCAAGCAGCTACTTCATCGCAATATAACGTCCCTAAAATACCTGCAAGAATCCAAGTCATTAATGACATGGCTTCGCGCACAAAACCTCTTAAAAGCCCAAAAACAACGGAAACGACAATAATCGCTAGAATGCCATAGTCAATTTCATTTAATCCGTTCATGCTTTATGCTCCTTGTTCTACTTGATGTGTTAATTTCGCTAAGAGTGAAGCAATGGTATCTCGAAGATGCCGGCGATCAACGACCATATCCACAGCACCTGTTTCTAATAAAAATTCGCTGCGTTGAAAACCTTCGGGTAAAATTTCACGCACGGTTTGTTCAATCACTTTAGGTCCGGCAAAGCCAATTAAAGCTTTAGGTTCTGCAATATTAATGTCGCCTAACATAGCAAGACTTGCTGAAACACCGCCCATGCAAGGATCAACCATCACAGAAATATACGGTATTGCCATTTTATCCATCATGCCCAATGCGGTACTTGTTTTGGCCATTTGCATTAAAGATATCAAAGATTCTTTGCATACGCGCGCCCGCCGCTGGTGGCAAAACAAACCAAAGGGATTTTATGTGTTAAACAACTTTCAACAGCGCGTACAAAACGCTCCCCCACTGCGGAACCCATCGAACCGCCAATAAAAGAAAATTCAAAAGCAGCCGCGACGACAGGCATGCCTTTAGTTGGCCTCGGATGACAACTAATGCATCTTTTTCACCTGTTTCTTTTTGAGCAGCAGATAAACGATCTTTATATTTTTTAGTGTCGCGAAACTTGAGACGATCATCTGCAACGACTTCTGTTGCAAGTTCTTCTCTAAAAGCAGGATCTAAAAAGAAATCTAAACGCTGTCTGGCTTTTAAGCGCAAATGAAAAGAACATTTGGGGCAGACTTCTAGGTTTCTTTCTAATTCAGAACGAAATAAGAAAGCCAAACATTCTGGACACTTTGTCCATAATCCCTCTGGCACCTCTTTTTTCTTAACACCATCGGTTCGAATTTTCGAAGGCAATAATTTTGAAAACCAACTCATACTAAAACTCACCCATATTCAGATTTAAAAACCAAGGTCCTAAGGGCATTTGGGGTAACATAAAATGCTCAGGGTATTGTACCTCAACCAAATATAATCCCATAGCAGGCGCTGTAATGCCCGCCGTTCTTCTATCTCGATTCTCTAAAACGGTCTTAGCCCATAAGGGCAATTCTGTGCCTCTGCCCACTTTAAGCAGTACGCCCATCATATTACGTACCATATGATGTAAAAAAGCATCTGCAATAAATTCAACGACAATGTGCTCATTTGCCCGTTGTATTTTAATGCTATGAACATTTCGAATGGGAGACAAACTTTGACATCTAGAACCGCGAAAAGAAGAAAAATCGTGTTCGCCTAGCCAATATTGCGCGGCTTCATACATACCTTCAATATCTAACTTATAATATTCCCAAGTAACGTATTGTCTCAGTAAACTCGGCCTAAGCGGATGGTTATAAATAATGTAACGATATCGACGCAGAATAGCTGATCGCCGAGCACTAAAAATGCTTGGCACAGGCTTTGCCCACAGTATACGAATCCCAGGATCAGTCCGTGATAAAATCGTATTAGCGCCATATACCCAAGCGCGTTCGTTTCTTTCAGCGGTTGAATCAAAATGCACTACTTGCCCTGCAGCATGCACGCCGGCATCGGTTCTACCCGCACAGACTGTCTTAATCGGTTCATTTGCAACTTCGGATAAAGCCGCTTCTAAGGCGGCTTGGACAGAGTGTCCTATTTTTTGACGTTGCCAACCGCAAAATTGACTACCATCGTATTCTAGTCCTAAAGCAATTCGATTGTTGATCATTTAGATTTTGTCGTAAAAATTTTTAGCTATGATTAATTTTTTTTAATAAAACTTTGGCCAATTTTATTTCTTCGCTATTACCACGCGAAATAATCTCGTTTAAAATAGCTTCTGCACTTTCGATGTCTTCATAAGCAATATATTGATTGGCTAAATCTAGTTTTAATTTAATTTCCGCATCAAATGTCACAATATTTTCGGAAAATTGCATATTGTTTACAGTAGCCGTTCGAACACGGTTACGTGTCCGTTTGAAAAGCACCGTCGTTAATGAAACAGTAAATAATAAAGCTAATAAACCACTACCTATGAAGATTTGCTTAGACGAAAGTATTGGATTTTCTGAGATAACAGAAGGCGTATTCGGAATCACATTTTTAGGGAACTCTGCTTTAGGGAACTCTGCAATAACATTTGTCGGGGTATCCACAATAATACCGGCAGGGACATCCGTCGTACCTATCATGTGCTTAGTTTCTGCAAGTTCTATCGGCGGCGATGTGTTTTCCGATTGTACCGTTTTTTGTTCAAGCACTGCTAAGGCTGCAGGATCTTGAAAGGTACTGCCTAGCGGCCGATGAGGACTAGAAGCGCCGCCCAAAGGCGCAGGGTCCAACAAAAGCGTATAATCACGGACAACGCGGCCTTTTGGCCATGTTAGCAAAACCAAAAATTCTAAGTATGGCTGCTTAATGGCTTCTTCACTCGTCACTTTCAATATTGTTTTTTTATTTTGTTGTACAACTTCAAACCGTAATTTAGACAAAAAATACGGGCGCGCAAGCTCAATGCGTTTAAAATCTTCTACGGAAGCCAAACTAACAATTAGGTGGCTGGGATCAATATCTTCAGTACCTTCCAATTCTATTGCCGCATCTAGGGGTTCATTTAAATAAGAATATAACTTAATTTGGCCAAAACCTAAGGAAAAGCAAGCCTCAGGCAATAAGCTAAACACGCACGCATATAAAATAAATATGATCTGATGTCCCTTGAGTGTACGCATTCTCCCTCTCTATCTATTGGTTTTTAGCGCTTCCGATAATTATAGATTACAAATAGTCACTAACCAAAATTTCTGCAATTTGAACCGCATTTAAAGCGGCACCTTTTCGAATGTTGTCTGAAACAACCCATAAGTTTAATCCTAAAGGATGAGAAACATCTTCTCTAATTCGCCCAACATAAACTGCATCTGTGCCAGAAGCTTCAGGCACCGGTGTCGGGTATATACCTGACTTGTTTTCATCTACCACAATAACACCAGGCGCCGCTGATAAAATCTCTTTGGCCTCCACTGCTGAAATTTTTCGAGCTGTTTCTATATGCACTGCCATAGAATGCCCATAAAAAACGGGAACGCGAACAGCTGTTGCATTGACTTGAATATCCGGATCTTTAAAAATTTTCTGTGTTTCCCAAAACAGCTTCATTTCTTCCCGTGTATAACCATTCTCTAAAAGTTCATCGCATTGTGGTAACACGTTAAAAGCAATTTGTTTAGGATAAACTTCAGGGGCAATAGCGCGCCCATTTAAAAGATCAGTGACCTGTGTGACGAGTTCATTGATAGCACGTTTTCCGCTGCCCGATACCGATTGATAGGTTGCAACATTAATACGTGTAATACCAACCGCGTCGTATAAAGGCTTTAAAGCCACCAACATTTGCATCGTTGAACAATTTGGGTTAGCAATAATGCCACGATTTCTAAAATCGGCGATATCTTCTGCATTAACTTCGGTTATCACCAAAGGGACATCTTCTACTTGCCTAAAATGAGAGGTATTATCAATCACAATACAGCCGGCTTCAGCAGCCTTTGGCGCATAAATCGCAGAAACCTTTGCACCTGCAGAAAAAAGCGCGATTTCTACTTTTGAAAAATCAAATTGTTCTACATCTTCAACCAGATAGGGTTTCTTCTTAAAAAGAACGGTTTCACCTGCGGATCGATGACTCGCTAAAGGGTACAATTTTAACACAGGAAATAATCTTTCTTCTAAAATCGAAATCATCGCTTCGCCAACCGTACCGGTGGCACCTAAAACAGCGACATTAAATTTTTTTGTATTTTTCATATGATCCTCTCCTAATTCTCACCACCCTTATCCTTGTCGTAATATAAAAATGGTTATACTGACTACAGCGATCAGAATCAAAGCCAAAAAACCCAGTGTTGTAAAACTATGACCTAAGTTTTGTTTTGAAAATGCTTCTGGATTTCCTTTAATAGTACGATACATGATCCACATTAAAAAACCAAACCCGCAAATCGTTAAAAATCCAACCAACATGATTTGTCCTCTGCATATAATAAAAATACACCCTCACCACCATTTTCAAATGCTAACCAAGTATAAGGGAGATTTGGATATTGATTTTTGAGTGCTTCCTCGGAATTGCCAACTTCCACAAATAAAAGTCCGTTTTCACTCAGATAACTTGGCGCCTCACGCAAAATTTGCTTGACAAGGGTTAAACCATCTGCTCCTCCGGTTAATGCTAACCGTGGTTCCCAATGATATTCTGGTGGTAAATCACACATTTCTGCAACATCGACATAAGGCGGGTTTGAAATAATGATGTCATAACGCTTGCTGCTACATTTTGAAAAGAGATCGGCTTCAATTAAATTAACGCGTGTTTCGCAATGATGTAAGGCGCAATTTTTAGCTGCAACAGCAAGTGCAGCTTCTGAAATATCAACGGCATCGACGATTGCGTTTTCAAAAGTTTTTGCACAAGCGATAGCAATACAGCCGCTTCCTGTACACAAATCTAAGATCCGATGTACGGTACGTTTTCCCAACCAAGGTTGGAATCCATTTAAAATAAGCTCTGCCATAGGTGAGCGCGGAATAATCACACGTTCATCTACATAAAATTTTTGCTTTGCAAACCACGCTTCATGCGTTAAATAAGGAACAGGTACGCGTTTTGTGATGCGTTCGTTAACGAGGTTAAGATACGTTTCTTTTTCTAAAGCCGTTAACACGCGTCCTCCAACAGCGGCATCTACATCGGGCGGCAACTTTAAGACATACAAAGCCAAGGCAACTGCTTCATCCCAGGCATTGTTTGTTCCATGCCCATAATAAAGCCCTGCTGCCATAAAAGACTGCGCTGCCTGTTCTAGAACCACATTGAGCGTTGTTGAGTCCACACAGATTCCTCAAAATGCACCATTCTCCCCCTAAAAGAAAATGGGGTCAAATCTAGATTCTGTACTATATTTTTAACCAGGTAAAATATTTTGAATAATCGTATTCTAGTTAAACCTCAAACATTAACGCCATGATGCATTTTTTGATGTTGGAAACATGTCTGTTTAATACGATATCTTCTTTAATTTTTGCTCTCACCATATGATAAATTTTAGATACCCAGTGATACGAAATATTATTGAAGGACATCGCGATTTGCGCTTGGCTTTTCTCTGACATTTGGACAGCAAGATATATCGCTATTTTTCTTGGTTCATCCCACGAAGAATTAGCAATATAAATAGCGTTTGGTTCGATTCTATAGTAACTTGCGACAATAGCCACAATATCAGAAATACTAGCAAGAGGATAATCTATCACTCTGTTAATTTCAGGAATCTCATCTCGCATATGTTCTTTTATTTTCTTCTTTGTTTCGTTAATAAATTCTTGATCCCCTAAGATTGGGAAGCTCTTTCTTTTGCTAAAGAAAGATTTAAGCTCTGAATCTACGCCTTCTAAAACAAATTTTTCATAGCTAAAAATTGGATCTTTATCTCCAAAATACTTAAAAATCTCATTTGAAAATAGCCAAGCAGGCTTTTCTCTCTCACCCGTTAAAAATTTATAACTCGACCATTGGTAATCTTTTGGATGAACAACAATTCCTGCTAAAACAGGATTTAAATGAATATAACGGGATAAATTTAAAAAATATTTTTTTTCTTGAATAATGATTGCTTTATATCTGCCTCTAAACAAAGGGCCATCGCCCTCAATGATATGATTGTATTTCTGGGTAAACCCACTATTGATAAATTGCATTGCTTTACCCAAATTGGCATGAGGTGTGCGTATACAGAAATGATAATGATTACCCATTAAGCAAAACACATGCACTTCGATCTGAAAACGCTCGTGCGCTTCTGCTAATAAATCATAAAATAATTGCGCAAATTCTTCTGAATGAAAAACTTCTCGGCGACATAATCCCCGATTCATTACATGATACCAAGCGCCGGGGTATTCTATTCGTAATGGCCTTGCCATGCTTACCCTATCTCATATACTTATAAAAGCGCTAGCATGGCAAAAAGACTACTAATTTAAAATCGGATTTATATCGCATCATTGACAAACAAATATGCTGAATATAAATTCAGTATGGAATCTAGATTTGACCCGATTGCCCTATAGCACGGCCTACCAGGCCGCCTGCCGCGGCGCCCAGACCCGCTCCTACCGCACCGCCCTGCGAGCCGCCAATCACCGCTCCAGTTACGCCACCAATGGCAGCACCTCTGCTTTCGTTTCGGCTCATGCCGGCGCAACCAACGAGAGATGCGCTCGCCAGGATAATTGCGATTACTTTACCCATTTTTAATCTCCTGTTTATTAATATAGCTTTTAAAAAATGACAAACTGACAGCAATTCAGACCACCCGAAAAAACAAAAGTTTCAATTACTATGATATAAAAAGGATATAAGTTTATAAAAGAGGTAAGCAATGTTACTCGAACCTTATCAAGATCCTGATAATCGCTTTCAGTGGCTGGATATTATTGATCCGACCGTAGCAGAACTTGAATATATCTCTAAAACCTATCATCTGCATTCATCCTCTCTGCGGGATTGTTTAATGCCTAAGCATCTGCCCAAATATGAACTTATTGATAACAATGCATTTATTATTCTTCGCGCATACGATCCGCGCTCGCAAAATAGCGGTACCGTCCGGGGACTGACGCAAAAAATAGCCATCTTTATTGGCGAAAATTATCTTATTACTATACATCGCCGCGATCAGCCGTATATGGCAAAAATTCGAAATACTTGGATTAAAAAACAAAAAAATTTAGCCTCTAACCCGCTCTCTCAAATTTTATTTAAGGTCATTGAAAGTGTATTTTTAACCTATAGTGAAGCCATTTATCAATATGAATTCAATTTAGAAAAATTTGAAAATACTATTTTCAAAGATCAAAGCACACAAAAATCTATTCGGCAAAAATTTTTACTAAAAAGAAAAACTTCGGTTATTAAACATATGTTAAAAATGTCTTTAGATGTACTGCCAAAACTGAAAGATTATTTTAATTCGAATCCACCCCGCTTTAAAGAAATACAAGAATTAGCGGAAAATCAATATTTTTCTGCTGAAGAAATATTAGAAAACATTAATAATCTTATCACGCTTCAATTATCGCTGGCTTCTCATCAAACCAGTGAAGTCGTGAGAATTTTAACTTTGTTTTCTGTTTTTTTTATGCCTATTTCTTTTATTGCTGCTTTTTATGGTATGAATTTTAAACATATGCCGGAACTCAGCGTACGCTATGCCTACCCCATTGTCATTGCTCTCATGTTGGCGATCGTTTGTTTGTTATTTTTATGGTTTAAGCGTAAAAGGTGGATTAGAAATAAATAAATTGACCTATTTCAAATTGGCTCATTTTCTCCACTATACTTAGTTAATATATTAACTAATTTAAGATTGGAGAATCAGGATGAGAATTTTGGTCACCGGCGGACTTGGTTTTATCGGCTCTCATATTGTTGAATATCATTTAAATAAAAATGACGAAGTGTATGTGATTGATAATTTAAGTAGCGGCCTTGCCGATAATCTTAAGCTGTTTCAACCCAATCCCAGCTTTCAATTTGATAAAGCCGATCTGTTAACTTGGCAAAATATTGAAAAAGCAGTGAGATGGGCCGATCGCATTTACCATATGGCTGCTGTTGTCGGAAACCTAAAAGTCATACAAGAACCCCTGAATGTGATTGCCAGCAATATTGCCGGAACAGAACGATTATTTAACACGATCGCCAGCATTGGAAATTGCCCCAGAGTAATATTAGCCTCTACTTCTGAAGTCTATGGTAAAAGTCCTAAATCCATGATGCACGAAGAAGATGATCTGGTTATCGAGAATCCTGTCCATTTACACTCAAATTATTCTATCAGCAAATTAAGCGACGAAATTATAGGCTTATCTTACGATCGTATTAATAATATACCCACAACGATTATCCGTTTTTTTAACACCATTGGCCCTAGACAAACAGGCACTTATGGATTCGTTGTGCCAAAATTTATTGCACAAGCTTGTAAAGGCGAACCCATTACCATCTATGGTGATGGTACACAAACGCGAAGCTTTTGTGATGTGCGAGATGTTGTTAGGATGCTAGACTTAATTGCCGAAAATATACAGACGAGATATAACATTCTGAATGTGGGGGTTGATCGTGAGCTTACAGTACAAGCATTAGCTGAACTGATTAGAGAACGAACAAACAGTAAATCAGAAATCATTTACGTTCCCTATGAAAAAATTTATGGTATGCAATTTTTAGATATTATGCATCGAAGACCTGATTTAAGCAAACTGCATACCATGATTAATTTTCAGCATCAATGGACTCTTGAAAAAACTATAGACGATCTAATTAACATTTTAAAATCGTTTGGTTAATAAGGCTTCAATTGTATAAATGCGATATTTATTACCCGTATTTTCAAGTAAAGAATTACTGTCTCGAGCAGCCGCAGAAGCCTGAATATTTAAATACCAATCTGCATAGATGCCATATATGGCTCTTAACGCGATATCCCCAGCAAAACCAGGCTTTAGCATGGTTTCGTCTTTCTGTCTTCCCAGACCAAGCGTCAAGACGTAATTAATGTTATCATTCTGTTTAATTGTAAAATGACTTAAAGCTTGATACATTTGAGAGGAACGTGGATCATAATAACCATTGTTCGGATCTTGCAAGGCGTATTGTTGCCAATTCATATATGGTCCCAGTTCGATATCAAGATATTGGCTTGCAAAAACTGTAGCATGTGGATAAAGTGTTAGGCCTTTCAGCCTATTTTTATCTGAAAAATGATCGTATTCGGCACCAATTTCTAAATATTTTTGTACATAGGGTTGTAACTTGATAGAAGCGCGATTATACCTTTGCAAGGTTCGTAATGATACTGATCTTGGTGAAAATGCAAAAATATCTTGCCCTTTTTCAAAAATAATTTGCATATAATCATTAGGATTCGCAATAACATTAAAATTATAACGAAAAAAACTGCTATTTTTTTTAATTTCACCAAGTCCGCCCAAGCCTGATACAGAAAGTTCAGGGCATATTTGATGTGTTAAACCAATCCATTGTGCTCTATCCCACGTTGTTCCATAACCATCAATCGTATCAAGTCCAGAGCCAATGATTGCACTTAAATTTTCCTGTTTAAAGCCGTAAATCATACTGGTTTCAGGTGTGATAAAATATTGCCCATGCATACCCGAGCTCAATATTTTAATATTATCGCTATCATGGCAAAAATAACCATCTAAACTGAAAGTAGAACGCTTAGGTATTAAGATAGCATCCCTCAGATAGGCATTATCTGAATTTCTTGGAAATTTGCTCTCTATTTGAGACAAAGCTTCGATCGCTTCATTCGGTTCACGATGACCTTCTAGGGCACCAGCCTCTGTAAATAGGGCTTCATAATCATTAGGTGATTTAACCAATAAATCTTTAACCAGAGAAAGCGCATGTTCTGGATAACCAGACATTTCAAATAAACGCGCCTTTACACTCAAATATTCGTAAGTTTCACCATAGCGGTTTTTATATTGTTTTATTGCATCAAAAGCTGCCACATAATTTCCTCTCCAGCTTTGTAGTTTTGCGTAATCTAGCCAGGCTGTTTTAGAATCTGGATATAATGATAAATATTTTTGATACGCTATGGCAGCAACATCTTGATTGTCTCGTGTCAGTTCTAGATTAGCAATACCTAAAAGCCCCTCTTTGTCATCAGGCTTTATTTCTAGGATTTTAGAATAACTATTTTTAGCAAGCACGTAATTTTTGTCTTGCATTGCTATATCGGCTTGAGATTTAAGATAATCAATATTATTAGGCTCCTTGGCGAGCGCCAAATCAATATGTACTAAAGCTTCTTCGTATCTTTTTTCCTCAGCATATTTTTTGGCTTGTGCCGCGTACGTTGCATCTGGAGATTGTTTTAATTTTATGGTTTTATTAAGAGTAGATATTTTTTTAGAACGGTTATTTACAATACACATGTTTCCTGAACGATTTGTTTCAGCCGTATTAGAATTTTCATCAAATGTGTCTTCATCGGGATTAACAGCTGTACTGTCAGATTTTTTTGTTTCAACAACTGCTGGTGGAGAAATGAGCGGTTTTTCAGTCATGGCTGGCGTGGTGTTCGGAGTGATTATGGGTGTCGGTGTTTGTATGTCTACTGTTTTCGTCTCTAATGTTTCAATAACTGCTGCCGGCGTAGAGGGTTTTTCATTCGCTGTAACCTTTGCGGCTGCTACATCCGTATTTAATTTATTGTTGGCTTTTTCATTTGCAATGTTCTGAAGTCCGGCACACGCAAGCTGATGATTAGGCGCTATAGTGAGAAGACGTTTATAACTGTCTTCGAGTTGATCATATTGCCCAAGCCAATTTGCTAAAACAACTCTTCTATCTAAATAATCAACATTAGTTGGGTCAAGCAGAAGTGCTTGATTAATCGCAGCCAGTGCTTCTTCCGCCTGATTTATCACCGCATATGTTTCAGATAAACTCACATACAATGCCGCATCCTTAGGTCGAAGACTAATTGCATTTTTAAAGGCTTCAATAGCATTTTGATACTTTTTTTGCGTGTTTTCAATATCCCCAATTCTTTTCCATAAATCTGGACGATTGGGATCTTTAGCAATTACTTCTCTATAAATATAAATCGCCTGATCCCACTTTTTTTCTTCTTCCGCCATTATACCCTCTTCAGGCACGAGGGCTGTTGTTTTAACAGGTGATTTTGCATCTGCCATTATTTCTGGTGCCGCATCCGATAGTTGTGCATATAACTTTTTATTCTTGAGATCCAGGTTGCCAACATCTTTTACTTGAAGATTGATACTATTTTTTAAGGCTTCAATAGCGTTTTCATAGCGTTTTTGCTGTATTTCAAGATTAGCAAGCCGCTCCCATAAATCCAGGCGATTGGGTTCACGCATCACAACTTCTTGATAGATATCATGCCCCTTTTTCTCTGATGCAACAGCGGGTTCTATAACAGGTTCTGTCATTGATTTTGCAATCGTTTCTACAGAAATAGCAGGCTTTTCAACAAAAATAGCATCATTAAAAATTTTAAAGGTGATTGTACTTAAGCACATGCCTAAGGTAAGACTTAACAAGGACTTAAATTTTTCCATCTTTAACCTGCAGTAACATATTATAAAAACCCAACTACTTTTAAGTCTAATTTAAATATGCAAATAATCAAGATTGCCTATTTTTCATTTTTTCCAAGTCTTATTTTTCCCAAATAAAAGATCTTTAAAAAAAATAATAATCACAACAACATCATACATTAATACCGTATACCTGATTGGTGTAAGGCATAGGCTTTTAATAAAATTTTTAATACGATAATTTTTATGAACGATCACGATAACCACGCTATACAGAGACATTTCTGCACAAAAAGTGATCAATAACGGTTTCCAAAGTTTCAAAAATATCATTAAAAAAATAACAACAGGAAACGAAATTTTTTCAAAAACTGAAAAAAATATATACCAGCCTATTGGGCGGCCATATTTTTTTGTATAAGTCACCCCAAATGCTTGGCGATAAGCTTCTTTTATTTTTCGTAAATGCTGTATTTTTTTTGCATGATCATTTCTTTTTTCTTTTAACCACCGTACCAAACAATTAACTATTTTAAACGGCGTTAAAAATAGACTACCGAAATAATAACAGCTCTGAAAAATAGCAGAAGACCACTTAAAAATTTGAATCGGCAATCTTAAGAGCTGCGGCTCTTGTGTTAATGCATAAACTCCTTCAATCTGAATATTTCTATACCCATAATCTGCAAACGAAAATCCAATAAAAATATCTTCAGAAGTGGTTAAATTATTGCCTAAAAGCGTCTCGTACTGATCAAACACATCTTTTAAATATTTTCGCTTATAGGCAACAGCGCATCCAACTGGGTTAATAATGCTGCCAAAAAACACCATTTCAGCATGATATATAAATCGTTGTAAAAAAAGATACAGTTCTTCACGATACAAACTTGTAATCATTTCTTGAATTTTTTCAAACCAACTTTTATTCAGACTTGCTTTTAAAGCCGGATATTTTTCAAAAAGATTTTTTGTGGTAGGCTCTGATAACAATCTGGCTTTATCTTTTCGCATAAATGGTAAAATAATGCCGCAGGCACACGCGATACCAACGCCTTGGTAAAGTTCTTGTACAACGCGCTCAATATAGTTAGTTGACCTTAATATCGTATCACCGTCTAATACAAACAAAACATCAGCATCACTTGCGAGCACTTCTAATTTAACGCCAGCCGTTTTACCTTCGGGTTTTTCTCGACGAACAACAAAAATGTCTAATGCTGTCTCAGCCTTGTATCCTTTTATGTAGTCATAGGTTTTATCCGTACTGGCATCATCAACAATCAGCACACGGCGTGGCTTTAATGTTTGCGTTTCCAAAGAAGCCAGCGATAAAATAATATTCTTTTCTTCATTTTGACAAGGAATCACAACGTCGACAGTAACTGTGTGCCAATCTTCTTTGGGCGTTGGTACAGTTTTATCTCGACCATGCAATAAACCGATCAAGCTAAGCAATGCCGTTGGACTGATAAGAAAACAGGATACTGATGCCATTATAAGTATATAGTTTATAAATGCTAAGATGAACAATTTCTAATCACTGTGACTAGCGCCTCTGCTAAGTTCCGTTCAGGAACCAATCGGCTGTCATGGGAGGTCTTGCAAGCTTGCCTCTCACCTCATTGGTACCAAAGTATTTTTTTCATCCTTTTTTGAGTATAGCCAAAAATTGATCTTCATCCAAAAGCTGAATACCTAAGGATTGTGCTTTAGTTAATTTCGAACCTGGTGTGTCTCCAACAACAACATACTTTGTCTTTTTTGAAACACTTTCGCTCAATTTAGCACCTAATGCTTGCAAACGTTCTTTTGCAGACTCTCGGCTCAAAGTCCTTAGAGTGCCTGTTAACACAAATACTTGATCTTTCAAGAGCTGTTCTGTCGTTGATTTTGGCTTTACGGTTGGCCAATGAATGCCAAGCGTACGTAATTGTTGAATAATCGCAAGATTGTCGGGTTGTTTAAAAAATAAAACAATATGTGCAGCAACCACGGGTCCTATATCCGGTACCACTTGCAGTGTTTCTTCATTGGCCAGCATAATCGATTCTAAACTCTCAAAATAATTTGCCAATATCCGTGCAGTTGTTTCTCCCACTTCTCGAATACCAAGCGCAAATAAAAAGCGTGCTAAAGTTGTTTTTTTACTTTTGTGAATGGCGGCAATCACGTTTTGGGCGGATTTATCCCCCATACGGTCTAATTGAGATAAAACATCAACATTTAATGTATAAATATCTGCAATTGTTTTAACCAATCCCACATCCACAAGCTGATCGACAATTTTAGTGCCAAGACCATCGATATCCATTGCACGTCTGGCTGCAAAATGTAAAATAGCTTCTTTTTGTTGCGCACGACAGCCTAAGCCACCCATGCACCGTGCTGCCGCTTCTCCGTTTTCTCGTATAACATCGGATTTGCAAATAGGGCAATGTGTTGGCAAAATAATTCGCTTTGCATGGGGTGGACGATGTTCGATCACGCTAGAGGCAACTTCTGGAATCACATCGCCTGCGCGACGTACAATCACAGTATCATGAATATAAATATTTTTACGTTCAATTTCATCCATGTTATGCAAGGTTGCATTACTAACGGTTACACCACTCACCAATACCGGTTTTAATCGTGCAACTGGTGTTAAAGTACCGGTACGTCCCACTTGAAAATCAACGCCTAATAATTCCGTGATGGCTTCTTCTGCTGGAAATTTATGTGCAATAGCAAAACGCGGCGCACGTGAAATAAAGCCTAATTCCCGTTGTAATACTAAACTATCCACTTTATAAACAATACCATCGATTTGATAGGGTAAATCATGGCGTCGTACCATCAGTGCTGCATAAAATGCTAAGCAGCCTGTAATATCTTGAACAACGCGATTTTCGGGACAAACGGGAAAGCCCCATTTTTTTAATTGATCTAAACTTTTGCTTTGTAAAGTCAATTCGTTGTTGTACCCTTCTATCTGTGCAATCGCATAAGCAAAAAAATTAAGCGGTCTTTTCGCGGTTATCTCTGAATCTAATTGCCTTAAACTTCCCGCAGCAGCATTACGTGGATTCGCAAATTGTTTTTCACCTTGCGCCAGCGCATTTTTATTCAGTACTGCAAATCCCGCTTTTGTCATAAAAACTTCACCACGCACCTCTAACAGGGATGGAAAATGATTGCCTTGCAAGTGAAGTGGAATAGTTGAAATCGTTCTTAAGTTTTCTGTAATTTTTTCCCCTGTTATGCCATCTCCTCGTGTTGCTCCCGTCACAAATATGCCATTTTCATACAACAATGTGACAGCCAAGCCGTCCAGCTTTGGTTCACAAATATACGGAATAGCGGTTTTTGTTTTTAAACGATCTCGAATACGCTTATCAAAATCTTGCACCGCTTCTGCTGAAAAAGCATTATCCAACGATAACATAGGCACAACATGTCTCGCTTCAGGAAAATCTTTTAATGGCGACGCTCCCACACGCTGTGTGGGAGAATCTGCCATCTTTAAGTCAGGATACTGAGATTCTAGCTGTTTTAACTCTCGAAATAAACGATCATATTCTGAATCTGGAATAATGGGCGCATCTAAAACATGATAGCGATAATTGTGTGCATTAATCTCGGCCCGCAGGGCTTCTGCACGTTTGACCAATGCTTCTTTCATCGCTTGCTTCCCCCTTTTTTTTGCTATACTGCATATTATGGCAATACTACCAACGGAACAAGCGGATATCGAAAAAACCGTCAGTAATGCACTGCGTGATCTTTCTCACGCTAACCCTTTTCGCTTAAAAGCAGGCCTTCGCATTCTAACAACGACAAACGTAGAAACTTTTCAAAATGTTTGCTCTGCTGCTGTACAAGAAGATTTAAAAATCTTTAAAAAATTGCTAACACACCCAGAAACCGCAGCACCCCTTTCTACAAAATCAGAAGAAAACAAAACTGAAACATTAAATTTTATCAAACACAGCATCTTGACGCATCTGCATTTATTAGACGCTAGAACCGCTATATTGCCTAATACGGTTATGGTTCAAAAATCCATTATGGAAGGTGAGCGTTTAAAATCCGTTGTACATTCGAGTGCACTCCGTAATGTCGTGATACACGCCCATTATTTTGATCAACTTGAAAAAAAATTAGATAGTGAAGGGATTCCTAAAATTCGTATAGAAGCCATGGTGCAAAATGCAAAAACTTACACGCACACGCTACACAAAGCCGTCTTAGAAGGCAATATCTCGACAGTCTTAAAATGTGTTTCCGTACACGGCGTAGATGTTAATTTGCCAAATGAACAAGGCATGACCCCCTTACACATTGCTGTTCAAGAAGGATTAACGGAAACCGTCAAAATATTATTAACAGTTCCATCAATAAAACTTAATACGGTGAATAACAATGGCTGGACACCCCTGCATATAGCGGCGCGTATGGGATTTTCAGACATCACTGAGGCTCTGATTGCAATGCCAAACATGGATGCTAATGCTGTCAAGAGTGATGGATGGAGTGCATTGCATTGGGCAGCTTGGCATGGATTTACAGAAACTGTCACCGTTTTATTGGCTGTACCAAATGTAAAAGTGAATTTAAAAGACCAACATGATACATCACCCCTACATTTGGCAGCCCGTAATGGCCATCCAGATGTTATTTCTGTTTTGTTGTCTCAACGAAACATAGACATCAATATTCTCGACAACGAACAACACGCTCCCCTGCATCTAGCGGCTATTTATAATCATGAAGCTGCTGTTAATATTTTGCTCAGAAATGCAGCGCTTAAAGTTAACCTGCCAGATATTGATGGTTTAACGCCGTTGCATTGGGCAGCACGCAACGGCCATATCAAGATATTGTATGCCTTATTAGCACATCATGATATTATTGTGGACTGCATGGATAATAGCTTTATGACTCCATTTGAATGGGCAATCCGAAATAGGCATATTAATATTATCAAAATTCTAAAACCCTATGTCCCCAAAAGTAAGCCCTCCTCTTCCCTTTTAAGCAAATTATTCATGCTTCTCAAATTAAAAGCCACCTAAAATTATTTATTTTATTGGCTTGATTTTTTTTAAGAGCATGTACTAAGCTTAATGTCATTATCGGTTCATCTTTTAACTTTTAAAGATAAATTTTTTAACAAAAAACGAGGTGTGTGATGACTTATATTCCGATTGACATGGATGGTGCTAGAGCAATTTTATCAACCTATCGTGATGTTTATGATACACCACATATGAGTACGAATTCACAAAATTTACGTTCTAAATTAAAACAAAAAAATAAAAACCTTGAGTTTGAGTTGAGCAATCTCAAAGAAAAATACCTCATTTTGCAACAGGAACTCATTAAGCGAGAGAAAAAATTAGAAACCTTAAAAAAGGAATTGATTGATAAAACCGCATTTATGACACAGTTACAAGAAGATTTCGAAAATGCTATTGAACAACTCAATCCGCAGACTTAACAAATCTTATTTCTATATTAGTTTAGGGAACCTGCATGACTTTTTCCAAACGCTTAAAAGAAAATCATCATAGCAACCGAATTGGGTGGTTAAGAGCCGCTGTTTTAGGAGCGAATGACGGCATTATTTCTACAGCAAGTCTGATTGTCGGTATAGCAGCAGCTCACACGTCGCACCATAATATTCTTATTGCGGGAACTGCCAGCTTAATTGCAGGTGCTATGTCAATGGCTGCTGGTGAATATGTTTCGGTCAGTTCGCAACGAGATACCGAGCAAGCCGATATTGAACGCGAACGCATAGAACTGACAAATAATGCAGAAGACGAACACGAAGAACTTGCCAACATTTATATCTCGCGAGGACTCGAACCAAATCTTGCCAAGCAAGTTGCGGTAGCCTTAATGGCACACGATGCTTTAGGTGCACATGCACGAGATGAATTGGGTATTACAGAAATGATTAAAGCGCGCCCGCTTCAAGCGGCTATCACTTCTGCTATTACATTTTCTATTGGCGCTTTTTTGCCATTATTAATGGTAATGATGACTCCCATCACACAATTGATTTCAGCTGTTTCTATCGTGTCTTTACTGAGTCTTGCACTATTAGGCAGTTTAGCGGCTTTTGTCGGTGGTTCGAATCTTGTGGCTGGAACTTTGCGCATTACTCTGTGGGGCGCATTGGCATTGACGTTTACAACAGGAATTGGGATGCTGTTTTGACTCTCACCCACCCTTCGGGCACCCTAATGCCAGAAGGGTGGACAGGTTATGCCGCTGAAATCGAATCTTCAGAATTCACTTCTTTCATGCTTAAACGTACACGGCCTTGACGATCAATTTCAAGAACTTTCACCTGAACTGTTTGCCCTTCTTGTAGGACTTCCTCCACTTTTTCAATGCGGCGATCACTTATCTGAGAAATATGCACTAAACCATCTTTACCAGGCAAGAAATTCACAAAAGCGCCAAATTCGGTAATGCGAACCACTTTCCCTTCGTAAATTTTGCCCACTTCTGCTTCAGCCGTAATTAAATCAATTCTGCGCCGTACTTCCAATGCCGCTGCTTTATCAGCAGAGGCGATACGTACAGTACCATCATCATCAATGTCGACCGTTGCATCCATATCTTCGGTTAGAGAACGAATGGTTGCGCCGCCTTTACCGATAACGTCGCGAATTTTTTCAGGATTAATTTGAAAGCTAATGATTTGCGGCGCAAACGAAGACATTTCTACACGCGGTTTTGCGATCGCTTGATTCATCACACCTAAGATATGTAAGCGTCCTTCTTTAGCTTGATTTAAAGCAACACGCATAATTTCTTCAGTAATGCCATTAATTTTGATATCCATTTGTAAAGCAGTAATGCCTTTGTCTGTTCCCGCTACTTTAAAATCCATATCGCCTAAGTGATCTTCATCGCCTAAAATATCGGTGAGCACTTCGAATTTATCGTTTTCTTTAATCAAACCCATTGCAATACCAGCAACAGCAGATTTAATGGGTACACCTGCATCCATCAGTGCAATGCTCGCCCCGCACACAGTTGCCATAGAACTTGAACCATTGGATTCTGTAATTTCAGAAACAACCCTTAACACATAAGGAAAATCTGCTTCATTAGGCAGTACCGCACGTATTGCGCGTTTAGCCAACATGCCATGCCCAATTTCGCGGCGTTTAGGGCTACCGACAGCACCTACTTCTCCGACAGAATAAGGCGGAAAATTATAATGCAACATAAACGAATCTTTGTATTCGCCAAGTGGACTATCTATAGATTGTGCATCACGTCCGGTTCCCAGTGTCAAAACCACGATTGCTTGCGTCTCACCGCGCGTAAACACCGTAGAACCATGCGCACGCGGTAACCAACCGGGTTGAATGCTAATCGGACGAACCGTTTTAGTATCGCGGCCATCAATACGTGGATTGTTTGCTAAAATGCGACCGCGAACGATAGAGCGATCCATCTCTTCAAGAATTTTCGAAATTTCTATTTTCAACTCTGGTGATGCCGGTTCAGATGAATCCGCCGAATGGTTTTCAATCAAGGTATTTTTAATAGATTTTAAAGTTTGATAACGCATTTGTTTATCTTGAATTTGATAGGCTTCTGTTAATGCTGGTAAAGCCGCCACTTTAATTTCTTTTGCCAAGTCGATATTTTCTTCTGCTGGCTTCCAATCCCAAGCAGGCTTGCCTGCCTCACTTCCTAAAGATTGAATTAATTCAATGACTGACTGAAATTGCTGATGGCCAAACATAACAGCGCCTAACATCACCGATTCTGGTAATTCATGTGCTTCTGATTCAACCATTAAAACAGAATCCGAAGTACCCGCCACAACCAAGTCTAATTCCGAAGAGGCTAATTGCGTTTGTGTCGGGTTTAAAAGATATTGCCCATTCGCATAACCAACCCGTGCAGCACCCATAGGGCCATTAAAAGGCAATCCCGAAAGCGCTAAGGCTGCAGAAGCACCAATCATCGCAGGAATATCGGATTCAATTTCTGGATCCAAGGACAAAACTGTCGCCACAATTTGTACTTCGTTTGTAAAACCCTTGGGAAACAAGGGGCGGATCGGTCTATCAATTAAACGACAGATCAGGGTTTCGCGCTCGCTTGGCCGTCCTTCTCGTTTAAAAAATCCGCCTGGAATTTTGCCTGCTGCGTAAGCACGCTCTTGATAATCGACGCGCAAAGGCAAACCGCCGCCTTGCCCAGGTTTTACATCTGCTAAACCCACGACTGTGACTAAAACCCATGTGCCATCCAAGCGGACAATAACAGAAGCAGTTGCTTGGCGTGCGATATCACCGGTTTCTATCGTTAATTGATGATCACCAAAGGCAATGGTTTTTTTAATTGCGGCCACGTTTAATCCTTATAACAAATTGAATGAAGAGACAAAAAAGTTAAAAATAGAACTATCCAAATAGAAATTAACCTCGAAGATTTAAAGCCTGAACAACTTTAGCGTAGATCGTGGAATTCACATTTTTTAGATAATTCATTAATTTACGGCGTCGATTGACCATCGCAATCAACCCGCGGCGAGAATGAAAGTCTTTTTTATGTGTTTTAAGATGTTGAGTTAACTCGGTAATACGCGTCGTTAAAGCAACAATTTGAACCTCGGGAGATCCCGTATCTGCTGCGGCTCGTCGAAATTTTTCGATCATCGCAATCTTTGCGTTGCTGGTAGCTGGCATTCAATTTTCTCCTAAACATTGGACAAAAAAACGTAGTCTACCCTATTTCTGGTTATAATGAAACCACACCCTGCACCAAACGTCTCGGTGCTGCTCGGCCATCCTCCAATATTTCCCCTACTCCTAAAAATTGACCATTTTGCAACCTAAAACGCACCCAGCCTGATTGAGGTGCAGCGGAAATCTGTACAGGCTGTCCCTGCTTTAAGTAATAACCTGCAGCCTGCGAAACTAAAAGATCTGGCATAAAAGTGACTGCACTATCTATCGGTAATAGATAACTTTCTAACTTTTCGATACCTTCTTGTGCCAAAATATGCTCTAAGATTTCAAAAGAAAGCATTTGCTCTGCTGTATGAGCACCGGATCCTAAGCGTCTTAATTCTGTCACATGCGCACCGCATCCCAATACCTCACCGATATCTTCTACCAGCGTTCTTACGTAAGTTCCCTTGGTTGCTCGTATTTCTAAACGCATTATATTATTTTTAAGTTCTATCAAATTTAAATTTTTGACCNNTATCAAATTTAAATTTTTGACCGTAATCTCTCGTGCCTGTCTCTCCACCCTGATGCCTTGACGTGCTAGTTTATACAAAGGCTGACCTTGATATTTAAGAGCGGAAAACATAGAAGGAATCTGTGAAATAGTGCCTCTAAAACGATCCAACACACTTTCCAGCTCTTTTTTATTTAAGTCAGGAACAGTGCGCTTGCTTACAATATTACCTTCTGCATCCCCGGTATCCGTTTGTATACCCAATATTGCGGTTGTTTGATAGTGTTTATCTGCTTCTAATAAAAACTGTGAAAACTTGGTTGCTTCACCAAAACAGATCGGCAAAAGACCACTAGCTAGGGGATCTAAACTACCGGTATGCCCTGCTTTTTTTGCTTTAAACAGGCGTTTGGCGATTTGTAAGGCTGCGTTAGAAGAAATGCCTTTGGGTTTATCTAACAACAAAATACCATGGATTGCACGGCGTGGGTCACGCATCACGTGCCACAGATTCCAAAATCCGTTCCATGCGATTGCCACGAATAACCGAATCATCAAAAATAAAATGCGGCATTGGCACAACACGTAATTGAATGTTATTCGCAATTTGAGTTCTAAAAAAACCGGCAGCGTTATTCAAAATTTTGATCGTTTCTGAAATTTTTTTATCTTCCAAAACCGATACATAAATTTTGGCGTGTTTTAAATCAGGGGTGACTGCAACTTGTAATACGGTAATCATACCCACACGCGGATCTTTAAAGTCTGATCGAATAACACGCGCCACACATTGATGCACCGCATCTGCAACACGCTCGGTCCGGCTAAAACTCTTAGGCATGGTTAAGCACTCGTTCGAGCGACTTCAACTGTTTCGTAGACTTCAATATTATCACCTTCTTTTACATCATTATAATTTTTAACGCCAATACCACATTCTGTGCCATTTCTCACTTCAGAAACATCATCCTTAAAGCGTCGCAGTGATTCAAGCTCACCTTCATAAATCACAATATTATTGCGTAAAACACGAATTGGACAGCCACGCTTAACGATACCTTCAATTACCATACAACCCGCAACAGCGCCGAGTTTGGCCGATCGAAACACGCTTCTCACTTCAGCCAAGCCCAAAATATTTTCTTTAAATTGTGGCCCTAATAATCCATTAATCGCGCGTTTAATATTATCAACGACATCATAAATAATACCGCTATAGTAAACATCAATACCTTCTTTTTCCATCAGTCTTCGCGCCGAAACATCGGCACGCACATTAAATCCGATTAACACAGCTTTTGAAGCCATTGCCAAAGAAACATCCGACTCATTAATACCACCAACGCCTGAAGCAACTATCTTAATTTTGACTGCATCTGTTGATAATCCTGCTAAGGCTTCCATTAAAGCTTCAGCTGAGCCATGCACATCTGATTTTAAAACGATATTTAAAGCCTTTGCTTCACCCTGCTTCATGCGATCAAAAAAGCCTTCGAGTTTCGTTGCTTGCTGCCTTAACATACGCGCTTCGCGTTGCTTAATTTGTCTAAAGGTTGCGACTTCTTTGGCTTTGCGTTCATCACTCACAACCATAAATGTATCGCCTGCTTGCGGCGTACCCGATAAACCTAAGACTTCAACTGGCATAGCAGGCCCAATAGCCATAAGTTGCTTGCCTAATTCATCCGTAATAGCACGAATACGGCCATATTCTGAACCGGCTAATAAGATGTCGCCTTGTTTTAGGGTACCGCTTTGTACAAGCAAAGAAGCAATAGGGCCTCGACCCTTGTCTAAACGCGCCTCTAAAACAACACCAGTTGCTTTACCCGCAACAGGCGCTTTTAATTCCAGCATTTCAGCCTGTAAACCTAAAGCTTCTAACAAAGCATCAACACCCGTTCCTTCTTTCGCAGAAACCGGCATAATCATCACATCGCCGCCCCAGGCTTCTGGCACCAAGCCATGCACAACCAATTCATTTTGAATCCGATCGAGATCCGCATCTTTTTTATCAATTTTATTAATCGCAACCACAATAGGCACATTGGCAGCTTTGGCATGTTGAATGGCCTCTATCGTTTGAGGCATGACACCATCATCAGCAGCCACAACCAACACAACAATATCTGTACACTGCACGCCGCGTGCACGCATAGCTGTAAAAGCAGCATGACCTGGCGTATCTAAAAACGTAATATCACCGCGATTAGTTCTAACATGATAGGCACCAATATGCTGCGTAATACCGCCAGCTTCTTTAGCAGCCACTTTAGTCGTGCGTATATAGTCTAGAAGTGACGTTTTTCCATGATCAACATGTCCCATAACAGTGACAATCGCTGCGCGCGACATCTGTTCTTGATTCTTTTCGATTTCTCGCTGTTGTAAAGATTCTTCAAGACTGATATCGCTGATGCGTTTAGCCGTGTGCCCCATTTCTTCAACCAAAATAACTGCTGTATCTTGATCAATCGGCTGATTAATCGTTACAATAGTGCCCAGCCTCATGAGAGTTTTGATAACATCGCCTGCTTTTGCAGACATTTTTTGTGCTAACTCTGCAACGGTAATTGTCTCAGGAATTAAAACTTCGCGTACAACAGGCCCGACGGGCTTTTCGAAGCTGTGTTTCTTTTGGATTTCTTCAACAATACCTTTTAGTTCGCGTTTAGCGCCCTTAACAGCTGCTTGTTTATTTAATTTAGTTTTGCTTTTGCCTGCACGAAAAACAGGGCGTTCGACGACAGGTTCGCCTTCTATCTCATCCGCTTCCTCTGTCACAATCTCTAATACTTTAACAATATTGCCTTTATGCCATTCTTCCGCTTCTGCTTCGTGACGCATTTTAGATTTAGAACGCGCACGCTTTTTTTCTTCGTCAGCCAATAAATCTTTAGCAGTACGCCCTTTTTTGGCAGTTGCATGTTCTTCTTTTTTAAGCATCGTGGTATCTTCTTCTGTCGCCCCTGGAGATGGCTCAGCAGATGCAACAGCGGATATTGTAACGACGGCATCGGTTAGCATCGGCGCACTTTCAACAACCTGTGCAGCGGCTTCAGCGACTATTTTTTCAGCGGGTGTCTCTATCACAGGTGTCGTCGATGACGATGGCGGTAACGCTTCGACTGCCAAAGGTGCTTCTTCTATCACACGGCGTCTTTTGTGCACGACACTCACAGTACCCTTACGACCAGAAGATCGTTGTACGGTAATCACTTCTGAACTTTGACGTTTTAAAGTAATTTTTTTAGGTTTTTCAGCGGCTTGATCAATCGTTTTCTCTGGCCCCATAGACCTATCCTCCAAATCAGCCTTTATCATTCAAACCAATGTGCCCGTGCTGCCATAATCAACTCTGCAGCTTTAATAGCATCCAAATTAGGAATATCCGTCAAATCGTCTACCGCGAGTTCTGCCAAATCATCGCGCGTCAAAACGCCACGACCGGCTAAAATCGAAGCCAACTGCTTATCCATACCTGGCAGCGTCAATAAATCTTCAGCAGGCGCGCCCTCGCTCAATTTCTCTTCGGCTGCTGTTTGCGTTGCCAACGCTTGTTTTGCACGTGCACGTAATTCATTCACAATTTCTTCATCAAAACCATCTATGACTAATAATTCTTTAATAGGTACATACGCAATCTCTTCGAGACTGGTAAACCCTTCTTCAATTAAGACTTCTGCAACATCATTTTCAACATCTAAATGCTCTGTAAACGTATTAACGAGCCGTTCCTGGTCAGCAACCGTCCTTTCTTTTGCTTCTTTATCGGTAATCACATTTAAGGTCCAACCGCTAAGCTGGCTTGCCAATCGTACATTTTGACCACTGCGGCCGATTGCTTGCGATAAATGATCTTCAGAAACAGCAACATCCATCGATTGTGCATCTTCATCTACAACGATAGATAAAATCTCTGCAGGTGCCATGGCATTCATCACAAACTGTGCTGGATTATCGTTCCATAAAACAATATCAACGCGTTCGCCCCCAAGTTCATTTGAAACAGCCTGTACGCGCGCACCGCGCATACCGACACAAGCGCCAACTGGATCGATGCGCCCATCG
This sequence comes from Gammaproteobacteria bacterium, assembly GCA_044225595.1. Lineage (GTDB taxonomy): Bacteria > Pseudomonadota > Gammaproteobacteria > UBA6186 > Azoamicaceae > CADEGZ01. Next base: position 36,385 of record JBGAIG010000013.1, read on the forward strand.
TTGGTTTTAACCGCAATTTTCGCGCGAACACCGGGATCACGTGCAGCGCTTTTAATTTCGATAATGCCTTCTCCAACTTCTGGCACTTCTAATTTAAAAAGCTCTATTAACATCTCGTTACAAGTCCGGCTTAAAACCAATTGCGGACCTCGCGCTTCGCTCATCACATCAACCAAATAAGTACGCAATCTATCTCCCGGGCGCACAGCATCCCGAGGTAGCATATCTTCTTTCCGTAAAATCGCTTCTGCATTGCCGCCCAAATCTAAAATGACGGCCTCTCGACTGGTTTTTTTAACAATACCAATCAACAGTTGACCAATTTTTTTACGAAATTCATCTGCAACATTTTCGTGCTCTGCTTCACGCACTTTTTTTAAAATTACCTGTTTAGCGGCTTGTGCGGCAATACGGCCAAATTCAACCGATTCAATGGGAAACTCAATAACATCACCTACTTTAGCCGTCTTAGAATGCTTTAAGGCTAAAGACAACGGCATTTGGCGTAGCGGGAATTCTATCTCGGGTTGTTCTGTATTGGGATCGTCCACAACTGTCCACACACGAAAAGTGTCATATTGACCGCTTTTACGATTAATGCTAACACGCACATCGGAATCTGCACCTTCTTTCTTTTTAGTCGCAGAAACTAATGCCGCTTCAATTGCCTGAAATATTATCTCCTCAGAAACGCCTTTTTCATTCGAAAGGGTTTCTACAACCAATTTTAGCGGAATCTCTTTTTTTAGCGAAGTCTCTTTGCTCATAATCAAGCCTCACACTGTCTATTGTTTGCCCTATCACACAGACCACTCTGGCACTAATCGCATTTCACTGATCTCATCAAAGCTAAAGCGCTCTTCTCCCGCACTCGTTAGCAGAAAAATCTCAGAAGCTTCTATACGTACTAAGCTGCCTTTAAAATTACGCGCACCAGCCTTTGGTACCATCAACTGAATGGAAACCTTTTTACCAACCTGCTCGCGAGACTGTTCAAGCGAAAACAGTAAGCGATCCAGACCTGGCGAAGACACTTCCAAGGTGTATTCACCAGTGATCGGATTCTCTACACTTAAAACGGCTTGCACTTGCTGGCTTACACGACTGCAATCTTCGACGTCAATGCCGCCCGGCTTGTCTACAAACAAGCGTAATATCGACCGCTTACCCTGCGGAAAATACTGAAGACCCACCCAGACAAGCCCTAAGCTCTCCACGATGGGTGCTATCAGATTTTCTATGGCCGCGTGTCGCTGCATAATCTCCACTTCTAACAAACAAAAAATGGGCATTAAGCCCACTTTCCAACTTCTCCTTAACAAAAAGCCCCAAACGGGGCTTCTTATCATTCTTAATTTGGTAGCGGGGGCAGGATTTGAACCTACGACCTTCGGGTTATGAGCCCGACGAGCTGCCAGACTGCTCCACCCCGCGTCAACTTCTGAACATAGTACCTTACTTAGGGAATCGTTGCAAGGGGGTCTTGCGAATACATAATTTGTACGGAATATTTAGCAAGCTTCTGAGAGCTCTTAAATCTCACTACGCAATGCTTGCCTTGTTAGACACACTCTCCTCTAATGAAGCAGCCTTTGTTGAAGAATCTAGTCTCGGGCTATTTAAAAATTGCATTAACAAAGACGGATTATTTTCTTCTAGCACACGAGACGGTTTTGGCACTGGATCGATATTGGTTGTCACCTCAGGCATATCCTTATTCGCATGAGCATCTGAGCGACACGTATTCTCTTCTATCGCTGTTTTCGTTTCAGCGGTATTATTGCCAGACCTTGCGCTGGCTATGTCAATTGCTTTTTGCTGCGCTTCCCTCAGTCTGCCAAGCCCAGGATACATATCTAACGGCGTTCTACCCGCCTTGTCGATAATATTTGTCGATACACCAGCATTCAGGAATTTATTTATTATTTCAATATCAGCTCGTCGCTGGCTTGGGTTGCGTTTATGCAAAGAATCTTCTGCTAGTAATCTAAAAGCTGTATGCAGTGGAGTTTCACCGAAGTTATCCACAGCATAAACATCCACGTTTTTTTGTTCACAAGCGATCTTCAACAAGATCTCTGTTAGCCTTACAGATCTGCTGATTACGGCCAGATGCAACGGCGTTCTGCCATTGCGGTTCCTGTTATTGAAATTTACATGCTTTAGTCCTTCTAAGTTGGAAATCTCAGAACCAATGTTGAGGCATTGGTGGGTCATGGTGAAGCCAGTCTCAGGATGAGGCCGCTGCATATCAAATCCTAAACTACGCAACACTTCGAAGAAGTGTAGTCCTTTAACCTCGAAAATAGATATATCAAATTCATAAAATACTTCCACATCAACAGGAAATCGAGTAGCCAAAAATGCTAGACATTTAGTCGACATTGAATCTATCGCTGTTCTTAGCAGATGATCCTCTGCTAAATCAAGACCCGCTGCAAGCAAATATTTTAGAGCTTCCGGGTTGTCATTCTTAATCGCAAGGATAACAGGCAGCTCCGAAGGGTCCCCATCGTCTGACTGCCCACTAGGTGAGACCTTTACTTCCTCGAGTAACCATCTTACAAGCTCATTGTTGTTTTTCTGAATTGCCTCCTGAAGTGGCGTAAATTTCCACTCGCATCCCTCGATTTGCGGCACATCAAAATTGAGATTTACCTTTCTAAAAAACTGTAGAATGTTCCATTGGTTGCCTCTAATTGCTGAATGAAGAGGGGTGAATTCGGCGTCATAGCTATCCATGACAACGCCTCGTTTATGCAATAGTTGGACAATTTCAAGCATCCCTTGAACAACTGCAAAATGCGCTGGCAAATTACAGTCTATGGATAAATCAGCACCTGCATCTGCAAGTGCACGAACAACATTGCTATCCCCCTTATATATTGCAAGAATAATTGGTCTCTGATTATCCTGAGCAGACACTTCTTGATCCCAATCTACAGTTAAGCCATCACCATCAAAGAGGTCTTTTAGCTTCCGAATCGCCGAAGCCTGTTTATACTGCACCAAAACACTCAGTAGTGTTTCACCGTTTGAAAAAGGAGCGTTGACACGGAGAGAAACACCACGTAAGCATAGAAAATGCAGAAGCTCAATGTGACCGTACTTTGCAGCAGTAAAAACAACCTGTTCAATAACAGACTCCTCCTTCGGACCCGCTGCTTGAAGAAGAAGCCATACAATGTCAGAGTGATTAGCTCTTACTGCCATCTCCAGTGGCGTCTCACCACTGTGATCGCTAGCCCTGGGGTTTGCTTTTTCCTCTATAAGTACCTGTATAATATCTATTTGCTCATTCAGTACTGCCAGATGGAGGGCTGTTGTCCCGCTTTCAAGAGATGCAAAATTTACGTTCACACCATCCAGTATTAATTTTTTTATTTGTTCTAACGCACCCTCTTCATAGCCAGATGCAGCTGCTAATAATTCTATTTCACTTGATGTCTGTTCATCGAAGCTTGATGCATCTAATTTTCTCTTTTTTTGAGGGACTGCAACGACAGGCATAAGATCATTCCTAGGGTTACGAGTTATTGACATCTCGCTCAGCTTTGACGCAAGGTCTTCCAATCCTTCTTCTGGAGGAAATACGTTAACAGATGGCGAACAGCCGTCAAGATGTACAGGCTTTGCTGTTTCAGATTCAGATAACTTTTGCAAGGTATCTACTACCTCAAGGTAGGGCGATTTCATGAACAGTTATTGATCCAGCTGTCTAAAATGTCCGCCATTACATCCTCGTTCCACCCAAAAGATCTCCGAAATCCGTTTGTTGAACGTTTTTTGCCAGTTTGAGTCTTATAACTCTTTATAATATTTAGTGCCATTTTCCCTAACAGCCGCCATATTTACCAGCTGCGTTATTTTTTCTAATAAAACAATTATCTTCTCCTAAATTGTACATCCAAGACCCAATGCAAATTATTTTCTATGGCCCCAGTGCTGCCTGGAACGTTCTAGATGTTTTTGCATCGGCATCTTGGCTAGAAATGTAATATCGGACAGCTCTACTTTCAGTACCATTCATACGCCTGACGCTTTGGCAATGCTTTTAAATTTTCCATTTTTGGTGACGCTCTTGTAGCCATTCTATATTACCTAGCGTTTCACAAATACGCGTTTCCACATATTCTGCCATGTCCTTTATCATGTTCTTCAAAAATAATAGGAGAAATAAGTGGTTTTAGCAGAAAACATCGATTCCACATCAGACATTAATGAACCTAGTTAGCCTTTAGAGCAAAAAATATTCACCGCCTTTATTGATAATTTTCTGCGATTGCGAATTGACAACCCTATAGCATCAATACCTATTGTCGCACCCTCTAAATTTGCAGTGTCTAAATCTCATTTATTGCTACAATCTCACTGCTCTTATCATTATCTTTCTGTGATAATACTATTTAAATTTGCTAGCAAATACATTGATATAATGCATTTGGCTTTCATCTACAAATTTTTCTTACACCTGAGTGCCTTACCATCAAAACAACCTTTCGCCTTTAAAGATCCTATCTGTTGCGCATGATGGATTGTAAAATTCCATGTATGACTTATCTATCAAACCCATCACTGCATTAATGTCGAAATACTGGGCAGTCCATGCTCATAGGGAAAATATTTTCTTAGTATGTTTAGCTTTTGCTTCCCCAAAAACAACTATTGCTTCCCAATCTTCGGCACAGCCTAACACATAACTAATACTAAAAACAAGACTTCATGTAAGGGATATAAGACCTTTTCATCCTGCCTTGGATCATCAATTTTCATTAAAATAATCAATAAATTGTTGCAATTTACTTCACGTTGCCAGCATACCCTTACTGATATATCAAATGAGTGAGGGTAACACATATCTTGGCTTGCTAACTGTTCATGAAATCGCCCTATACCTCAAGGTGTTTATTTTCTAAGGCAAATCTTAGAGCAAAATCGTTTTTGAGCATTTAGATACACTTTTTTTATCACTGGAACCCGCAGCAGCTCCCTCACCAGCTCCAAGTAGCCGTTTTTCGCTGCCACAGAACAAGCAACGGCTATCATAGTCAATATCTTGTCGGATATCTAACCCCAAAAATGCCATCTCCTCTGCTTAAGAAAAAATCGTAAATATAGTCTGACGGGTAATCAAACGGATCTTTCCTGATGTTGGGCACATATGTTGTGCGAGTAGAGTTTGTGATCTCTTGTACTCATATTACTTTTTACGTTTGGAAGCACCAACAGTTGTCTTACTATCGCGTCCTGTTGACTGCATATCATGGTGCAGGATGCGATTATTAGTACATATGTGCAAGGATTTGCACTGTCCGAGACTTCTAGCAAAGTTTTTGCCACATCGAAGCGTTTATGTAGTAATGCACAGTTTAAGACAAAATTACTGCCAGCACCTGCCTGCGCTTTTATGACAGGAATCTGCAGTAGCTGTCTCACCACCTCTAAGTAACCACCTGCCGCCGCCCAGGCCAAGAGAAGGTTGCAATCGTAATCACTCCGGAATTCCTCCCGTAGCACCTCGAATTCCAATGTTTCTTCTCCCATTTCTCGAGGATTATGTTGCATTACCAATTCTAAATCGTTATCGTTGTTGAGTTTGAGATTTGGATTTTCTTGTCCCTCTAAAATCGCTGCTAATTCTGATGCTAGTTCTGGGTACTTATTTCTTGCTAATCTTAAGAACCACGTGCGATCGGAGCGCAGCCGAGCTTTTACAGCTGGAAACGTCAATAGTCGACGTATTATCAATTCGTAATGATTTTCTATTGCCAATTGCATGACCCAATTGGCATGCTTATCCAGAGAATCTCTGACTGCCGGGACGTCTAGCAAAGTGTCTACTACCGCGACGTGCCCATTTTCTAATGCAAGTCTTAAAGCAAGATTGTCTTGAATCTCTGTACACTGTCTTATCTCAGCACTCTGCAGTAGCCTTTGCACCAGATTCAAGTAACCATTTTTCGCCGCCCAGTTAAAGACTAAGACCCTGTTTTTCAAGACTGTCTCTACCTCTTGAAATCCTAATAATTTTTCCACCATCTCCAGACGATCATTTTGCATTGCTAACCGTAGGATATCGGTCATCAGAGAAGACGCTTCATGTTGCATGGTTATACTCTGTAATGACTCATCAAGTAACTTCCAGCTGTTTGTTATTATTGCGTCGACTATTTCTTTCTGCATCTCATGCTCCAAGATCTAACAGTGATCATTATGATTTAAAAAATTTTTGATAAGACCAAACAAGCGTACTGCACTTCAGTCCAGGTTTTCATCGTTAAACTGCTTTGAGACACTTAAACAGCCATGTGCATAGGTTAAATAAGGGCGCTGGAAAAATCCCTAAAAGCAAAATTGCTAAGCCATTTAAAGATAAAGCTGTGTATGGCAATATAGCAACAGATTTAAAAATACAATCTTCTAATGGTGATTCAAAAAACATCACCCGAATCACACGCAAATAATAATAAGCACCCACCACTGTTAACAAAACAGCAAACACGGCAAGCCATATATAGACAGCACTTATCAGGGCATTTAAGACGAATAATTTTGCATAAAAGCCTGCAAAAGGCGGAACACCTGCCAATGAAAAAAGCATTATCGTCATTACAAACGCTAACCAAGGTTTTTTAACACCTAAGCCGCGAAAATCAGCCATATTTTCTGCTTCAACGCCTTGGCTGCTTAAGACTGTCATCACACCAAAAGCCCCTAAAGCCATCATGACATAAATCATTAGGTAATCGAGTGCTGCAGCAAAGCCTGACGTTGGACCTGCCAAAAGTCCCAGAAATAAAAATCCAATATGTGCAATGGTCGAATAGGCCAACATGCGTTTTAAATTTGTTTGCACAATCGCGACTACATTACCCACAATCATAGATAAAATCGACATAAAAACTAATATCGGCTGCCAATAAAGTGTTAATGGCATAAAAGTATCTATCAACAATCGAACAGCAAACCCAAAAGCAGCTAATTTCGGTAAGGTGCCAATAAAAAGCGTCACCGACAATGGCGCACCCTGATAAACATCTGGTAACCAAAGATGAAAAGGCACAGCACCAAATTTAAACGCTAAACCAACTAGTATAAATATTAAGCCAAAACACAACGCCACATGGGAATCAGCTATTGACCCTG
>JBGAIG010000038.1:0-4482 GCA_044225595.1 Gammaproteobacteria bacterium
ATTTTAGCGTTTTATCCCATAACGCTTCAGGAATTTTAGCTCTTTTAGTCTTTGAAGCGCGCCATGCTTTAAAATCACGTTGTACAGAATCTAGTGTTAACCGAGACATTGTGTTCTCCCAAAAGTTTAATAACATTGGGGTGAATCACTAGCCGCCTGAAGGCGGTAGCTTCAATAAACGCTTGCAAAGCGGATTAACGCTTAAAAGCTTAATATTCGGAAATCGAAAAATTTTCTTGCTTATGCTGTAGCCCTTGCTGTTCAATGTATTCTTGCACTTGTTGCTCATTTAAATTCCCAACCGTTACTGCAAAATATCCTCTCGCCCAAATATGCTGACCCCAATATCGTTTTCGCAAGTGGTCAAATTCCATCAGTATTTTTCGACTGCTCTTCCCTTTAAGGTATTGGAGTAGTTTCGAAATCGAAATACTCGGTGGAACCGATACCAAAAGGTGAATATGATCAGGGCTCATACTCCCTGAGACAATATCGACGTAATTTGCTGAGCATATTTCACGAATAAGCTCTCGGACCCGATTAGCCACCGCCCCTGTCAAAACACGATACCGATACTTGGTGCACCAAATTAAATGGTACTTCAAATCATAGGTTGAATGAGATCCTTTGCGATACGTCATTCCCTAAGAATACTAAAGTGTTCGCCTGAAGGCGAGGGTGTTATTCCCATCCCACAGGAGAGACATAAATTAATTTAATTGCAAAATTTATTCTAGGCAGCCTCACCGGAAACACACATAAAATCACACTCAGATAATTTGTGAAATTGCTCTGCTTTAAGTGGAACATTCTTAAAATCAAATTCCTCAATGGTTTTTATTTGTGGTAATTTGGCTATTTTTAAACGATACTCGAAGGAGCGACCTTCTCTATAAGCAAGCTCAATGTTGAATAATCGCTTTAAAAGCTCAAATTCAGAAGCCTTCAAATCAACCGCTTCTGGCGTTTCTGTTAAATGCGATAAAAGTCCATTGAGTTTCAACGACTTTAATAAAGGGAACAACTTTTCGCTAGACATGTGAATTGCCTCCCTCTGAAGTACAACTTAAATAAATTTGGTTATAAGCCTGGAGCTCACAAAGCGGTTCTTCAACAGCATCAGGATTTTTTAAATGATGCAAAACCATGGCATAACTTGAGCTGCCTTGCTGTAAGGCCTTAGCGCAGGCAATATTGACATCCTCTAAACTATTTTTAGAAGCTTCTAACAAGATCTTAATAAATTGTTTGTCTCCATCCGCATAGCTAGATAGCCGTGTTCTAATTTGCTGTAAGGCGGAAGGCAATGTTAATGCTTTAAAAGGTGCACCATTTCTTAAAGCACCAGGCTTTCTTTCCAGTAAAGGCACATAATGCCAGGGGTCGTAAATTTTTTTAAAACGCTCAAAAGATCTTTTGTGTTTGGCTATACACTGCTCCTCATGAAATATTTGGATTTCATCCGCATAAATATGTAATTTAACCAAACGCTCTACGTACTCACATTTTACACTGTAAGCATTCGTCGCGTAATTTACTAAACAATAAGAAGATACAACTGCTGTTTCAAGTTTATAAGCCTTAAATAAACCTCGATAGCTGTTTAAGATAGGTTTCTCTTTTTCATAAATTTCAAAAACCGTCTTGTCTTTCTCTTCAGGGTGCTTATGTTGTTTGACAAAAGATAAACAATCTTCTTTTAAAGATTTATTTAAACTATCTAAATCGGTAACCTTTCTTAAAGGACTAAAAAAAATCTCCCGCAAAAACCCTACTTGATTCTCAACTTGTCCTTTCTCCCATCCGGCATTTGGTCTGCAGGCAACCGGCTCAAAGCAATAATAAGAACACAACTCTAAAAAACGGCGGTTAAATAATCTATTTCTTCCCGATAGAATTTTCTGAACTGCGGTCTTCATATTATCGTAAATACCTTTCCTAGGTTGACCACCAAAAAATTCAAATGCTTTCGCATGCGCATCCATGACCATCTCCATTTCCTCATTTAAATAAGCCACTACTAAAAAGAATCGGCTGTAACATAATCTTATGTGTGCTACTTTAATTGACGTTAAAGTTCCATCTAAAATCACTTCTTCATTACTCCAACCAAATTGGAAAGCTTCGCCTTTTTCAAAAGTTAAGGGTACATAAGCTTTTGCCAAGCGTTTAATCGGCTGCTTTTTTATACGTGAAATAAAATGATGTACCGTATCATAACTGCCTGCATACCCTTGCTGTTTAAGCTCTAAAAATAATTTTTTCGCTGTCCGTTTATATTTTTTAGGTGACTTCTCATCTTCATCTAAAGCATTCTGTAAAAATGCTTTATACGGTTCTAAAACTGGATAGGCATTGGATTTGCGAGAATACTTTAAACTACTAATATCTTCTCGGATAATTTTTTTAACTGTGTTCTTTGATAAATTTAATGCCTTAGAAATCGTTTTAAAGCCCAACTTATCGACATGATACATGCGACGAATTTTTGCAATCGTTTCCACTATTAACACCTCCTGTTTCCTCCCTAGGTTTACTTAAAAACCTAGGGTAATTTACTGACTTGGAGGGGTCAAAATTCGATGCCAATTCTGACTCCAAAGGGGTCATTTTTGCATGCCAATTAACAAAAAGGTGTGTACGGGCCAAAACAGGCCAACACTGACTTTGTTAAGGACAGCGTGCATAACTGAGTCGCGCAAAAGTCGCGCAGGCGGTTTTTCTGGAACTCGGCACATTCTAATTAAAAGTCCGATCGTGAACTGTAAGTACATTGATTTTATTTAACTTTTTGCCGCGCCGATCACTACACTTTGGCGTACCGTGTCTAACAGGATCGTACTCAACTACGAGGATCTTACGTGCCGCTTATACAGTACTTTTTCAAAGCAATTGGAATATTCATTACCTAACTTCAGAAACTCTAAGGCTAGATCTTCTCTGTACAAACAATGTACCTGTTCTTATGGTTACTATGGCCAAGAATCCTGTTCTAAAACTATACAGGCAGTTTCAGGACCTCTAAAGCTTAGAACTTACACTCTGCTATAACACGTTAAAAACCACTTTGTCATCAGCTAAATGTATGGTGTCAATAAATTCTGTGACATTTAACTACCCTGGTTTTAACTAAGGTAACCCATCTATGCCCTTAAAAAATCATTTCACTTTAATTCAGTTAATTTTATCAAAATTTTTTAAACCAACTATTTCATTTTCCAGGTCAGCAATATTCATCCTGAATATCTCACTAGGGCGATTTCATGAACAGTTATTGATCCAGCTGTCTAAAATGTCCGCCATTACATCCTCGTTCCACCCAAAAGATCTCCGAAATCCGTTTGTTGAACGTTTTTTGCCAGTTTGAGTCTTATAACTCTTTATAATATTTAGTGCCATTTTCCTAACAGCCGCCATATTTTCAGCTGCGTTATTTTTTCTAATAAAACAATTATCTTCTCTAAATTGTACATCCAAGACCCAATGCAAATTATTTTCTATAGCCCAGTGCTGCCTGGAACGTTCTAGATGTTTTTTTGCATCGGCATCTTGGCTAGAAATGTAATATCGGACAGCTCTACTTTCAGTACCATTCATACGCCTAGTGACCGTAACTTTGGCAATGCTTTTTAAATTTTTCCATTTTTGGTGACGCTCTTGTAGCCATTCTATATTACCTAGCGTTTCACAAATACGCGTTTCTATTCTGCCATGTCCTTTATCATGTTCTTCAAAAATATCAGGAAAATAAGTGGTTTTAGCAGAAAACATCGATTCCACATCAGACATTAATGAACCCTGGTTAGCCTTTAGAGCCAAAAAATATTCACCGCCTTTATTGATAATTTTTTCTGCGATTGCGAATTGACAACCTATAGCATCAATACTAATTGTCGCACCCTCTAAATTTGCGGTGTCTAAAATCTCATTTATTGCTGCAATCTCACTGCTCTTATCCGGTATCGCTTTCTGTGATAATGCTATTCCAAGTTTGCTGGCAAATACATTGAGTATATGTGCATTTTGGCTTTCATCTACAAATTTTTTCTTACCCCTGAGTGCCTTACCATCAAAAACAACTAACTCGCCTTTAAGAGATCCCACTATCTGTTGCGCATGATGGTTAAGCCAAGATTCCATGTATGACTTATCTATCAAACCCATCACTCGCATTAATGTCGAAATACTGGGCAGTCCATGCTCATAGGGAAAATATTTTCTTAGTATGTTTAGCTTTGCTTCCCCAAAAACAACTATTGCTTCCCAATCTTCGGCACAGCCTAACACACCAACTAATACTAAAAACAAGACTTCATGTAAGGGATATAAGACCTTTTCATCCTGCCTTGGATCATCAATTTCATTAAAATAATCAATAAATTGTTGTTTACTTCGTGCCAGCATACCCTTACCCCTGATATATCAAATAGGGGTAGGGTAACACATATCTTTAACTTGCTAACTGTTCATGAAATCGCCCTA
>JBGAIG010000039.1:0-4490 GCA_044225595.1 Gammaproteobacteria bacterium
GATCCTTTTCAGAACCCACCACCGTACGAAAAATTGGTAGGAGATTTGCTTGGCGCTTACTCTCGGCGTATTAATGTACAACATCGTTTGGTCTATCAAGTATTAAAAACTGAACGTATTATAAAAATTATTCGCATATGGTCACATTACGAATAAGATCATATGTTTTTTCAGCCTGCAGCAAAACGTTAGGCATTGCGTTTATACCCAATAATTCTCGCGTTAAAGCATCAATATCTTCTTTCGCGGCAGTTGTTCGAAGTGCATCAAATATCGACCCATGACTTGCAATGGCATTCGGAAATTCTTGAGAAAACCGCACCGATCGCTTGAACAAAAGATCGGCAAAATTCGAGTGTTTTAATAAGAATTTAAGGGTGAGTTGCGATAAAGTCGTTCTGGCTTCTATTTTATTTAAAACAACGCCAAAACGAATCGAGATATCATGTAATTCTTGTAATTCGTTGATTGATTGATAGGCTAATTCTAAGCCTGATAAGGCGAATTTTTCGGGGGTTACAGGGGCGATCAAATGATCCGCTGATAAGGCGATAGCCGCAACCGACAAGCCCAAACTGGGCGGGCAATCTATCACAATTAAATCATACGCTTTTTTCAACGGTTGAAAGCGTTCGCGATAGACATGTTCAATGCTCAAGCCTTTGGCACGAATCATTTCATCGAGCATTGCGTTTTCAAAACGGCTGGGCAATAAATCAATACCTGGCAGAATGCTTAAAATACAATCTTCCAATGGCACACCATCTGCTAAAACATCGATCATCACAGGTGATTCTTGGGTTTGTGCAGCTGCCTGAAACGCTTCTGTTAAATTACCCTGCTGATCCATGTCTACGCATAACACGTTGGCGCCATAAAGACTTGCTCGCACAGCAAGTTCGTAGACTAAAGAAGTTTTGCCTGTACCGCCTTTAACAATATGAAAAGCAATAACGCGTGGTGAAAATGGGAATTGAAAAAGTGCACGAGCTGTCTCGTGACCAAAATAAATTTCTTTGTGGGATTTCGTGTGCGAAAGACCGTGTGTACGTAATAGCTGAGCAATCGCGTCTTTGCTTTTTCCAAGGCATGCGGCAGCATCTGTGGCAGTCATTTTTGGATTCATCTTATTCTTATAGACGAAAACCCAAAAACTTTCATCAATCTAGAAAACAAACCTATTTTTGAATATTAAAACTCTCACCGCACCCACAAGCACTTTTCACATTCGGATTATGAAATTTAAGCGTGGCATTTAAGCCTTCTTGTACACAATCAATTTCGGTGCCTTGTACATACTGCAGACTTTCAGGGTCAACCACCACTTTAATACCGCTGCTTTCAAAAACATGATCATCCGGCTTCGTCTCTAAAGCAAAATCCACAACATAAGACATGCCAGAACACCCAGCGTTTTTAACACCAAAGCGAATGCCCACCGCTTCTGTCTTTTTTTGCAAGGTCTTTTGAAAATGCTTGACTGCAGCATCTGTTAAGCTAATTTTCGTGTTTAACATATGATTTCTCCTATCATTTCTACAGCCGCTGTTATTTCTTCTGCGGTTGTAAATCGCCCAAACGAAAACCGAATCGAACAATCGGCTTCTACTTGGCTTAAACCCATCGCACGCAATACATGCGAAGGCTCGATTGTTAGCGTATTACAGGCAGCGCCATTCGAAATGGCTAACCCTTGCTTCAATAATCGCGATAAAATATTTTGGTTAAACCCTACGTTTAAAATATGGGGCACACAAACCGCTAAATCGCTATTTAATACCACACCGGGTAAAGCTCCTAAACTTGCCCAAAATTGATCGCGGCAAGCTTTAATATGATTCACCTCACCTGTTTTAATCTGGTTTACATTTTCAACTGCCATTTTAGCAGCTTCTCCAAAGCCAACAATTTGATGGGTGGCCAATGTACCTGCTCGCATCCCGCGTTCTTGATCACCACCCTGCATTTCGGCGTTTAAGCGTACACGCGGATTATCACCGACATAAAGTGCACCAATCCCCTTCGGTCCGTAAATTTTATGTGCCGAGAAAGACATTAAATCTACCGGCAATTGCTGCACATCCATCGGTATTTTACCAAGGCTTTGTGCTGCATCGACATGCAAAAAAATACCGCGTTCTCGCGTTATCTCACCCATCGCTTGAATATTTTGTATCACACCGGTTTCATTATTCACCTGCATCATAGAAACTAACACGGTATCAGAGCGCAAAGCGGCTTCAAAGATTTCCCTATCAATTAAACCATTTGGTTTCACATCTAAATACGTGACCGAAAAGCCCTCTCTTTCTAACTGCTGACAGACATCTAAAACGGCTTTGTGTTCTGTCTTGCAGGTAACGATGTGCTTGCCGCGGCTTTGATAAAATTTTGCCACACCTTTAATGGCGAGATTATTTGCTTCCGTTGCACCCGAAGTAAATAAGAGATTACGCGGCACTGTGTTGATAAGATTCGCTATGTTTTTTCGGCTTTCTTCAACTTTTTCTTGGGCTTTTAAACCAAAGGCATGTTGAGAGGCCGGATTTCCAAATATACCTTCTCTAGAAAGACATTCCGCCATTTTTTGCGCAACATATGGATCGACAGGCGTTGTTGCCGCATAGTCCAAATAAATCAAACCTCGATCACATTCAGCCATCGTTAATCTTTTATACTCTTTTCAGTTGCCGTCAATATGCCCTGTAAGATATTCAACTCTATCTTTGTAAGTTGGCTCTTATTATATAACCGTCGCAGATGCTGCATCAAATGCTTTGGCATTTTAGGATCTAAAAACCCAATGTGAATCAATGTGTCGCTTAAATGCTGATAAAAGCTTTCAATTTCGGCTATTGTTGCCAAATAATCTGTTTCTCGTTTTTCTGCCTCAGCGGCTGGCTTTAAATTCAAAAGTGCCATTCTAAGCTCATAACTCACAATCTGAACCGCCTGGCCTAAGTTTAAAGAGGCATAATCAGGACTAGCCGGAATATAGATCTGATAATGACATTTGGCTAATGCTTCGTTTAAAAGGCCGCTTTGTTCTTGCCCAAATACCAGACCAACTTTTAATACAGGCGTTTTTGGTGCTTGAAACAGGTTATTCGCGATTTTCTCGGCTGCTTCTCTCACCATTAAGATAGGCAAGGCAATCTTGCGCGCTCTCGCACTTAAACCAAAGGCCCAATGACAATCCGCCAGGGCTTCATCGAGATGAGATACCACTATTGCCTGACTCAGCACATCTTCCGCGCCAGCTGCGCGCGCGTTGGCCTCTTCTGATGGAAAAGTTTTAGGAGAGACCAAACATAAGTGCTGAAAACCCATGTTTTTCATCGCCCGCGCAACTGCTCCAATATTACCGGGGTGAGTGGTATTGACTAAAATAATTTTTATGTGATCGAACATCCGATAATGATATCAAACTTACTCTCAAGATGCTCTAACGATAGCTTAAAATCCATGTTAGAATGCAGCTTATGAGTATGCACCCTTATTTAAACATCGCCGTTAATGCAGCACGGCTTGCCGGAAAGATTATTACACGTCATATGGAACAGCTGCACAAGCTCACCATTTTTGAAAAAGGGAAAAACGATTTAGTAACAATGGTTGATAAAAGCGCTGAAGAAGCGATTATCGAGACCATTTATAAAGCCTACCCCAACCACAGTGTTCTGGGTGAAGAATCGGGGCATCATCCAGGTAATGAATTTACGTGGATTATTGATCCTCTAGATGGCACGATGAATTATGTACATGGTTTTCCGCAATTTGCGGTTTCTATTGCTGTTAAGCAAAAAGATCACCTAGAACATGCGGTTGTCTACGATCCTTTAAGCCAAGATCTCTACACAGCTTCTAAAGGTTCCGGCGCTTACCTTAATAATCGACGCATTCGTGTGACCGATCGCGTTGATCTCAAGGGCGCTTTAATCGGATCGGCTTTTCCTTTTCATGATCGCGAGACTAAACCACATGGCGTGCCACACTTAGAAATTTTACAAGAAATCTTCCGCAAAGGTTCAGACGTTCGCAGAATTGGTTCTGCAGCATTGAGTCTTGCTTATGTAGCATCGGGTAAATTAGACGGCTTTTGGGAATCGGATTTGAAAGCCTGGGATATTGCAGCAGGTGTGTTGCTTGTGCGTGAAGCAGGCGGGTTTGTGTCGGATTTTCAGGGCGAAAATGGGTTTTTAGAAAGTGGGAGTGTAGTGGCTGGGACGCGGAAAGTGCATGCGGAATTACTACGAATTATTAGTCAAGCAGCCAATTAAAGCGGGCTTAAGAATTTTTTATTCAAAGCCCGCTTCATCTCGCTTTAGCTAAATCGATAAAAAACACCTAACCCAACACTTTTACTATCTCTAGGCCGTATGTATGTTCTAGATTCTTGCTCTCTAACATAAATTGTTTTAAAAGCAGAAGTCTTCTCCCAGGCTAACATTGCACGCATGCCTATATTTTCATTTATCATGCTTTGAATA
>JBGAIG010000014.1:0-41597 GCA_044225595.1 Gammaproteobacteria bacterium
CGCCAAGCTGTCACTTCTGCTGCAACATCGGCTAACGATAGTTCTCTCATCATTTGTGCCTCCTCCGTTTAATCCTTCAGAGGCTAGAGTATCAACTTGTTAAACATCAAAAACAGGTGGTATTTTCAGGGGCATACGATTAAACGAGAAAGTTTTTCTCTCAGTTCCTCATTTTCAACCTTTGTGTCAGGGTGTTTTTGAAATGTTTGGCTTTCATGGTCATGAATTACACCCGGTTTAGACCTATTAGGCATAATTAATGGTATCCCCTTTTTTATGGCAAATGCTTTAATTTCCTCTTGTGTAGGCAAATTTATAGCATTTTCGAGTTCGTCGAGAATGAGGGGATGTCTGGGCTTAAATAGATTTAATTTAAATTTCATGTCAATCTCCTTAATTGAAGGTTAATAACTGTTTACACTTATGCTCGATTTCAAGCGAGCAACATGGTGAAAATTACCACGCCTGAGAATTTCCGCTATCCTGAAAAAGTACCAAGGGAGGCGAATAGGGCGAAAAATACCTAAGTCCTTACGGGGTTGAAAAATGGGGCAATTTAAAAAAAAATAAATTTAATCAATTAGTTATGGCTGTATGCTTGTGTAAGCTGTAATGCTGCCGTACAATGCCTTTGAACAAAATGGAGCGGTAGTTCAGTTGGTTAGAATATCGGCCTGTCACGCCGGGGGTCGCGGGTTCGAGTCCCGTCCGCTCCGCCATCTTTTATTATTAATTAGGATGAGGACATCAAAGAAAGGGAGAAAAACTATTTATGCTGCAAATACTACGTACAAGAGCACAAGGCGTTTTGGCTTGGATAATTGTATTATTCGTGGGAGCGGCATTTACTTTTTTTGGGTTAGGTAATTATTTCTCTCGAAGTGGTAGTAGTGACACTGCTGCAAAAGTCGGTGATCAAAAAGTTTCTTGGCATACGGTCGAGACAGTTTACAAGAGAGTCGCGTTGCAATATGGCAACCAGGTAACACCAGAAACTTTAAAAAATCAAATCCTCATGCAATTAATACGGCGGCTTGCGTTAATCAAAGATGTTAGATCGCTAGGATTGCAGGTGGGCGATCAACAGGTTGCAGAATTTTTAATCCAGATTCCTGCTTTTCAAACAGATGGTAAGTTTTCTAAAGAACAATATTTAAAAACCTTAGCGGATGCAAATTATACGGAAGCGGGTTTTAGGCAGGAGTTAGCGCAGGACCTACTGCTTGGACAATTAGAGCATGGTATTAATCAATCCAGTTTTGTAACGCTAACAGAACTCAAAAATACGGTTGGTTTAGTTGATCAAAAACGTGATTTTGGATATATGGTGCTGTCTGCGAATAAATATAAAAAAGACATTAAAATTTCCGAAGATCAAATTAAAGCTTACTATGAACAACATAAAGCGAGCTTGGTTAAACCAGAGCAAGTTGTTTTAGAATATGTTGAGCTATCTTTGTCAAAATTGTCTGAAAAAATAAACCTAACTTCAGCAGAAATCGCTGCTTTTTATGAGGCGCACCAAGCGGCTTTTACGACGCCAGAGCGCGTACATGCCAGACATATCTTAATTAGCGTGCCGTCAGGTGATACAGCTTTGGAAGCAAAGGCTAAGGCTAGAATTGAAGCCATTTTAGTAGAAGTTAAGCAAGGTGCGGATTTTGCTAAAATAGCCAAAAATGTTTCTACTGACGCGGGATCTGCTAAAAATGGCGGCGATTTGGGTTGGTTTGTGCGCGGGCAAATGGTGCCAGAATTTGAAAAAGTCGCTTTTGAATTAAAACCAGGGAGCATTAGCAGTCCTGTTCGAACACAATTTGGGTATCATTTGATTCAAGCACTTGAACATAAGTATGCAGAAGTTAAGCCGTTGAATGCCGTAAAAGCATTAGTGGAAGGAGAGCTAAAACGAGAAAAAGCAGAGACGCTATTTGCAGAAAAGGTAGAAGCGTTGGCGAAGCTCGGATCTCTGCAGTCAACTTTAGATCCTATTGCAGAACAACTAGGTCTTAAGAAAGAAGAAAGTCTTGCTTTTGGCCGGGAAGGTGGCACTGGTATTACGAATAACCCAGAAGTCATTAAAGCAGCTTTTAGCGATGCGATTTTAAAGGAACAGCATAACAGTGAACCTATTAAAATCTCAGATGATGTCACTGCCGTGATTCGTGTCAAGCACCACGTGCCAGCAGCTCAAGAAACACTGGCTGAAGTGCATACGAAGATTACAGATCGCTTAACCGTTGAGGGTGCGAGGGAACGGGCAAAGTCTATTGGAGAATCTATTTTAAAGAAAATGCAAACAGGCGCAAAACCGTCAGATTTGGCAGAGCAGCAAGCACTCAATTGGACAGTAAAATCAAATGTGATACGTGCTGCAACTGATCCGAAACGTGAAATTGTTGCAGCAGCTTTTCAAATACCAGAGTACAATTCGAAGCCTGAAAAGCCACGTTTGAATGGGTTTTCTTTGCCGAGCGGGGATTATTTGGTTTTAGCTTTAAATAAAGTCAAAGAAGGCGATTGGACGTCTTTGACTGCAGATATACAAGAGTCGTATAAAAAAGGTCTGACAGAATTTTCAAGCCAGTTTGAATACGGGCTTTATGCAAGTCAAGTATTACAAACGGCAAAAATTAAGTTATTTAACGCGGCTTTGTAACAGTTTTGAACACAAATATTATTGAACTAAAGGGCGTTTCCAAATATTACCATGAGCATCCTGTATTGCAAGATGTTCATCTGGAAGTAAAAAATAGCGAATTTTTAACGATTTTGGGACCATCGGGTTGCGGTAAAACAACCTTATTGCGGATGATCTCAGGTTTTGAAACACCCAGCAGCGGTTCAATTTTAATGAACGGCAAAGATGTTTCAAAACTCCCACCACATTTGCGTCATGTGAATACGGTATTTCAGAGCTATGCGCTTTTTCCTCACTTAAATGTTTTTGATAATGTAGCTTTTGGGTTACGTTGTAAACATTTACCGAAAGATGAGATTTTGCATCGCGTCACAGAAGCTTTGCGGATGGTAAAATTAACGCATTTAACAGCGCGTAAGCCGCATCAGCTAAGTGGTGGTCAACAGCAGCGTATTGCTATTGCACGTGCCGTTGTTAATCAACCTAAGGTATTGTTATTGGATGAGCCCTTAAGTTCCTTAGATTATCGTTTGCGAAAAGCCATGCAAATGGAATTAAAGCAATTACAGGCCCAATTAGGCATCACGTTTATTTTAGTGACACATGATCAAGAAGAAGCGCTTTCAACAGCCGATCGCGTTGTTGTGATGAATCATGGGTTAATAGAACAAGTTGGTACGCCTCGTGAAGTCTATGAAGAACCGCGAAATTTGCATGTCGCACAATTTGTCGGCGAAGTAAATATTTTCGAAACCCAAATACACCATGTAGATTCGGAATTTATTGAAGTTGAAATTGAAAAAAAACGCTTTAAACTTAAAAATACCAAGCATTTTACAGCAGAACAAACGCTCTATACTTTATTACGCCCTGAAGATTTGGAAGTATGGGGATTTAATGAGGTTCAAAATCCAGAGCACATGTATCCCGCTGTCGTGCAGCAAGTAATTTATAAAGGTTCTACTGTCGATTTAATCTTAAAATTAAAGACGGGTACTCAAATATTGGCCACGCAATTTTTTAATGAAGATGATGAAAAATTGGATTTTAGGACCGGAGAATCCGTGTGGGTTTATTGGCACACGGGTTGGGAAGTTATATTAGCGGATGAAGCATAACACGCGCTTTAGAAGGTTTTCCACGACAATTGTTTGGTTGTGGTTGGGTATTTTTGTTTTAATACCAAGCTTTCTTTTATTGGCCACCAGTTTATTGGTGCAGGGTGATAGTGAGCTGGTGCGTTTACAGCCGACTTTAGAGCATTATCTTCGTTTATTGGATTTGAATTATCTGCGTGTTTTTTTCCGTTCTGGGTTATTGGCAGGCACATGCATGTTGGGTTGTTTAATATTGGGCTATCCATTTAGCTATTTATTGGCACGTTTACCTAATCGATATAAAGGATTCTTATTGCTGCTGGTGATTATTCCTTTTTGGACCAGTTCGTTGATTCGCAGTTATGCGATTGTGATGCTTTTAAAAACACACGGTATTTTGAATAATTTTTTAATATGGTTGGGCATCATTAAGACGCCAATGCAATTTTTATATACGCAGTCAGCAACTTTAATGGGTCTTATCTATACCTTATTACCCTTAATGATTTTGCCATTGTATGCGAGTATTGAAAAATTAGATTTTCGGCTTATTGATGCAGCGCGCGATTTAGGTGCAAGAAAATATCAAATTTTTTTTAAAGTACTCTTGCCTTTAACTTTGCCCGGCATTTTAGCAGGCTGCATTTTGGTTTTCTTGCCTGCCATGACTTTATTTTATATTCCAGATTTATTGGGAGGTGCTAAAACTCTTTTGATCGGCAATATTATTCAAAATCAATTTTTAGCAGCTCGCGATTGGCCAATGGGGGCTACTATTAGTGTTGCCTTAACGCTATTAATGGGCATGTTGTTATTTATCTATTGGCGTTTTTATCATCAACATCGCCATGAATACGCATATGAATAGAATTAGCAAAATAGCTTATTTGTTGGCCGTTTATCTTTTTTTATATACACCTATTTTGGTATTAATCATTTATTCTTTTAATGATTCTGCTTTTTCATTACGTTGGCAGGGGTTTACGATTCGTTGGTACCAAAGTTTAATTGAGAATACCGATCTACAAATCGTTGCACTGCATTCTCTGGTTGTAGGCTTTTTAGCAGCAACAGGCGCAACTACCATTGGAACTTTAGCGGCAGTTAGTCTATATCGCTATCAATTTTTTGGAAAAAAATTAATTCATGGTCTTATTTTTATTTTAATTATTTCGCCAGACATTGTGACAGGTATTTCATTATTGATTCTTTTTTCAACTTTAAAAATTTCTTTGGGATTTTGGACCTTGCTGTTATCACATATTACCTTTTGTATTCCTTTTGTAACAGTGACGGTTTATTCGCGGTTAACAGGGCAAGATAAAAATTTATTCGAAGCCGCCAAAGATTTAGGTGCAACAGAAGGCACAATTTTTAGACGGATCTTGATACCGTTATTATGGCCTGCTATTTGCGCTGGTTGGTTATTGAGTTTTACCCTGTCTATGGATGATGTTATTATTAGCTTTTTTGTGACAGGACCAGAATTCGATATTTTACCGCTTAAAATTTTCTCCATGGTTCGTGTTGGTATAAAACCCGAAATTAATGCCTTATGTTCTGTGATGTTCGGTTTAACCTTAGTGATTGTTTTAATTTATCAATTAACCCTGGGGAAAAAGAGCGGTGAAGCCATTTAAAAAATTTGTTTGTTTATCTTTGTTGTTGCTTGCTTTTTCTAAAACAGCGTTGGCTTCAGATAATATATTGAATATTTACACATGGGCGGGTTATTTACCAGAAGCAGTGATCAGTCAGTTTGAGAGAGAGACAGGTATCCGTATAAATCTTGCTACTTATGTCAATAATGAAGTTTTATACGCCAAGCTCAAAGCAAATCCCCATTCTGGATATGATATCATTATGCCTTCCAGCTATTTTATTCGTCGGATGCAGAAGCAAGGATTGATTCAAAAAATTGATCGTTCGAAATTAAAAAATTATCAACATATTAGTCCGCTTTTTTTACATAAAGAACACGATCCCCAGAACGAGTATAGTATTCCTTATTTGTGGAACGGAACCGGCATTGCCTTTAATACACGATATCATGCGCATCAAAAAATCAATACTTGGCAGGACTTGTGGTTGCCGTGTTATAGAGATCAGCTACTTGTGATAGATGATACACGAGAATGCTTTTCGATGGCTTTACTGACCTTGGGTTATTCAGTGAATGATGAAGATCCGGAACATATTAAAGCGGTATTTGAAAAATTAAAGGCTTTAATGCCAAACATTAAGTTGTTTAATATGGACGCGCAACGTTCGATTTATTTAGATGAAGATATTACAATCGGGATGGCTTTGAATGGTGATGTTTTTTTAGCGTTAGTACAAAATCCGCATTTACAGTTTATTTATCCTAAAGAAGGTTTTGTCATTACTTTAGATAGTATTGCAATTCCAACAGGGGCTAAGCATGTTGAAAATGCCCATCGTTTTATTGAGTTTGTCTTACGTCCGGAGATTGCAAAAGAGATTAGTTTAGAGAGTGGGTTTTCTACGCCAAATAAGGCAGCAAAAGCCCTATTACCTGAGCATATTCGAAAAAATCCAATTTTATATCCAGAGGCAGAAACTTTAAAAAGAGGGCAGTTTCAAACAGATGTGGGTGAAGCAGCACCGCTCTATGAGAAATATTTCGAACGCTTAAAATTAGAACAATAATTCATAATTTGTAGGAACGGATCACCGTGTCTGTCTTTTTTATGGTTTTAGCGTATTAAAAAATTCCATTTCAGATTGTAAATGGCATGGTGGAATATTTGTGTTGGGTGGAGTGTTAGCGCTTGCAAAAGAGAGGCCTTGTTTAATCTCGCTGATGAGCATTGCTTGTGATGACATGTTTTCGCTGCTGACGGCTGCCAGCGCTTCATCGAACCACTGTTTTGCTTCGGTATTACTTTGTTCGACACCTTTGCCGCACAAATATAATTGGCCAACTCTTAATTTAATAGATGCTTGCTGTTCTCTTGTCGCGGTAGGCAATTGTTCTTTATATTTTTTTATAGAACTCGTGTAAAAGGTTTTTGCTAATTCATTGCTCAGTTGTGCATTATTTTGATAATAATCGCCTAAGAGCTCTTCCGCTTTTGGATTTTGAATGGCGGCCACATACAAACGAATGCCCGTTATGAATAATTCTGTATGAAACATGTATATGAGCCCAAACAAGACTACAAGGTAAAGCATGAAGGGAATTGACGATGGCTTAGTGTTTGCGGACATAGAGCACTCCAATGCGTTAGAAAACTAAAAACTTATTTAGTCGATAAGCAAACAACCCTTAGGGCAGTAAATGGCTCATCTGTATATCAGTGTAGGCAATAATTTACCGCTTGACAATGATGGTGTATCAGCGCCGATAGTAGTAGCACATACCGCGTGAATTGTGATAAGGTCTTTTCTTTAAGCTTAAGTTAAGCCAAGAATTAGGAGGCAGGATTACATGAAGCAGAAGTACGCTAGGGTAAAGAAAGGATTGGTAAGCAGTTTGTTTGCATTAGGTATTGCGGCTAGCAGCGATGTTTTTGCAAATCAAGCACCTGAAAATAATGGACAAGGCTTTGATTTGGGGAAAGGGTGGCTTTTTAATTCTACGGGCGGTCTTTCTTATACTAACGAAAATAATGCAGATTATTGGTTTAAATTAAGCGGTCTACTACGACTTGACGAAACGATGTTCATGGGCAGCTATCGTGATAAAGGCATTAATTATCCGAGTGGCGGTAATATCCGTACAGCAGATTTGTATTTAGAAGGTGGTTTAGCACAGGACTGGACGTACAATATATCATTAGAGTTTGCTTCTAGTAGCCGCTCTACCTTTGGGGATACGTGGATTTCTTATTCTGGATTAATGGAAAAAAATCAAATTTATTTTGGACGTATAGCGGGTAACTGGTTTGGTTTAGATAATGCCAATAGCGGTACTTGGAATCCCTTTTTGGAAAGAAGTTTAGTGGCTACTACTTTTTATCCAGGGGATGGTATAGGTGTTATGACCGACTTTTGGTCGCATTGTGCCGGCATTACCTTTACGGCGATGCAGTCTCAGCAAAGTTCTTTCAATGAAGCGCCGAATATGCGTGATCGTTGGAAAGGAACTGTTCGTGCAACGGTAGCGCCTGTGCATGAAGCAGGTGATGTTTGGCATTTTGGTATTTCGGGTGCTTATCGTGAACTGGCCAACACAGTACCTACAACGCCGAGCAGTGTTGGTGCGCTATTTCAGGCATCTCCTGTTAAACTTAGGAACAGTAGCTCGACGAATCTGACGAGCATGAGCAATGTGGTTAGTACGCTCACAGGTAATGGTGGCTTGCCGATTCAGGCCAATAATATTCGCATGTTTAACGTAGAAGCTGCCCGACAAATTGGTCCGTTTATGCTAGAAGGCGAATATACGAATGTTTTTGTGCATCGTACGGCTCCGCAGCAAACGCAAGGTTCGCTTCAATTTAATGGTTGGAACATTCAAACGCGTTACCTGTTAACGGGTGAACATCATGATTATGATGTCCGTGACGGTCAATTTGGCTCGGTTAAACCCTGTTCTACTTATGGCGCGCTTGAATTAGCAGCACGCTATGATTTTGTTAATCTCAACAACAAAAATGTACGTGGTGGATCACAACATGATGTAACAGTTGGATTGAACTGGTTCTTGAACCAAAATGTTCGATTGTCTGCGAATTACATTCGTGCGTCGATTCATCCTGCAAACGATCAAGCACATCGTAATCTCGATATTATTGGGTTGCGTGCGCAGGTTCGCTTTAAGTAATGATTTGTCTGTAGGGGCCCGGCCTTTGTGCCGGCCCTAGGGACATTCCAATTCGATCACGCCGTCTTGTAGTCTAGCCTGTATTTTATCACCTGCCGTCACGTCTTTAATTGATCGCACAATCTGATCGCTGTCTTTTAAAGAAAGAATCGCATATCCCCTGCTAAGCGTTGCCAGTGGACTGACCGTCTCTAAGGCACGCAAGGCATTTTTAAGTGCCAGATCTTTTGTATGAAGTACTTGCTGTATCGCACTTTTTAAGCGTGTCGTTAAAATCAAAAGATGTTGTAATTGAATTTGAAGTTGCTGACCGGGGTGCCGTATTTGTTTAATTGACCAATCCAAACGTTGTGCTAAGCGTTGACAATATTTTCTGATCTCGTTTAATAATCGATTTTCTAATAGTGTTAATTGTTTTACAAAAATATGTTGATCAGGCGCCACTAATTCAGCAGCAGCAGAAGGCGTGGGAGCCCTTTTATCAGCTACGAAATCCGCAATGGTAAAATCAATTTCGTGACCAATACCTGTGACGATAGGAATTTGGCTGTCGAAAATGGCTCTGGCAACTTTTTCTTCATTAAAAGGCCAGAGATCTTCTAGGCTGCCACCGCCGCGTGCCACAATTAATACATCGACCGCCTGATGTTGATTCGCCAGCATAATCGCGCGAACAATTTCTGGCATCGCTTCGGGACCTTGCACTTTTGTGGGATATAGAATAATAGGAATGCTTGGAAAACGTCTTTTTAACACCGATAGAATATCGCGGATGGCAGCGCCAGTCGGCGAGCTAATAACGCCAATCTGTTTGGGGAGTAAGGGAAGCGGTTTTTTCCAGCGTTCTTCAAACAGTCCTTCTTTCGTTAATTTCGATACCAGTTCCTCATAGGCTTTTTTAAGTAAGCCATCGCCTGCCATTTCGATGCGATCGACAATCAATTGGTAATCACCGCGATCAGGGTATAGGCTTACTTTGGCAAGCACTTGAATAAGCAGCCCATTTCGCAGTTCAAAATCCACGCGCTGGAATTTTGGTTTGAACATGGCGCAGCGAATCTGTGCTTTTGGGTCCTTTAGACTAAAGTAAATATGGCCAGAAGTGGGTCTCACTAAGTTAGATATTTCACCTTCGACCCAAATGGCAGGAAAGCATTCTTCCAGCAGCCGTTGTGTTGCTTGATTTAATTCAGAGACGGTTAAGATCGTTTTTGAGAGTGTTGACATAGCTAAGATTATATCAGGGAATGACTTCGAATAGGTTTAGCTAAAAAATTGCTCAAAATAAGTCAGCAGTTTTTTGAGCGTGAATAGGTATAATGCTGAATGAGAGCAAGGTCGCTGGCCCATTGGTTCTCGATGAGGAGCTATTTTTGAGTAACGATCTGTATGACGACAAACGCTGGATGGCATATGCCATTGTATTGGCAGAGAAAGCAGCTGCACTCGGCGAAGTACCTGTAGGTGCTCTCTTAGTCTTGGATAATAAAGTGATAGGTGAGGCTTGGAATCAACCCATTGGTACCTCGGATCCTACCGCACATGCGGAAATTTTGGCTTTGCGCCAAGGTGCTGCCTACCTTAATAATTATCGCCTTTTGAACACAACCTTGTATGCTACCTTGGAACCTTGTGCTATGTGCGCGGGGGCCATGGTCCACGCACGTATTCAGCGATTAGTCTTTGGTGCCCCTGATCCCAAAACCGGTGCAGCGGGTAGTGTGTTTAATTTACTGCAAGATGAACGTCTGAATCATCGTGTGATTTGTGAAGGCAATGTGTTGGCTGAAGCCTGTGGTGAGCTGCTGCGCAATTTTTTTAAGGAACGGCGTTAAAAGTTATCCACGATTATCTTGAATAGGTTGTGGATAACCACGTGGAAAAGGTGCTATAGGCTTTATGTTCTGGGCTAAAACCACGATTGTACAATTTTTGTACAGGCTCATATTTTCTTTATTTCGGTAATGCAATATTCAATTCCAGTACAGAGCAATTTTCGCTGCGCTGTAATTGAACATTCACCTGTTCAGGGTCTACCTTTACGTATTTGCAAATAACGTTGAGTAATTCGTGACGCAATTTGGGTAAAAAGTCCACATCCCCGCCTTCTTCTGCTGCACGCTGGTGCGAAACAACAATCTGTAAACGATCACGCGCTGTTTTTGCAGAACTACGTGTCATACCCAGTTTATTTAAAATCTGTCTGAAGATGCTAATCATGCTGGACTCCTAAATAAGCGTAAGCCTCCCAAGAGTTTTGATTTCCAAGTTTTGGGAACTTCGGTCACTTCACCTAAAAGATGGCCAACGGCTTTTTGATAAGCAATCTTAGCATCGCTGGGCATTCCTAATGTAACAGGCACACCGCTGTTAGATGCGTTTAGGACCGCTTTAGATTCTGGAATAATGCCCAATAAGGGTATGGCTAAAATTTCTTGAACATCTTCGACACTGAGCATTTCGCCTTTTTGTACGCGGCTTTCTGAATACCGTGTTAATAACAGATGTTTCTTAAGTTCTAAACCTTTTTCTGCAAGCAGCGT
Organism: Gammaproteobacteria bacterium; assembly: GCA_044225595.1. GTDB lineage: Bacteria > Pseudomonadota > Gammaproteobacteria > UBA6186 > Azoamicaceae > CADEGZ01. Next base: position 11,071 of record JBGAIG010000014.1, read on the forward strand.
GCGGCTATTGAGAACGCCGATAATGCGATCGGAATCGCGAACCGAAGAAACTTCCGGGTTGGTTACAACGACTGCCTCATCTGCAAAGTACAGTGCCATTAAAGCACCGCGTTCTATTCCAGCGGGAGAATCACAAACAATAAAGTCAAATTCTTTGCGCAAAAGAGATAATACTTGTTCAACACCTTCTTTAGTCAGCGCATCTTTATCGCGTGTTTGAGAAGCGGGTAGGGTATATAAATTTTCAGAACGTTTGTCTTTAATCAGCGCTTGATTTAGATTAGCATCTCCTTGGATCACATTAACAAAATCAAAGATAACCCGTCTTTCGCATCCCATAATCAAATCTAAATTGCGAAGTCCGATGTCAAAATCAATAACGACGGTTTTAAATCCTTTGTTTGCTAATTCTGCAGCAATAGCAGCGCTCGTTGTTGTTTTACCAACACCGCCTTTTCCGGAAGTAACAACGATTACTTTTCCAGATTTTTGTACTCGGGTTTCGTTTGTGTGCATAAAATCCTTCCAAAGAGCTATTTTAAATTTCTATACAGTGTATATATATTAAAGCGGCTGAATATGCAAGTGACCTTCCCTTAAAGAAATGTCAGTTGCCGTACGCCAAACAGATTGTTCAATGTCTTCACTAATTTTATATTGTCCTGCAATAGAAATAAGCTCAGCTTCTAGATATTGACAGAATATATGTGCCGTTTCATCGCCGGTCACGCCGGCAAGTGCACGCCCGCGAAGCGGGCCGTAAATGTGGATATGGCCGTCTGCCAGCAATTCTGCACCGTGGCTTACAGGAGCGAGTACGATTAAGTCTGCATCTCGCGCATAAATTTGTTGTCCGGATCGTACTGGTTCAGTAACGATTTTTGTATTGCTACCCCGTGTTTCGCGTTGTGGTTCTTGCAGTTTGGCAGCGAAGGGTTCTGTTGGCGTTGGTAATTTTTGAGCTGTGTTCGAAACTGTTTCCGTTTTTCCTGTTTTAGCAGAATTTCTGCCAGAGTCTTGTAAAATAGGCAATCCAGCAAGTGCTGCAGCCGCTTGTTGTGCCGCACTGCCGCCTTTAATGCCGACAGGGATTAGTTTTTTGCTTCGTAAAATACCAACCAGCTGTTGATAATCAACAGGGACATCCGGCTTAGCCAGTTTTTGTAGATCGAGAACGACAGGCGCGTTGTGAAAAAATTTAGGTGCTTGTTGGATCTTAGAAACCAGCTGTTCTTCAAAAGCCAAAAGATTGGTACCAATGAGCTGAAGTGCTGTTAAAGGGTAAAGTCCGCCTTTGAGTTGAAATATTGGTGCGATTTCGGCAGATGTATTTGTATCACTCGACATAGTTACCTCACAATGCATAAAATGCTATATAAAATACCTTTGATTTGTCAAATGATTTTATTGGTTTGATTTCTGAATATGAAATTTTTTAACAAACAATCCGCTTTTTCACTGATAGAAGTTTTAATAACGCTGCTGATATTATCGTTTGGAATAATGGAAACGAGCAAATTGTTGATAGAAAGCCAAGCAAAGTACAGTAGCTTAAGGGAACGTACAGAAGCCTTGCGAATTATATCGGCCGTTCTCGAGTCTTTATCCGTGGATCGGTCGGGTGTGTTGGCTGAAGCGATTAGGCAAGATTGGCAGCATAAGCTAGACATTGCGCTGCCCGGTAGTCTTTTAGTCATTACGCATGAGAAATTTGAAGATAAATGTATTTATACCGTTACGCTCTCTTTCGCCTCTTCGGCTCAAAAAGCATTGACTTTAAAAGCTGCTGTTTAAGCCACGCTTTGGGTTACAGTTTAGTCAATCTTTTAGTAAGCATGTCCTTAGCTATTACAATATTTGCTTTTGCAATGCAATGGTATCAAGTCTTTAAAATATCAAATTTTGCAGAGAAGAACAAAAAAACGATTTTCGATATTCGGAATACGGTGTTTCAATTTGTTCGTCAGGATATACAATCGAGTGGATATCGGGGTTGTAGAACCCAAGATCAGCATTTTCCCTTGCGTCGAAATTTTGAAAATGTGGGTATTCCCTATCAATTTTTAAAAACAGATCGAGCGGTATTTGGTTTTAAAGCGATAACGGGCGTCTGTCAACAGCATATTCCGCAAAAATTTTGCAGCCTTATACCGAAAAGTTCAGATGTTTTGGTGGTTTATCAAGTACCGCAAAAAATATATTTACTCAAACAGTCAATGATAAATCCAGAGGATCCGGTTTTGCTGGAAGAGGGGGGGCGTATTCAAAAGAATGCCATGGTATTGATATCAGATATTGAACGGGGTGATTACTTTATTGCTAATGATGTGCATAACGAGAAAATATTCCATCAATTAGGCCAAAACTCAAGCGCATTACTGAGTAAATGTTATCAGAAAGGCACTGAAGTCACGGCGTTACAAACGGTTGCGTATTATTTAGCGATACCCGATCGACCCCAAGCGCAGTCGGGGAGTTATTCGCTTTTTAGAAGCGATATCACGCAAAAAGCAGAAGAAATTGTCGAGGGTGTTGTTGGTTTTTCGGTGGAATATGGTTTTTTTGAACCCAGCGATATGTTGTTGGATGGTGGGAGTGCTGCATTGCAATATTATCCTGCTGAACAGATAAAACCCGAACAATGGGTGCGGGTTTGCATGGTACGTTTAAAGATAGCAATGAAGGATGAAGGATATAATGGGGTTTCACAAAAAACACACAGTGCAGAATATGCGTTTGCAATTCGAAACGGGCATCGTGTTAATATTGACGCTCGTACTGCTTTTAGTGATCTCGCTTATCGCCGCTCATAAGATGGCCCGGTTTAGCCTGGCTGCCAAAACGGGTGCACTTTTACAAAAACAGTTGTTTGAAGACCTTGAATTTGAAAATCAATTATTAGCAATCGAATTAAACCTAAAACAGCACCCAGAATTTTATTCATTGAGCACGATAGGATTTGTGCCTGATCATCTAGAATATGGTTGTGTAGAAGGAGTACAGATTTTTAAAATATCCGCACCACCATTAGAAAGCTTTGTTGCACTTCGGATAAAGCAAGATAAAACTTTCCCCTTACTGAACAAAGAAGCGCTGCTTGTACGCGCAGGCATTTCGGGATTGTCTTTGCTCGCGGTTCTTGATTCGAGGCAGACAGGTGTTGCGGATAGATTGTATGCAGCCGATCAAAATGACTTATGGGCGATTGATTTGGCGAAAATGAATAAAGGTCAGCCTTATTGCTATCAAGTAGCACGATTAACGGGTATGCAACCATTACGCAATTTGTTGGTGGTACCCGATGTAGAAGGCAGGGGTGTTCGTTTGTATTTTTTGAGTGAATGCGCGACAGGAAAAGGACTTTACATGATTCAGGATACTTTATCTGCTTTAAGTATATTGCCCGAACCGAGATTGATTCTGGCAGGAGATTATCAAACTTTTTTCATGCGCTTTGGGCGGCTAATTTTGATTCCTGTGGATTTAGTCCATCAACCGAAAGCTTTAGATTTGCCATCACATCAAACAGTTATGCTTCGTTTCGATTCGGTTTGTCAACCTGATGCTTTGTTCGATTGTGTTGATGAAGATAAATTGCGCAGGCTCGCCTGGCGAAAAATAAAAAAATAACGGCGAAACACGTTATAGGTCTAAACCTAAAAAATTTGTTTTCATTTAATTAACTGTTGACAGACTATTATAAAGGCAGTAATGTCGGCTTTAAATGCCAATCGGATTGGCATTCATGTTACAGATCTGCTAGCATTTAAAGCGATAGCAGACTAAATCACGGAACCTTAACGCGTGTCTAGTTAGGAGAAAGAGTTTATGAAGAAGCGTTCAGCGACATTGAAAAAAATCGGGTTAACCCTTGCTGGCTTAGGTGCAGTTGTATCTGCGGGCGGAGCAGCAGCTAATATGCATGCTAAATCGGAAGGCGGTCTCATGATCTACAATCCTTCAGACAGTGCTTACTGGTTTTCAGTGGGTGGCCGGGTAAATTTAGATGAAACCGTATTTTCCGGTGGTCGTTTAGACAAAGGCAATCAATTTGCAACCGGCGGTAATATTCGCCGTGCAATGCTAAAATTTGCGGGCGGTGTAGGCGAGTTCTTATCTTACAATCTGACCCTCGATTTTGCGAGACCGAGTATTAATAGCAATACCCTAACTGAATTTGATGCGCGTGGTCGAAATGGCAGTACGGTTGATATTGAAGATGCTTATGTTAATGCCCGTAGCGAATTTGATGGCGCGATTGGTGTTGCCAATCTTCGCTTTGGTCAATTTACACCGCCTACCAGTATCGATGATTGGGGTAATTATGGCACCACTAACGATACAATGTTCTTAGAATCGTCTCTTGCAACCAGTGCATTTGCAACGCCATCAAAAGTCTATGGTGTTTGGTTTGATGCGACAGCTATTGATATGTTTATGTTAAGTGCTTCTGCTTTTCATCCAAAGCAAAACAATTTTAGCGGGACCTCCACTTCTGGTGCAGGAGCTGCAAATAACAATAATTATGGTGACGCTGGCCGTTCAGATCGCTTAGGCGCTGCTGTGCGTTTAACTTTTTCGCCTGTGCATACCTGCGATGAAGTGTATCATTTAGGGTTAATGGGTCGCTACCAGTCAATGAACAGCACGGTGAGTGGTAACAATATTGCCCAATTTAACTTGTTTCAAACAACACCTGAAGCAAGAGCACGCCAAACAGGACAGTTGGTTAACAGCGGCTTCTTGCGGGGCAGAAGTTATAACGTTGTAAATGGTGAAGCTTTGGCTATGTGGGGGCCTGCAACAGTTGAAGGTGAATACTATCAAGCAATCGTGCAACGTCTTCCAATGGCTACAGCGCCAACGCAGATAGCAGGGTTGATTGATCAAGGTACCACCCAAGGTAATCCGCGTTTCCATGGTTGGCATATAGAAGTCGCTTATGTTTTAACCGGCGAGCATCGCATTTATGATTTCCAGACAGGAACGCTCAAGAATCCTAAACCTTGTGCCCAAACAGGTGCTTGGGAAGTAGCAGCTCGTTATAGCTTTGTAAACATGGTAGATAAAAATGTTTACGGTGGGAGCGAGCACAATACAACTCTGGGTCTAAACTGGTTTGTTAACGAACATGTTAAGCTTTCAGCTAACTATATTCGTGCGAACATTCATCCAACAGCACGTGGTACAGTGTTGTCTAATGGTAATATAGTGCTTGATAGAGCGAGCACAGCTAAACGTCAATTGGATATTTTCGGTTTGCGCTTAGCGGTGGCATTCTAAGTTAAGTGGAAGTCGGGAAAAAGCCCTGCCAATTAGCAGGGCTTTTTTTTAAGTAGTAGAATTGTAGAATGGTTGAATCTATCATACACTATAAACATGTCTGAAAATAAATCTGTACAATATTTTAAACTGCTGGGAGTAATAGTTGCACTTGCTAATTTGACAGGCTGTGGCAAATCCCCTGCGGTCGATCGTTTCGAGATGTTGAATCGTTCAACTTATGCCTTTAATAAGAATTTAGATCGCTTTTTACTGAAGCCTGCCTCTAGGGCTTATGAGACGCTGATTCCTAAGCCTATACAGACGATGGTTGGCAATTTTTTCCACAATCTAGGTGAGATTCCAAATATTGGTAACGACATTTTGCAGGGTAATTTTCGTTATGCAGGTCACGATATTGCACGGTTTTTGTTGAATAGCACTTGGGGTGTTGGTGGCTTATTTGATGTCGCCGGAAAAAAAGGCTTAGAAAGGCATCATCAAGATTTTGGTTTAACATTAGCAAAATGGGGTTATACGGACTCCAGCTATCTCGTGTTACCCATTTTGGGACCAAGCACTATTCGAGACGGTATAGGTTTGGGTGGAACCTATGCGATGAGTGTTCAATCTCGCTTGAAATCTGTCGCTTGGCGTAATCGTTTATTTGCGCTGCAATATGTTGATACACGGGCTTCTTTATTAAAAGCAGACCCTCTGATTGGCGAATCAGTAGATGAATATGTCTTTGTTCGAGATGCTTATCTTCAGCGCCGCAACTATCTGATTAACGGCGAAAAAACAGAATCAGGATCGGCAGAAACAACCTTGGCAGAACCGCCTGAGTAAACTGATGCGCACAATGATGCAGCTGCCTTTAACGGCGAATATTCTGGTTATTGATGATGATGCAACGCTTCGTAAAAACATTAAAGATTATTTTGAAGACAGCGGTTTTACGGTTATAGAAGCAGAAAATGGGCAAGTGGGCCTTGAGATTTTCAAAAATCAAAAACCAGATTTGATTATTACTGATTTGCAAATGCCAGTCATAGACGGATTAACCGTTTTAAGCACGGTTACCAAAGCATCAATAGAAACCCCCATTGTGGTTATTTCAGAAGCCGGCGGATTAAACGACGTTATTAAGGCACTTAGGATTGGTGCGTGGGATTATTTAACCAAGCCTATCACACAGATACCTGTGTTAGAGCATGCCGTTTGTAGAGCCTTAGAGCGATCACGGTTAATCGAAGAAAATAGAATTTACAAACGCGAACTCGAGTTGGCAAATCAGGCCTTAAAAAAGAGCTTAGAGATCTTGGAGCAAGATCAAGAAGCAGGTCGCAGTGTTCAAATGAAGTTGCTGCCAGAACAGGGTGTTATATTTGGTGAATATCATTTTGCACATAATGTCGCGCCTTCTTTATATCTCAGCGGTGATTTCGTTGATTATTTTAGAGTCAGTGAGAGCAAATTTGGCTTTTATATTGCGGATGTATCGGGTCATGGTGCTTCTTCTGCATTCGTAACCGTTTTATTAAAAAGTACCATGGGGCAAATACTAACGCATTATAAAGCGGGCCAAGACGAGATGATATTGGCACCCGACAAAGTACTCGAAAAATTAAGTTTAGAGATTTATTCTGCTAAACTGGGCAAATATTTAACCATGGTGTATGGGGTTGTGGATTTAGATAATCATGAGTTAATTTATAGCATTGGCGGTCATTATCCTAATCCCGTTTTGTTGGAAAATGGCAAGGCACGGTTTTTAGAAGGGACGGGATTTCCTGTCGGCATTATGAAGAATGCAAGCTATACGCTTTATCGTACGCATTTAAATGCCGATATGCGTTTATTGTTATTTTCGGATGGGATTGCCGAAATATTACCTGCAAAAGACATGGCGGCGAAAGAAGCGTTACTCTTGTCGATGGTGATGGAAGGCAAAGGCAATATTACACATTTTATAGAGCAGTTAGCGCTAGAAAATAAAAAAAATTTACCAGATGATGTCACTATATTAGCATTAGTCAAAAAAACGGCTTAGGAATGTGCACATTCCTAGTGTATCCAAATTTTCTTTTCATCTGCTAAACGATCTGCTGCGATTGCTTCGCGAATAGCTGTCATTAATCGATTCATATAAGTCACATTATGCAAGGTGAGAGCTTGTATGGCTAAGAGTTCATTCGCACTGAATAAATAACGCAAATAAGCACGAGAATAGGTGCGGCAGCACTCACAAGGACAAGTGTCATCAATGGGGCTTGCATCTTCTTTAAAGCGGTGATGGCTTAAAACGATGTGTTCTTTATTGGTATCTTCGCCTTGGATGGCTCTGATTAAAGCACCGCCATGACGTGCCAAGCGTGTTGGGTGTACACAATCAAAAGTATCTATGCCACTTTCAACCGCCGCAAAAATATCGCGTACGCCGCCAATGCCTAATAAATGAATGGGACGAGTAGCATTTAGCAAAGGAACTGTAAAGGCAACGACATCGTACATCTGCTCTTTTTCTGCACCCAAAGAGCCTCCAATGGCATGTCCAAAAAAAGGTTGATTATTGACAAAATCGGCCGCGATGTTACGTAAATCAGGATAAACGCCGCCTTGTATAATGCCGTATAAGGCTTGTGTACCGGTGTGGTGTGCTGCAAATGCATTAACACATCGTACACCCCAGCGATGTGATAAATATAAAGAGTTTTCAGTATAAGATTTATCGACGTTATAAGGTGTACATTCATCAAAGACGACTACCAAATCAGGCCCGAGATCGCGTTGAATTTCAATCGACTTTTCTGGTGTGAGTTTGTGCAATTTCCCATCTAAATACGATTTAAAAACAACACCTTCTTCTGAAATTGTACACACAGATTTTTGGCGTGGTGTTAAATTTTTTCGTTTAATTTCGCTTGAAACCGATCCGTATCCCAAGCTAAAAACTTGATAGCCGCCCGAATCGGTTAAGAGTGGACCATGCCAGCCCATCAATTTGTGTAATCCGCCCATGCGCTTCACCAAATCGCTGCCAGGATTGAGCATTAAATGATAGGTATTGGCGAGTTGAATTTGTGTATTGCAGGTTTTCATTTGTGCAGGTGAAGCGCCTTTAATAGCAGCTTTGGTTGCACAAAAAATAAAAGCTGGTGTTAAAACGTCGCCATGTGGTGTGGTGATTTTTCCAAGGCGTGCATGTGATTGCGCGCTTGATTTTAAAATATCAAATTTAAAATTGGGATAAGAAAGCATTTAAATCGCACTCCGCCGCATACAATAAATAAAAGACGCATTAAGTAAATTAACAAATATGCGTATTCCAACCGCACCTAAAATATAAGCATATAAAAACGTTTTAAAATTAATGTCTAATGGGTAAAAAAAGCGCCAGGCTAAAAAGCTAAAAATACAATTATCAATAAAAGTGGCAAGTAGGGTTGCTGCAAAAGCCCGTATGCTTAAAAATCGGTTTTTGGCTCGTTTTTTTAGCCATAAGAATACCCACATGTCAGTATATTGGCCAATTAAATACGCGATTAAACTGGCTAGCATGAGGGCAGGACTGGGAGTGAACAGCAATGCCATCGCATTGTGCATTTCTACATAACGATAGAGCGGAGCATTCGGTTCTGCAGGAATGACGCGTGTCCCAAGTGTTAGGAGCATCATGACAGAAACCATCAGTAAACCAAAAAAGCCGAGCCAAATGGCTTTTTCCGCTTCTTTTTTGCCGTAATATTCAGAAAGAATATCGGTTGCTAGCAACGTTGTGGTAAATAGAATAGAACCCATAGCGATAGGATAATTAAAAAACGATAATGTGATCACTTTTAGAGATTGGATATTGCCGATGATGACGGCTAATACGATAAAGACAAATAAGCCTTCTTTGCCAAAGTTTCATTGCCAAAGATACGTTCTAATAAAAACAGGGTAGTAATGGTAGTTAAATAGGTCAAGACTCCGAGGGCTTCAGGGGGGAGTTCTTGTAACTTATTGATCAATAAAGAGATAAATTCATTCATATTCAAAGTAGGATTGCTTAAGTATACTAAGTAGCACATCTTAACAATGAAACATTTACTTTTACAATGGCTAACTTAGTTGATAAGCATAATTATTTTGTAATATATTGCGCAAGTAAGAATGATTAAAATAAGAGTTATAAGTTGGAGGTTAGTGTGTCTTGCCAAGAACCCTTTCAAGAATGCCAAGAAGAAAAAAATGATGCTGTTCTTAGCGTCGATTTATCGCCAGCAGATGCAAATAATGTTAAAAATAAAACAACCTTAGGTGCTCTTCATTATTTAATTTCAGTCTGTGCTGGTATTCTAGAAAGTGCTGAAGATTTATTGAGGCAATGTTATTACGATCGAAAAGGGATTCTTGAAATTCTAGAATCGAATTCTCGAGAAACACTTGTTCAATTTATAAAAATGAGATTGTCTTTTTGGTACCCTGGTATTAAAGATGAGTCTAGTTTTACAAGAGGTTTGAGCTTTACAAAGCAAGTTGCAAAAGATGGAAAAATAGTAGCATCTCTAAGATTTTTATTAATGCTTAAAAAAGAATATGCGCTTTTATTTACGCAAGGTAGTACATCATTTGATAAATTAAAGGGCTGTTATGAGGCAATAGTGAAATTTGAAAAAGAATTAACAGCTAAACCTTTTTTTCTAGCCGTAGAAACTGATGCACTTATTTTATGGGTGGGAGAAAACCAGGCAGTCATTAAAGCATCAGAAAACATAGTTATGCCAGATTTGGCAGATTTCGAAGAGGAGTTTAATTGTAACGGTAAATCGATTCAAACTTTTATTGAAGATTTAAATTTTTTTTGCGACGATTTAAAACAGCGTCTTATGAAAAACATGTTAGTTCAGGTCGATGATGCTGCAAGAATTCAAAATTTATATCCTTCCAATAATGCGACTACTCAGAATAGAGAGGTTCTTTTACGGCAAGCATATTTACAAGACCCAATATTGCAAGAAAAATTAAACTATCTGTCTTCTAATTGTGGTATCGATGTAGCGGCATCGCTAGAAAATCTTGATAAATCATTCCAAGGGCATATCGTAAAGACAAAAAAAATTGACGGTAGTTTAGGTAGAATAAAAAGAATTGCATATTTATCTCAAGCCCTGGAGCCTAGAATTGACTTTGCGGAAGGGTTTTGCGCAGGCGATGGTAGAAGCTGGTGTCAAAATATGTTAAACAAAAATGATGAACAACCATCCTCTGGTTGTTTAGTTGACAACTTCACTTCTCGGCAACAGCTGCATTCTGAAATAGTAACGGATAAAATTTTTTGGTTGCAAATAAAATCTAGTCTCGATCAATATAAAAAAAGCATTTGTATTGGTCAAGTATCAACTGCGAGAAATGACTGTGAATCAGCAAAGATTTTTTGCAGTAATATTCTTGATTTATTGAAAAAAGAGGCTTCTGAAAATATAGCTAACATAGCCTTTGAAGTAATTTTACAGAAGAAACAATCGAATGAGATGATGCACCAGGTATCATTTTACCGTTTTTTTAGCAGAAACGAAACGGAAATTTGGCGGATCCGAGATTTAAACTATGGTGAATTTGAGGGAAGCTTTACTGATTTAAAAGAATGGTATTCTGAGTTTTTTTCTACTTCAGCTTATGTAACATCATTGCAATATGATACTGCAGTGCTTAAAAAAGTCATTGTATCTTCTCAAGAAAAAAATACATGTTGCGATGCCGATGAGCAACGTCGAAATGGTATTCAGAAAAATATAAACGTTGCGTCTGAATATTCATTCTTTACAGATGATTTATGTAAAGAAATCTTAACACTTATGCAAGCAATTAGTTGCCCTACTATAAAAGATAGTTTGATTAAAAATTTATTCTTAGTTCTGGAATGTCAAGATGGATTGTTCGCTAGTCCCAAGCAGACACTTTTAGAGTTAAATTTCATTTTGGAACAAATTTTGATGCTTGAAGATGTGAAAGCTCAAACACTTAAAAATTTGATACAAATTGCCCGCCTTATCGCATTATTTAATCTTGGTGAAATGAATGAATTTGAAATAAATTTTAATGAAGCATTATCTTCGATAAAACCAGCATTATTAGAAGCTGAAGATACTGCGTTAATAGAGTTTCTCGAGGAACAATCTTTAAAAATGATAGATTTTGGTGCGGCATTAACAGAAAAAGAGATGTTTGAATATAGAAAAGAAATTGCAGAACGCCTAAAAGAGTATGAGAAAAGCTTAAAAAATACCAGAACGTTCATCGGAGAAATACTAACGGCATTAACTTTAACAGATCAGTATAATAGGGGAACTTTAAAAAAACTTTATGTATTATTAAATTGTTACATCAAAAAGTGCAGTTCTATAACATGTAATGGAGAACTATGTCGTAACATTACACACTTTCAGGCTACAGGCTTACAAGCAGAATGTTTACATCCTTTAATAGAGAAAGCAATGGATGCTTTTCTGCACGAGGCAATGCAAGTTCAAGCGCCTCAACCTTTGACTTTTATGAGGACACTGCAGAGTGAAAGATATGACCAGAAGTGGGTACCCGAAGACAAAAGACAGAATCAAGTTGCGGAGCATAAAAACCATAGATATAAATGCTGGCCAGGCATTGTGGATACAGCTTAAAGTCTATATTAAAAACAGCGATTGAAAGCAAGCATAGGATTGTCTAAAAAGATTGTTTATTGTATCTTAAACTTTTGCTCTTTTTCTGAGCCCAAAGAGCCCCCAATGGCATGTCCAAAAAAAGGTTGATTATTGACAAAATCGGCCGCGATGTTACGTAAATCAGGATAAACGCCGCCTTGTATAATGCCGTATAAGGCTTGTGTACCGGTGTGGTGTGCTGCAAATGCATTAACACATCGTACACCCCAGCGATTTAAAAACAACGCCTTCTTTTGAAGTTGCACACACAGATTTTTGGCGTGGTGTTAAATTTTTTCGTTTAATTTCGCTTGAAACCGATCCGTATCCCAAGCTAAAAACTTGTTGAATTTGTGTATTGCAGGTTTTCATTGCCAAAGATACGTTCTAATAAAAACAGGGTAGTAATGGTAGTTAAATAGGTCAAGACTCCGAGGGCTTCAGGGGGGAGTTCTTGTAACTTATTGATCAATAAAGAGATAAATTCATTCATATTCAAAGTAGGATTGCTTAAGTATACTAAGTAGCACATCTTAACAATGAAACATTTACTTTTACAATGGCTAACTTAGTTGATAAACATAATTCTTCTGTAATATATTGCGCAAGTAAGAATGATTAAAATAAGAGTTATAAGTTGGAGGTTAGTATGTCTTGCCCAGAACCACTTCAAGAATATCAAAATGAAGAAAAAAAAGATGATGCTGTTCTTAGCGTCGATTTATCGCCAGCAGATGCAAATAATGTTAAAAATAAAACAACCTTAGGTGCTCTTCATTATTTAATTTCAGTCTGTGCTGGTATTCTAGAAAGTGCTGAAGATTTATTGAGGCAATGTTATTACGATCGAAAAGGGATTCTTGAAATTCTAGAATCGAATTCTCGAGAAACACTTGTTCAATTTATAAAAATGAGATTGTCTTTTTGGTACCCTGGTATTAAAGATGAGTCTAGTTTTACAAGAGGTTTGAGCTTTACAAAGCAAGTTGCAAAAGATGGAAAAATAGTAGCATCTCTAAGATTTTTATTAATGCTTAAAAAAGAATATGCGCTTTTATTTACGCAAGGTAGTACATCATTTGATAAATTAAAGGGCTGTTATGAGGCAATAGTGAAATTTGAAAAAGAATTAACAGCTAAACCTTTTTTTCTAGCCGTAGAAACTGATGCACTTATTTTATGGGTGGGAGAAAACCAGGCAGTCATTAAAGCATCAGAAAACATAGTTATGCCAGATTTGGCAGATTTCGAAGAGGAGTTTAATTGTAACGGTAAATCGATTCAAACTTTTATTGAAGATTTAAATTTTTTTTGCGACGATTTAAAACAGCGTCTTATGAAAAACATGTTAGTTCAGGTCGATGATGCTGCAAGAATTCAAAATTTATATCCTTCCAATAATGCGACTACTCAGAATAGAGAGGTTCTTTTACGGCAAGCATATTTACAAGACCCAATATTGCAAGAAAAATTAAACTATCTGTCTTCTAATTGTGGTATCGATGTAGCGGCATCGCTAGAAAATCTTGATAAATCATTCCAAGGGCATATCGTAAAGACAAAAAAAATTGACGGTAGTTTAGGTAGAATAAAAAGAATTGCATATTTATCTCAAGCCCTGGAGCCTAGAATTGACTTTGCGGAAGGGTTTTGCGCAGGCGATGGTAGAAGCTGGTGTCAAAATATGTTAAACAAAAATGATGAACAACCATCCTCTGGTTGTTTAGTTGACAACTTCACTTCTCGGCAACAGCTGCATTCTGAAATAGTAACGGATAAAATTTTTTGGTTGCAAATAAAATCTAGTCTCGATCAATATAAAAAAAGCATTTGTATTGGTCAAGTATCAACTGCGAGAAATGACTGTGAATCAGCAAAGATTTTTTGCAGTAATATTCTTGATTTATTGAAAAAAGAGGCTTCTGAAAATATAGCTAACATAGCCTTTGAAGTAATTTTACAGAAGAAACAATCGAATGAGATGATGCACCAGGTATCATTTTACCGTTTTTTTAGCAGAAACGAAACGGAAATTTGGCGGATCCGAGATTTAAACTATGGTGAATTTGAGGGAAGCTTTACTGATTTAAAAGAATGGTATTCTGAGTTTTTTTCTACTTCAGCTTATGTAACATCATTGCAATATGATACTGCAGTGCTTAAAAAAGTCATTGTATCTTCTCAAGAAAAAAATACATGTTGCGATGCCGATGAGCAACGTCGAAATGGTATTCAGAAAAATATAAACGTTGCGTCTGAATATTCATTCTTTACAGATGATTTATGTAAAGAAATCTTAACACTTATGCAAGCAATTAGTTGCCCTACTATAAAAGATAGTTTGATTAAAAATTTATTCTTAGTTCTGGAATGTCAAGATGGATTGTTCGCTAGTCCCAAGCAGACACTTTTAGAGTTAGATTTCATTTTGGAACAAATTTTGATGCTTGAAGATGTGAAAGCTCAAACACTTAAAAATTTGATACAAATTGCCCGCCTTATCGCATTATTTAATCTTGGTGAAATGAATGAATTTGAAATAAATTTTAATGAAGCATTATCTTCGATAAAACCAGCATCATTAGAAGCTGAAGATACTGCGTTAATAGAGTTTCTCGAGGAACAATCTTTAAAAATGATAGATTTTGGTGCGGCATTAACAGAAAAAGAGATGTTTGAATATAGAAAAGAAATTGCAGAACGCCTAAAAGATACCAGAACGTTCATCGGAGAAATACTAACGGCATTAACTTTAACAGATCAGTATAATAGGGGAACTTTAAAAAAACTTTATGTATTATTAAATTGTTACATCAAAAAGTGCAGTTCTATAACATGTGATGGAGAACTATGTCGTAACATTACACACTTTCAGGCTACAGGCTTACAAGCAGAATGTTTACATCCTTTAATAGAGAAAGCAATGGATGCTTTTCTGAACGAGGCAATGCAAGTTCAAGTGCCTCAACCTTTGACTTTTATGAGGACACTGCAGAGTGAAAGATATGACCAGAAGTGGGTACCCGAAGACAAAAGACAGAATCAAGTTGCGGAGCATAAAAACCATAGATATAAATGCTGGCCAGGCATTGTGGATACAGCTTAAAGTCTATATTAAAAACAGCGATTGAAAGCAAGCATAGGATTGTCTAAAAAGATTGTTTATTGTATCTTAAACTTTCGTGTCGGGGTGTAGCTCAGCCTGGTAGAGCACTACCTTCGGGAGGTAGGGGTCGCAAGTTCGAATCCTGTCACCCCGACCAGCGCTAATGATTACGGTTTATAGCGAAGTCCGTTAAGGCACAAGCTGCATCACGATAGACCGAAGGGCTTAATTTTTCAAGCGCCTTTTTTGCACGTGTGCTTTCGATTTTGGCAAAATGACGTGTGTAATCTAAAGCCCCTGATTCTCGGATCATTTTTTGGATAAGCGGTAAGTGTTGATCACCGTTTTCGTGAATGGCTTCTTGTATCAAAGGTAAATCTTGTTTATTGCCATTTTGTAAAAGATAGATGAGTGGCAGCGTGACTTTCCCTTCTGCTAAATCATTACCCAATTTTTTACCGGTATCTGCTGATGAGGCTTCGTAATCTAACACATCGTCAATTAACTGAAAAGCGGTGCCAAGATGCATGCCAAATTGTGCGAGTTCAAGTTCTAATGTCTGTTCGACATTCCCTAAAATGGCGCTTACTTGGGCAGAAGCTTCAAATAATTTTGCTGTTTTAGAACGAATAATATTCAGATATCCGTCTTCTGTGGTTTTTGGATTATGACGTTCGAGTAATTGTAAGGCTTCGCCTTCTGCCATAATGTTCGTTGTATTGGCAAGTACATTCATGACGCACAAATTTTCAGTGGTCATGAGTAATTGGAATGCTTTTGAGTACAAAAAATCGCCGACGAGTACTGCTGCTTTGTTATCCCAGACGTGATTAGCAGTTTTTTTGCCGCGCCTTAATATCGCATCATCAACCACATCATCATGCAGTAAAGTGGCAGTATGGATAAATTCAATCGCTGCCGCCAGATGGATATGATGTTTGCCAGAATAGCCAGTGGCATGTGCCATTAACATAACCAAGAGAGGTCTTAATCGCTTGCCGCCACTTTGGACAATATAGTGCCCCAAGTCATTTACTATACTTGCTTTTGACTGCAGAGAGTCCGCAATCAAAGTGTCGACCGCTTGAAAATCGTCCTGAACCAGTGATTTAATAGCGTCTAATTGCATGAATTGACTTTTTTCCTAAATTAAGGCGCTGAATATACAGCTAAAATGCTTTTTGTATCAAGCGTTCTGACGCCTGAAAGAAAGGGCTTGCGAGTTGAGTGCCTTTCACGTAAAATTGTACCCCTTAAATGTGATCTTTTTGTGATGAGTTTTGGAGTAGCGGCGTTATGTATGCAGTGATTGTTAGCGGCGGTCAGCAATACCGGGTTAAAGTTGGGCAGCTTCTTAGGGTTGAAAAAATAGCCTTTGGGGCAGATTCAAAAATCAAGTTTGACAAGATACTGATGGTTTCTGACGGTGAAAAAACGCTGGTAGATGCGGCTGAGCTTGCTGGCTATACCGTTAATGCTGAAGTGGTCAAAGAAGGCCGTGGAGATAAGATTCGGATTATTAAATTTAAACGCCGTAAGCACCATATGAAAACAATGGGCCATCGGCAGTCGTACACTGAAGTTAAAATTACAGGCATCCAAGCCGCATAATTGGGAGTAACGCAACATGGCACACAAAAAGGCAGGCGGTAGTACACGTAACGGTCGAGATTCACACTCACAGCGTTTGGGCGTTAAAAAATTTGGTGGCCAGCTTGTCAAAGCAGGTAACATTTTAATTCGTCAACGTGGTACACGCGTTCACCCTGGTTTTAATGTCAGTCGTGGCAAAGACGATACCTTGTTTGCAACAGCAGCTGGCATTGTAAAATTTGAAATAAAGGGTTTAAAAAAACGTAGTTACGTTAGCATTATTCCCTTGGCAGAAGCTTCGGCCGCAGCTGCATAACACTTCATAGAACATCTTGAAATTTATTGATGAAGTCACAATTACCGTGGAAGCGGGAAAGGGTGGTGATGGCTGTTTAAGCTTTCGCCGCGAGAAATTTATTCCTTTTGGCGGTCCCAATGGGGGCGACGGTGGTGATGGCGGCAGTATATACCTCGAAGCTGATCCGGATCTCAACACCCTGATTGATTATCGTTTTCACAAGCATTACAAAGCTAAAAATGGTCAAGGTGGGATGGGCAGTGATTGCACCGGAAAAGCAGGTGATGATCTGGTCTTAAAAGTCCCTGTTGGCACGGTCGTCTGGGATGCTGATACACATGAGCAAATGGGCGATTTGCTGAAACCCCACGAACGATTTTTAGTGGCAAAAGGCGGATCGCATGGACTGGGTAACGCGCGTTTTAAAACCAGTGTTAATCAAGCACCTCGTAAATTTACTAAAGGCCGTTTAGGCGATATTCGCCGTTTACGTTTAGAGCTTAAATTGTTAGCTGATGTGGGTTTATTAGGGTTGCCTAATGCTGGCAAATCAACACTAATCCGCGCGGTTTCGGCAGCGGTGCCTAAAGTAGCAGATTATCCTTTTACAACCCTTTATCCCAATTTAGGGGTTGTTTCTGTGGGGCCAAATCAAAGTTTTGTGATGGCAGATATTCCTGGTGTTATAGAAGGTGCTGCCGAAGGTGCTGGGTTGGGATTGCGCTTCTTGAAGCATTTGTCACGAACACGTCTATTATTGCATCTAGTTGATGTAATGCCGCTTGATCAATCTGATCCAGTGCCAACAGCGAGAGCGATTGCCAAAGAACTCGAAAAATATAGTCCAGAACTCGCAGAACGTGAACGATGGTTAGTGCTCAATAAAATTGATCAAATGCCTGAAGAAGTTCGAGAAGCACATTGTCAGCGTATTATTGCGGATTTGAAGTGGGAAGGCCCAGTTTTTCGGCTATCTGGATTATTGCGGATTATTGCGTTTAGGCACAACAGAACTGTGTTATGCCATTATGCAAAGATTAGAAGAGATGAAAATAAGTTTAGAGAGCCTAAATTAAGCGCCTAATGCTTTAATTTGCTTATCAAAACGGCTCTTATGTCTCGCTGCTTTGTTTTTGTGAATTAAGCCTTTTGTGACCATTTTATCAACCATAGAAGACATTAAGCGGTATTCTGTTAAAGCCTGTTCACTTTTGCCTTCTGCAATTGCTTTAATAACGCGTTTTAGATAAGTACGCATGGTCGAACGCTGACTTGCATTTTGTGCCCGCGCTTTATCGTTTTGTCGTGCTCTTTTTTTCGCTTGTGCTGTGTTAGCCAATGTTAGTTCTCCAAATAAATCTGAGTTCAGTTGAAATGCTCAAGTTCAGGCATGATGACGAAAACGCACATTTTTGTCAAGTAAGGCCTGCTTGACAGTTTAAGGTATAAAGCTTAGAATGCGTAACTATTGTATTTCATTCGTCTATTTGGTTAATACCATGCACTATCGTTCCATTTATACTTTTCTCTGGTCTGTGATTCGGCCGTTTAAGTGGCATTATGCTATTATGCTCATGGCGCCTATCTTGGGAGCTTTCTACGATTTTGCAAATAATTACGCATTAAAACTTGTCGTCGATGCCTTTTCAAACTGTGAGACGGTTACTTATCAAGCCTTACTTTGGCCGATTGGCATTTTTGTTGGCGCACAAATTCTGTTAGATGTACTGTGGCGAGGGGCTGATATTGCCGAATGGCGTGCGGAACCTTATGTGCGGCAGTCCATTTTATTAAAAGTATATGATTATGTTCAGCATCATCCGTACCTATTTTTTCAAAACACACCGGCAGGTTCTATTACCAGTAAAATTAAGGGCATTTTGGATGGCTACGATAATTTTTGGGCTGCTATGCATCATGATTTTACACCTAAGCTTGCAAACACCGTTGTTTTAACGGGTGTTTTAGCGGTTGTGAATTTTAAAGTGTGCTTGTTTGTTGCAATTTGGGGTATTTGTTTCTTTTGGGTAATGTATCGTTTTGCAAAAATAACAGATAAGCTTTCTTTTGTTAACGCCAATGACAGACATACTATTTTTGGTCTGATTGCCGATAATATCGGAAATATTTTTACCCTATTTTCATTTGCTACGCGAAAACCCGAGTTAAAGCGTTTAAATAATTTAATTGAAAAAGATTTTATTCCGTCGGGCATTAGACTCTATAAATTTAGCTTTTTCTCTAATATTGTCGCAGCAGTACTCTATTGGATTATGTTAATTTCATTGTTCTTATTTATGATTCATTTACGAAAAACAGGGCAAGCCAGCACAGGAGATTTAGTATTTGTGATGGGCGTTACGACAAAAATGTCCTGGGATCTTTGGCAGATGATTCAGAAAATGCAAGATTTTATGAAGCATATCGGAGATTTTAAAAGTTCTTTTGAGCTTTTGAAAATTCCGCAAGATAAAAGTAAATCGCATCTTGATAAACCGCTTAAAGTGGTACAGCCCAGTATTGTGTTTGAGAATGTCAGTTTTGCTTATGAAGCAGATAAACCGATTTTTGCGAGCTTGTCATTAAATATTAAACCCGGTGAAAAAGTTGGATTAGTTGGCCTTTCAGGCGCTGGTAAATCAACCTTAGTGTCTCTGTTATTGAAATATTTTCAAATTAACCAGGGGCGTATTTTAATTGATAACCAAGATATTTCTGAGTATTCAGAGGATACGATTCGTGAAAATGTAGCGGTTATTCCCCAAGATATTTTGCTCTTCCATCGTAGCATTTTCGACAATATTCGCTATGGCAATTTAAGTGCTTCAGAAGAAGCTGTTATGAATGCCGCACGTATGGCTAATATTCATGATTTTATTATGAAACTGCCAAAACAATATGAAACCCTGGTCGGAGAACGCGGCGTTAAATTAAGCGGTGGACAGCGTCAGCGTATTGCCATTGCGCGTGCTATTTTGAAAAGTGCACCGATCCTCATTTTAGATGAAGCAACTTCCAGCTTAGATACCGAAACGGAACAATTCATTCAAGCGAGCCTTAGTAGCCTTTTAGATAATGCAAATATCACTGTACTTGCGATTGCGCATCGCTTATCGACGCTGAAACATATGGATAGAATTATTGTATTAGAACATGGAAAGATTATTGAAGAAGGAACACATAATATGCTTATTACGCGTGAAAGTGTTTATAAGCGATTATGGGAGATGCAAAAAATATAATAAGTTTATTCCATAACTCCGCCTACTAAAAAGCCTTTTAAATAACTCGACTCTTCGAGCATGGGATGCATAGGATGATCAAATCCAGCAGAAAGCGTTTGTACAACGCGTCCTTCGCGTTTTGTTTTCTGAAGTGCTCGAATAAGACAAGTCTTAAGATCGGCTTCTTTTACATGATAAGAACAAGAAGCAATCAATAAAAATCCTTGCGGTGCAACGAGTGGCAGCGCTTTGATCAGCAACTTCTCGTAACCTTTAAGACCTGGGTGTAAGGCTTTTTTGTTTTTCACAAAAGCAGGCGGATCTAAAATAACAATATCAAAGCGCTCGTTTCTTCGTAGCCGATCATCCATGTCTTTAAAAGTATCTTGGCAGTGAAATTCACAAACGTCAGAAAGATGATTGAATTGTGCAGAGCGTCTTGCATTACTAAGCGCACTTTCGCTGCGATCAATGCCAATCACGTGCTTGGCACCTTGTTTGGCTGCTTGTAAGCTAAAACCACCGCTATAACAAAAATAATCAATCACCATTTTGTCTTGTGCTAATTTGGCAACCAAGTTGCGATTTTCACGGTGATCAAAAAACCAACCGGTTTTTTGGCTGGATGTCATATCGATCTCAAATGTTATGTTATTTTCGATGACGGTTAGTGTAGAAAGGGGTTTGCCTATTATTTCTGGATCCGTCAGGGATAAACCTTCAAGTGTACGAACAGCAGAATCATTTTTAAAATAGAGCGTGGTTGGTGAAAATAAGGTTTGCAGTGCCTCGATGAGTAAATTTTTTAGTTTTTCCATGCCTTGTGTATTAATTTGGATTGCAAAAACGCTGTCAAAACGATCAATAATCAAACCGGGCAAACCATCGGCTTCTGCATGTACAAGCCTGTAGTACGGTGTGTGATAAAATTGCTCTCGCAGTGCTAAGCTGCGAGTGAGTGCTTGTTTAAAAAAATTAACATTAATATCTGTAGATTCAGTTGAAAGCCTTCTAAAAGCAATCAAAGAGTGTCTATTGAAATAACCGGTTGCGATATATTTGCCTTGGTGCGAGACATTTACTAATTCGCCAAGCTCCAAATTTTTAGTTGTTTGACTTTGTTTTATTTCATTGGCGTATAGCCAGGGGTAGCCCGATAAAAATCGCTTATGATAAGCGGGCAAAATTTCAAGCGTTGCTAGCATGTAGGGGGCATCCTTAATAATCTGCCAGATTTTATCTAGCATTGTAATGTTGGCCAGGTTACTATATAACGGTCCTTAAATTCAATGATCAGATCAGTAAATAGCCAACATGTGTGTGAAACAATGAGCAAAGAGCTTTTAAAATCGACAACAGTAGTCGGGGGAATGACTTTTATTTCTCGCATCTTAGGCTTTATCAGAGATATGGTGGCAGCACATTTTTTTGGAGCAGGCTTGGCTTATGATGCTTTTATCATCGCTTCAAAAATCCCCAATTATATGCGCCGATTATTTGCTGAAGGTGCATTTTCACAAGCCTTTGTGCCGATTTTGTCCGAATATCGCACGCAAAAAACACAGCCAGAAGTCGAACAATTTGTGGCACGTGTATTTGGCTGTCTAAGCATGATTTTAATGATAGTGACTATTGTTGGCATAGTCGTAGCACCCTTATTGGTAATGTTATTTGCACCGGGTTTTGCAACAACGGATTCAGGCGAACGTTTAACGCTCGCGTCGCAGATGTTACGTATTACTTTTCCCTATCTTTTGTTTATTTCTTTAACAGCTTTTGCAGGGGGGATATTAAATTGCTATGGGCGCTTTGCAGTGCCTGCATTTACGCCTGTTTTTTTAAACGTGACGATGATACTAACAACGGTGATATTAGTACCGCATTTATCCGAACCCGTTACGGCATTGGCTTGGGGTATGTTTGCAGGTGGCGTTATACAATTATTATTTCAAGTCCCTTTTTTAAGGCGCTTAAAATTGTTGCCCCGTCCTGAGTTTTCTTGGAAAGATCCAGGCGTGCGGCGTATTTTAAAACTGATGCTGCCAGCGCTGTTAGGTGTTTCTGTGAATCAATTAAATATTATGTTGAGTTCGGTATTCGCTTCGTTTTTAGCGGTTGGTAGTGTGTCTTGGCTGTATTATGCGGAAAGATTGATGGAATTTCCTTTGGGTGGATTTGGTGTTGCACTTGCAACGGTTGTTTTACCGCGTTTATCACGCCATCATACCAAAGCCGAAAATAAACATTTTGCAGCTACCTTAGACTGGGGCGTTCGCTGGATTATGTTGGTAGGACTGCCAGCCGCATTGGGATTGGCTTTATTAGCAGGCCCTTTATTGACAACTTTATTTCAATCAGGTCAATTTAGCGATAATGATGTGATTGCAAGCCGAACGTGTTTAATTGCTTATTCATTTGGCATTATGGGCTTTATGCTAGTGAAAATATTTGCCTCGGCGTATTATGCCAAACAGGATGTTAAAACACCGGTGCGAATGGCGGTTGTTACAGTTGTTGCAAATGTTTTGTTCAGTGCCATTTTTATGCGTTTTTTGTTTCACACGGGTTTAGCGTTGGCAACGTCTATGGCTGCATTATTAAATGCGAGCTTGTTAGGCTATGGTTTATTTAAACAGCGTATATATCAATGGCAACCTGGCTGGCGCTTATTGGTCGTGCAATTATTCGTTGCCTTAAGTGCGATGAGTGCTGTGATACTCATCTTTAATCCAAGTTTAGAAATTTGGTTTACGATGTCTATTATGAAACGGATGATGACTCTTTTTGGATTAATTATTTCAAGTGGAGTTG
The DNA here is from genome assembly GCA_044225595.1 of Gammaproteobacteria bacterium. Classification (GTDB taxonomy): domain Bacteria; phylum Pseudomonadota; class Gammaproteobacteria; order UBA6186; family Azoamicaceae; genus CADEGZ01. The sequence goes on from JBGAIG010000014.1 coordinate 34,048, forward strand.
TTTATATAGTAACTTTATTTTTAAGTGGATTACGAACCTATCATATATTATTGGATAAAGCACTATTAGAAGGTGAAACATGAGTGACTATAAAGATACCTTAAATTTACCCAGTACGGCATTTCCCATGAAAGCCAATTTGGCAGAACGAGAACCTGTTATTTTAAAGCATTGGCAGGCAATTAAGTTGTATCAGCAATTAGCTCAGCAAGGTAAAGAAAAACAGAAATTTATTCTGCCTGATGGTCCGCCTTTTGCCAATGGTAAGATTCATATTGGTCATGCGGTCAATAAAATTTTAAAAGATTTTGTTTTGAAATCTAAAACTTTAAATGGATATTATGCACCTTTTGTGCCTGGCTGGGACTGTCATGGATTACCTATCGAATTAAATGTTGAAAAAGAAGTTGGAAAGCCAGGCGTTAAATTAGATGCTAAGGCCTTTAGAGAAAAATGCCGATCATATGCTATGCAACAAATCGATCTTCAACGGGAAGCTTTTATACGATTGGGTGTGTTAGGGGATTGGGAAAATCCTTATATGACCATGAATTTTATGTACGAAGCGAATATTGTTCGAGCGCTCTCAAAAATCATACAGAATGGTCATTTGCACAAAGGTTATAAACCCGTCCACTGGTGTTTTGATTGCGCATCTACGTTGGCAGAAGCAGAAGTTGAATATCAAGATAAATCCTCCCCTTCTATCGATGTGGGTTTCCCGAGTGTCAATGATAATATACTGAAGGCTTTTGCAAACTTACCGGCATCAGCAGCTAATTTGCCTGTTTGGGCGGTTATTTGGACAACAACGCCTTGGACGTTGCCTGGTAATCAAGCCGTTGCAGTAAATGCTGATTTTATGTATGCCCTAGTATTGTCAGAAAATAAAAAGCAGTATTATTTAGTTGCCGCTGAACTAGTCGATGCATTTGCTAAGCGCATTGGATTAGCAGATCCGGTTGTTTTTGCAACGTGTCAAGGTGCATTACTAGAAGGCTTAAAACTACAGCATCCTTTTTATGAGCGACAAGTGCCGATTGTACTCGGGCATCATGTTGCTTTGGATGCCGGTACGGGCTGTGTCCATATTGCACCCGCGCATGGTCAAGAGGATTTTATAATTGGTCAAAAATATAATTTACCCTTAGAAAATGGGGTGGGTAGTAATGGCTGTTATATTTCGAATATACCATTATTTGCTGGTGAACATGTGCTTAAAGTCAATGATAAAATACTTCAGACTTTAAAAAAGACCGGTCATTTGTTGCAAGCAGGCCAGGTACAGCACAGTTATCCACATTGTTGGCGGCACAAAACGCCTTTAATTTTTCGTGCGACGCAGCAATGGTTTATTAGCATGGAACAAAATGGCTTGCGTAAAAATACGTTAGAAGCGATTAAAACTGTAGAATGGATTCCTAACTGGGGGCAGGCCAGAATAGAAGGCATGGTGAAAGATAGACCCGATTGGTGTATTTCTAGACAACGTATTTGGGGTGTACCCATGAGTGTTTTCGTACACCGGGAGACAGGTGATTTACATCCAAAAACGCCCGCTTTGATGGAAACCATTGCTAGTTATATGGAAAAAAGTGGTTTGGATGCTTGGTATGACGTCTCCATAGAAGAACTCTTAGGTACTGAGGCCAACGATTATGAAAAAGCGCCGCATACGCTCGATGTTTGGTTTGATTCGGGTGTGTGTCATGATTGCGTTTTAGATAAACATGCAGCGTTAAGGTTTCCAGCAGATTTGTATTTGGAAGGATCTGATCAACATCGTGGATGGTTTTTATCTTCTTTAACAACAGCCATTGCGATTAAAAATCAAGCGCCTTATAAGCAAGTGTTAACACATGGATTTGTCGTTGATAGAGATGGTCGCAAAATGTCTAAATCTTTAGGCAATGTGGTTGCGCCGGATAAGGTGATTAGCTCGCTGGGTGCAGATGTTTTGCGTTTATGGGTAGCTGCGACAGATTATCGTGCAGAGATTGTCGTCTCGGATGATATTTTAAAACAAATCAGCGACATTTATAGAAGAATACGCAATACTGCGCGGTTTTTGCTCGCAAATTTGAATGGCTTTGATCCCAAAACGCATTTAGTTCCTGCTGATAAAATGATAGCCTTAGATCGCTTCATTGTAGAACGGGCGAGCAAACTTCAGGAAGATATTATAGCAGCTTACGAGAGTTACCAGTTTCATGTGGTCTATCAAAAGATTCACCATTATTGTGCAGTGGATTTAGGTAGTTTTTATTTAGATATTATTAAGGATAGGCAATATACAGGCAAGACAGATGGTCTCCCAAGGCGGTCTGCACAAACGGCCATGTATCACATTGCAGAAAGTTTGGTTCGTTGGATGGCGCCTATTTTAAGTTTTACCGCGGAAGAGATTTGGCAAAACTTGCCAGGTAAAAGATCAGAATCTGTATTTTTGTCGTCTTGGTATACTGCTTTTCCAGCGTTTAACGTACAAGGTACAATGGATGAAGCTTTTTGGATGTCTATTTTAGAGATTCGTAATGAAGTAAACAAAGCGCTGGAAGAAGCAAGAGCAGCTAGCATTATTGGTTCCGCTTTAGAAGCTGAAATTGATCTTTATGCGGATAGTCAAAATTATTTATTATTGTCACAATTAAAAGATGAATGTCGTTTTGTATTTATTACGTCACGCGTAAATATACATACTGAAACTGCGCGACCCGAAGCAGCGAAATCAACCCTGATTCCAGGTTTATGGATTGTTGTTTCTGCTGCTTCGCATCCCAAGTGTGAACGTTGTTGGCATCGACAACCTGAAGTAAACACAAATCCAGAATACCCGGGTATTTGTGAACGCTGCATTGAAAATATAGCAGGAGAAGGAGAGGTGCGTAAATATGCGTAAGCAATGGATAGCCTTGTCTGCGGTGGTAGTTGGTTTAGATCAGCTCACAAAATACATAGTCACGCAGCATTTAACTTTAATGGATTCCATTAAGATATTGCCTAGCTTTGATTTAGCATTAAGGCATAACACAGGTGCTGCTTTTAGTTTTTTAGCCGATGCGGCAGGTTGGCAGCGTTGGTTTTTTATAGGATTAGCGCTTGTGATGAGCAGCATTATTTATGTTTGGTTAGGGCGCATTAGAGCAAAAAATAAACAAGAAGCCTTTGGATTATCGTTAATATTGGGTGGAGCGCTTGGTAATGTAATAGATAGAATAATACATGGATATGTAATCGATTTTATCCTATTATATTATAAAGAGTGGCAATGGCCTGCATTTAATTTGGCGGATTCTGCAATTTGTTTAGGTGTTGTCTTTTTAATACCAACTTTATTTAAAAAACACAATTACTGAGTCCAACAAGCTGTTGGACTTTGGTTGCCAAGATTGTCTAGTGTCATTGTGGAACAAGTAGTATTGCCTTCGGTATCATTCACTTGACTGCTACCCACAATCGCAGTAGCCGTGATGGTATACGTAGTGCTGGTTGTAGCAGAAGTGTACAAATAATATGTCGTAGACGGAATAGGCGGTACAGTTGCAGGTGGCAATGTACTGCTTGGTGGATAAGCGTTATTTTGAGCGTTATATTCTTCGTAAGCCCCTTGGAGTTTTACCAAGTTGATCATTGCTTCAGAACGTCTGGATTTACGTATATATCGATTGTAACTGGGAAAAGCGATAGCGCTAATAATCGCAACAATGGCAACAACAATTAAGAGTTCTAATAACGAAAAGCCAAGGCAATTTCGACAATTTTTTAATATCTCGTTCATCAATAAAAAGCCTCCATTTAATCTTAATTTAACTAAGGGCAAGTTGTTGCTTGTGTGGTCAACTGTCCATTCGGAGCTGTTGCATTAAAATGAATAATATAGCCTCGCGTACAGCCGGGTGGTTTAATCGTAATTGTATAGGCTTGTGGGCTTGGAAATCCATTGGGTGAAAAAGTAATGCTCGATGCAGGTGAAATCGTGACCGCACTTGCATTGCGGGGTGTGTAAGTGTAAACGATAGTGTCGAGTGGTAAAACAGCGATTTGCCATCCGAACTGCCAGTTGCTGGCTGTTTCACTGCACGCGGTGCCGCCTGCTGTTGAAATCGCACAAAGCTCCACACTGAGCCGTCGATGTAGTGCCTCATTTTTTGCTAAACGTAAAGCTGCATTGATTTCTATAGCAAGATTAGCCGCACGGTTATTGGCGAGATAGCTTAAATAATTGGGCACAGCGATGGTTGTTAAAACAGCAATGATAGTCGCGACAATGATAACCTCAATTGTTGTAAAACCGGAGAGCTTGTGTTTTAACAGTGCGTTTTTCATCATGTTTTTTTATCGGCAGCTAAGGGGGCTTTCTTCAGCTGTTCCCGCGTTTTTTAGCCATATCCCCAAAGGATTTTTCTGTGTAGGTCGATAGGTTCTGCTCGCATTATTAATAATCAAGGCATCGGCTTCTCGTCTATCACCATTTTTAGGACAATAAATAAATGTGCCATTGTTGAGAGTCATGCCATCTGGCGTTACATTTAGATAAGTGCCAAATTGATCAAAATGGAGCTTGCCATATTGCAGTTTTGGAAAAACATACAAGAGATTTTTGGACATATTCGGCAGTTCCGCATCTTTTTCAATAACAATAAATCCAGCACTCCAGTCATTGGCATGACAGGTTTTATGATTGATGCTTGCACAAACCGTGATGGTTGTAGCACGTATAAAAGCTTCTTGTTTAGCAAATTCAATAGCCATTTTTAGTCTATCGAGCACCAGGGTACGTTCTTCACGCATTAAAAATTGTGAGAAAGTTGGACCGGCAAGCATTGTGATAACCCCCAGTATTAAAATAACTGTACACAATTCTAGTATTGAGAACCCTCTTTGATAACACATCAAAAAATGCTACTCTCTTCGCATTCATTAACAATCGGATGTTTAACCCAGATATCGGATATCATGAAGGAAAAAATATGAAAGTTATGAAACCCAAATTTTGTGCGATGGTCTTTGTGACGCCTTTGGCTACCTTAGCTTTTTTAGCGGGTTGTACAGGCGGTTTAAGTCCCGATCGTTATTTGTTAAATAAGCAGTCATTTATGTTAAGCGAAGGAAAGCCGCCCGCTTATGTTGCGGGGTATATTGATGGTTGTTCCGCAGGTCGACGTTTGGCTGGCGATAAGCATTTTGTTTATCGTAAAAATGGCCCTCGCTTTGAAAAAGATGCCTTGTATGCGAGAGGATGGCAAGAAGGTCAAATTAATTGCCGTAATGAAGCCATTAAAGAAGAAGCCTATATGGATGAGAATGGTAGAGGTGGTTGGCGTAAATTAGAAGCTTCTGCGCCAAATCAAAATAAAAGAGTGGAATCTGTGAATCGTGCTGAAGAAGAAAAAATGCGTGCGATTTGGGAAGAAATACGAAAATGAGGAAAAAAAGCGATGCGTACCCATTACTGCAGCGAGTTAAGTGAAGCGTCTATTGGAAAAACCGTTTCGATTTGCGGTTGGGTACATTATCGTCGCGATCTGGGTGGACTGATTTTTTTAGAAATTCGCGATCGCTCAGGCCTCGTGCAAGTTGTATTTTCGCCCCAGTCGCAAGCGAGTTTGCTTTTTCAACAGGCCGAGCAAATTCGAAAAGAATATGTGGTTTGTGTGACAGGTGCAGTGCGTTTACGTCCAGAGGGTACCGAAAATAAAAATTCGTCTTCAGGAAAAATTGAATTAGTCGCAAATGCGCTTAATATTGTTAGCAAGGCAGAAGCCTTACCTTTTTATCCTGCTGATGAACATCAAAATATCTCGGAAGAAGTACGACTTAAATACCGGTATTTAGATTTGCGTCGTCCAGACATGTTTTATCGCTTAAAATTTCGATCAGATGCTATTCGCATTATGCGTAACTTTTTCGATAATCATGGCTTTTTGGATGTTGAAACACCGATTCTTACTAAGGCAACCCCAGAAGGTGCTCGTGATTATTTAGTACCCAGCCGTACACAACCCGGCACTTTTTTTGCATTGCCACAATCGCCGCAATTGTTTAAACAATTGTTAATGATGTCTGGTATGGATCGTTATTATCAAATTGCACGTTGTTTTCGAGATGAAGATTTGCGTGCAGACAGACAGCCTGAATTTACGCAATTGGATATAGAAACTTCTTTTATGGACGAAGAAGCGATTATGCAATTGGTGGAAACTTTAATTCGAAAATTATTTTTAGAATTATTAAACATTGCCTTACCTGATCCATTTCCACGGTTAACCTATCGAGAGGCAATTGACCGTTTTGGTATTGATAGGCCCGATTTACGCAATCCCTTGGAATTAGTTGAAATTTCTGATTTGGTTCAGGATGTTGAATTTAAAGTATTTTCGAGTCCTGCAAAAGATAAAGAAGGTCGTGTTGCCGCATTGTGCGTGCCAGCGGGCGTAGAGCGATTATCGCGTAAAGAAATTGATGATTGTACGCATTTTGTAAGCCTTTATGGCGCAAAAGGGCTTGCGTATATCAAGGTAAACGCGCGAGAACAGGGTCGAGAAGGACTGCAGTCGCCTATTTTAAAATTTTTGCCAGATGATGTGATTACAGCTATTTTAGATCGCACAAAGGCAAAGACAGGCGATGTTATTTTCTTTGGTGCTGATCAAGCGAAAATCGTGAATGATTCGTTAGCAGCGCTTCGCAATAAATTAGGACAAGATTTAGGATTGTTGCAAGGTGAGTGGCAGCCGCTATGGGTTGTTAATTTCCCTATGTTTGAACGCGATAAAATGGGAACGCGCTGGCAAGCGGTGCATCATCCATTTACAGCGCCTAATGTTAATAATATTGCAGCATTAATAGCAGATCCCGGACATGCCACAGCACATGCCTATGATATTGTGTTAAACGGTATTGAATTGGGTGGAGGTTCGATCCGAATCCACACACCTGAGATGCAGCAAGCTGTTTTTGATATTTTGGGTATTAGTGCTGCTGAAGCAAAAGAGAAATTTGGCTTTCTGCTAGATGCCTTAAAATGTGGCTGTCCGCCTCACGGAGGATTAGCGATTGGTGTTGATCGCTTAATTATGCTGATGACAGGTTCGACTTCTATTCGCGATGTGATTGCTTTTCCTAAGACGCAAACCGCCAGTTGTCCTCTGACTGCTGCACCTTCGTCGGTTTCACCAGAGCAATTAAAGGAATTGGGCATCAGGATTTAAAAAGAATCGGTTCTTTTTATCTCTTGAGAAAGTTACATTGCTTTCATATACACTTGTTGCTTATTTTATTTAGTTATGATAACTTACTTATTTTCTAGCATTAAATAACTTGGAGATAAAGCATGGCTAAATCACCTGCAGAGATAAAGCAAGATGTAGAGCAAAAAACATCCAACGAAGTTTTGCCTTTACCGGTGCCATTAGTATATACAAACGCTGAGCAATTTACAGGCTATATCGGTGAGATGAAGCGTGCAGGAGTTATTATAGATCAAAAATTGCGAGAGGCTTTATGTATAGATGATGTAAAAACACTCAAACAGATATTAGAAGAGAATA
>JBGAIG010000015.1:0-34247 GCA_044225595.1 Gammaproteobacteria bacterium
CTAAAAAACATGTGTTCGAATATATTGATGTGTATTATAATCGCAAGCGTCTCCATTCGAAATTGGGTTATTTAAGCCCGGTAGCGTTTGAGGAGAAACAAGTTGCTTAGCAATGTGTCCGTTTTTTCGGGGCAAGATCAAGGATTAGTTGGAAGTATTATTGGTGGTATAAAGCTGTATAAAAAAGGTTCCGAGCTTATGGAAGAACCTAACATGCGGGGTGCTCTAAATAGCATTATTGAAAATGCAATTAATCATTATAACAGAGGAGAACATGTAGAGTTTTTTATAGCTTTGTCAAAAAGTTACTCTAAATCAGATCCTAATAAAAGATTAATTAAGTTTGTACGAGGGTGTGAAGTTAACATCATACCAGAAAATTCTAAAAATCTGAATTATTCCGATCACACTCCAATTGTAGTTTACAATAAAGCAGATTTTACAATAACTGAGCTAATTATTAAACGAGATAAAATTTTAAAACTTAATACAAAAGAATTGTGTAAAGTTGTAATAAAAGATGATCTTTTATATGACATTCGCTTAATAACTATGGATGATTATTTGCGATGTATTCAGGGCATTAAAAATATGAAATTAGAAGAAATAGCAGTTGCAAAAGATAATGCTCAATTTAAAATAATATTTCATAAAGAAGATAATACGACTGGTGTATTTGGAATTGAGATTGAAAATAGTATGGTTTTAAATTTAAACTTCGATGGGGAAATCCTTGTAAGAAATAAAAAGTCTAATAGGTTTTCTAAATTAATTTATGATATAGTTGCAAGACAAAGAGGATGTATTTATTCGAAAGAAAAAAAAGTGACATTGAATTGGGATCATCCAATTACACAGCGTATTGTTTCAGCTAAAGGATATGTCATTGAACCTAGGGCTGCTTTAAGCATTCCATTAGGTGATCCATCTTCTTCTCCTAGTGGAGGCATAATTTCAGAACTATTAGCCCGTGGATTCAGAGCAGATGGTATTGCCTATTTGCTGAATATAATTGGTGAAACTCTAATGAATAGAGGCATTAAGATGACAGGGATAATGGGTCAATCCAGCTTAGATCAAATATCAATACAAATTTTTGAAGCAATCATAAGCTCTAGTGAACTAACTATGTCAGCGAGTAGCCTAGATCAATCTGTTCAAAATTCGAGAAAGAAAGTAACTGGCTGGCATCTTACGGATAACATTATTAGTCGATTTAGACAAGGTTTAAACAGTCGTGTATATGATATTCCTAGTAGTTATTTTAAAGATGCAAATCAAGCTCCATTCACGAATAGGCTAGAAGAAATGCGTAACATTGCTAAAATGAATCTGGCAATCGCTCATATTGTACAAGGTGGTAAAGATAATTTATCACTAGCAAGCCAGTGTGTTAAAGATATCAATGAATCTATTAATAAACACCATCAATATTTTACAGTTTCTGCAGAGCGGTTACAAGTTTTGCAAGATTTTTTATTTGCTTTAGGCGTGACAGATTTTGAGGAATCTGAAGTTGTCGAAAAAACAAGTGAAATTGTTCCAACTTTGACGTTTATTGCCGAGAATGATCATAAGAACCTTAAAGGACTTTCTGAAAAGCTGAAAACGGCTATGGATCCAATGGGATCATTAGAAATTCGTAATTCTATAGCTAGATATTATTGTGATCAAGCTAAAAAAGTTGAAAAAATAAACCATATCCATGGTTTATTGTTTTGGAAAAAAGCATTAGAACAATATACAACAATTTTAGAAAAAAGAGGTTATGATTTAAGTGCTTCTTTGGGATATGTGGAGTGTCAGCTTCAAATGAGTAAGTTCAAAAAATCCGAAGCTTTTTTAAAAAAAAGAGAAATACATTTAAAAAGTAGTCCTGAATATCTTACTCTGAGAACAAAATCTCTGCGAAAACAAGGTGATTATGTAAGGGCACATGATTTGGTTCATGAGGCTTTGAAAAATAATCCAAATAATCAAAAAGCAAAAAAAGAACTTCGAATTATAGAGCGGTTAAAATCACCAATAGAGGAATATACTGCACATTATCATGATACACAGGTTGCTATTGAATCAAATTTTCTAACAGCAGGTAAACAAGATAAGGCTTTTTATGACATTTTAAGTATAGATGGCGGAGGTATACGTGGTGTAATTCCCGCTGTGTGGTTATCAGAGATAGAAAAACGTGCGCATAGACCCATAGCTCATTTATTTCATTTAATTGCAGGTACTTCAACAGGAGGAATAATTGCTGCTGGGCTATCTATGCCTGATGAATTAGACTATAAGCCACGATATCGTGCTTATGAATTGCTAGATTTGTATAAAACTAAAAGTGCAGAGATTTTTACCCCTTGGTCTGGAATGAATCAATTTTTTAATTCAATCCCAGTATTTGGACAAGCATTTGGAAGGGAAAAGTATAGTAATCACGGTAGGTCTGCACTTTTTAATGCTTATTTTTGTGATGCAAAGTTAAGCACCGCTATTACAGAGCTTGTTATTCCAGCAGTAGATGAAAACGATTTACAGCAAACTTATTTGTTCACAAGGCATAAAGCACGGAAAAATCCTGATCATAATTATCGTTTATTTGATGCAGCAATGGCAACCAGCTCAGCTCCAACTTATTTTCCTGTTTATAAAATAGGTTCAAGTTCATTTATTGATGGAGGAATAAGTGCTAATAATCCTGCTGATCTTGCTTGTAGCGAAGCAATAGGCCAGGGTATTAAGGAGTGCAATATAAATTTGTTATCGCTTGGTACGGGTGATTGTGTTTCTGATCCGCTAAATGCAGGAGAAAGTCGCAGCGGATTGTGGTGGGCTAGTAATCTGCATCGCCCAGCTTTAAACCCACAAGCTGGAAATGTAGATGGTGCTTTACACAATAGATTGCAAGATCGTTACCAGCGTTGGCAATGTTGGTTTGAAGATGATTCTATTGGTCTTGATAAACATGAGCCTAAAACAATACGTAGACTAGAAGAGATGGCGAGAGAGTATATTATAGAGATGGATGAGTCTGACGAAAATCCAATTAATAGGACGGTAGAGCGATTGCTTCGTAACAGGTAGTGAGTACCTTTAACAAACAGACAATACAGCTTTCTCTGCATGAGTAGAGCCACTTGTGTTCTTGCAAACAAGTAATTTGAATTCTAGCGGTCAAATCTTAGTATAGTAACATCGCCTGAAGAAAAACAGTCTCGTGTATTAGGATAAAGGCCGAGACCTATTTTTAGGGCGAACGCTGGGGATTATTTGTAATGATGTTTTTAAAATGTGTGCGGAAAGTTCTCGAGTTTCGGCGAGACATTGTTATACGCAGCGCGACGAATGATGTTTATTTTTTGCTATAAAAATACTATCAAAATCAAGAGCGTAAAATTTCGTGCGGATGACTGAAAATCCGCCACTCGCCGCTCTTAGTTCAACTTGTTGCGCTCATAATTTTTCTAACCCAGTTTTTAAGTGTTGTGTAATTTAAAAATAAGATTTTTATTTTGCATGTAATTTGTTATAATAATTTGCATTTGAACAAACGGGGCATAAATAAGTAGTTGTATTATTGTTCTGCAGTGTGACCTAGTTAAGAAAGTTAATTTGACCTACTATTGAATACCCGCACTTGAGGTTCTGAGTTTTGATAGGAGGATGATTAGAATGTTCCAAGAAACTAAAGCAATCGCAGAACAAGCTGTAACATCTCTCGCAACACACCATGCCGTTAAAAAATCTCGAGTATTTGCTGAGATCAAAGTTCTTTCGCGTGAGGAATTTCTCTTAAGCCCCTATAGCCAAAAAGACAATCAAGGCACTCTTCCAGCAGCACCGTATTACCTTGTGGTTACTACCAATGGCAAAATTCAGTTGTTTTCGCCGCCTATTTTTAATGGAGAACGCTTTGTTAAAGATCCAGATGAAGACTCACACTCTGCAAAGCTTTATGACGAGCTTTATGATGCAGTTGTATTAAATGACGGCTGCATTACTTGTAAGGACCAGTCTCTGAGTTACATAACTCTCCGTTTGATATTAGGTGAGCCAGGAGAGGCTGAAAGAAAGGCAGTCGCAGAAGAGCGTGAAATCATGATTGCTAAGATGGATAATGCGTTTTTTATATTCTATAAAAACAGAGTTAATAACACAATTGGCAAGCTTAAGTGCAACGATGACTTGACAAAGTTGCTTCGGCCTTCGTTGACTGTGTCAACACCCGATGGTCCATTGTGTTTTAAGGTAAGCGATCAGGGTAATATCGAACTTTTGTCAGGGCCGCCAACACTTAGGTTAGCGGTGTGTACCTCCGGGGTTGTGAGCCATAAGAGCCATTATAAAAGCACTGCATTAACGGTTATGGCAAAGTCTTTTTTCAATAAAGGCAGCTTATCTGTCGATAAGCTGAACCTTAACTGTACATCTGCGATTGTTAATGCAGGTGATATTTATGCTAAAAATTTGCAGGTCTCTGGTCATAGTGAACTAACGAATAATAAACAAGCGAGAATATTGGTAGAACAAAAATGTGTTATTCAACAAGCGGGTGAACTTAAAAATTTAGGGTTAATCAAAGCAGGCAAAGAAGGATTTGTTTTGAAAACCCGCGCCTTACGCAATAAAGGCATGCTTTCGAGTTTAGGCATAATGGAGATAACGGCGTTGGCAGAATTGCATAATTATCATACAGCCGTTATGCGTGCAACTCAAAAACTGGCTATCCACCAAGCACCTGAAGTCGTGAATCATGGAACCTTGGCTGGAAAACAAGGTTTGGAATTTGCACAGCAAGTATCCTTATCTGCCCAGCGTTTTGTGAATGGTAAAGACGGTGCCCTCTTGAGTGATGAGACAATCTTTTTGCGGGCTTATCAGACCGTGAATCGCGGTAAAATTTCAGCCAAAAACGCAATACTAAAACGAGCAGCGGGTGATGCAGATGCTCTAACATTAGACAATACCGAGGGTCTTATCCAAATCCAGAAAAGGCTTAGTTTGCAACAAGGCCGAATAAAAAATACACACGGAAAGTGCTTTGGTGAAACATTGAGAGGGGATACGACAGGGACATTACAGAATCAACACGGTTTAATACAGGTAAAAAAACGTGGGCGCTTGAACATTCGAGGTAATTTACAAAACAGCCATGGAGCTATTATTCAAAATGCCGAACAACATTCGCATGTGCAAGTGGCCGTTGTGCCAGGCGCTACATCTGTCGGTATTTTTATTCAGACTTTTGGAAATATTCATTGTACGAATGGCGGTCAGATATCGGCTGTCGAGGGCAGGGTTGACATAGCGCGAGCCAGCTTCAGTCTCGATGGGATTCAGAAAATAAATCTAGATAGTGCTAAGCACACAAGCAGCGCAGGAAAAATTAGCGTGGATGATAGCAGCCGAATAGGCGGTACAGCAGCGACAAAAATAACCGGTTTCAAGCGAGTACGCTTTTTGACAGCTGTAACAGGTAATGTGAGTGATATCAACAGTGATGAGGTTCAATTATGGCGCGGCATCTTAGCTCAAAATGCTAATATTACGCAAACGCATGGCAAGCTTCGTCTTGAAGACATTTGGAAAGCGAATCATTTTTTATTACAAGGCGATGATATCGAAAACCATGCTTTGATTGAAACCGAACATGGACTGTGTTTAAAAGCAAAGTATGCTTTTAGCAATCGCCATCGAATTTTCAGCAACGGCGCTATCGTTTCTGAAGGCAAACGTTTTGATAATAATCAAGGCACTATCAATACACAAAGCCTAACAGTACAGGCCGATGATATTGACTTATTAGGTAAGACGGATGTTAGAGGAGACTTGACGCTTTATCCACGCAGAAGCCGCAGGCTTGCAGAGAGCACGGGAGACGAAGCACATCGATTGCGAGCTGGCAATATTATTTTTCATTTACCGCAAGGCGAAACGATAACACAAGCCTATACTGCACTGTGTTCTTTAAACTATCGCCTAGCGCTTACTGCTACACAGCCCTTAGCATTTTTAGCCAATCAAACTTCATTGCAAGGTGATTTTACGGTTGAGTCCCCTGTGCCTGTCAAAATGGGTGATGCCACGCATTTTGTGACGGTTAAAACAGAGCAGGGTAATTTTTCGCTGAAAGCACCTGTCTTTGATGTTGAGCAAGGCGGTGTTGTGGCACTCAATAGTTTTATAGAAGCGCCTGGGGGTTTTACATTGGGGCGACTAATAGAAGATCCTAATAGGAAGGTATTTGCGACAATTTATGGGCACGGTAATTTGGGTAATAATAGAGAATCACTGAAATATACCTTTTTAAATCAAGAATCAGTGAGCGAAAATGTTAAAATTTATGATAATAGGCATTTAATCGTTATGCCAATTGCTATTTCTAATGGTAGTTTTTTTAACGTTAGAGATTCAATGAAAATTATTGGCCAGTTTCATAATAAAGGACATTTGGCTGTTGGTGTTGACAAAGAAAGTAAGGGACTAGAAATTGATAGTTTAATGATAGATTCTAACGCTGGCGCTTCTATATGGGAAGCCGGTACCGCTACCGTCAGAGGAAATTGTGTTCTTATTGGTAAGTTTACTATTAAAAGAATAACCAGCACTTACAACTACAGATATCATAATTGTAATCGTCAGCATTATGATCAATCCTATAATTTTTGTAATAGTGATGCGGCACAATTAAATGTACAAGGTACTTTATCTGGTTCAACCACGATAAGTAATGAAGCAAGTTGGATTCACGCAGTTAATAAAAGTGCTGGCGTGCACATTAACTGTACTAATTTTACATCCGGAATCCCTCAACGGTTTATTTTAGGAGATCAGCCTAAATTTGAACAGCTTAAGAATGCGGTGACTACCGATAGAATGAGAATCCGTCGCACTATTGGAAGTTGGGGCGGGAATTTGCATTGGGGGGGACGTTATGGCGCTGGTTGTCCATGCCCTAAATATAATGGAGACAGTGCACTATTTATTCCGTATGCATTAGGGTTTGCCGATGCAATCAGTAACCTGGAAGCAACAGGGCAAGCTGAAAAAGCAGTAACCGTATTTTCAGCACAAGAAAGTTACGGTTCGGTGACTGTTTTCTCAAATCTTAAACAAAAGGAAGGCCACTGCTCGGCGCCTGGTATGGTAATTCCCATAGGCAAAAACCAAGTAGCATTAGGCAGTCCTAATCCATACTATATCCCACCCCAAAGCCCTGTCCGCGATTTAATGAAAGCTGGTATTAACAGCCATATTACTTACGTCAATCAAGATTTAAAAACAACACTCGAACAAAACCAAACGGATAAGTTCCACTTTATGGTACATGAACTGTTTTGGTTTAATGATGCTAAAGCGCAAGCATTTTATGGTGAGATCGCTGCTCACTTATTTGTTGTGAGCGAAGAAGGCGTGAAACATGCAGATCCGCGTGCTGTTTTATCTTTAAGCCCTAAGCTCTTAGTAGAACGTGTGCAAAAAGAAACGCAAGACGTATTGATGCGCGGTTATATTTTTGAGGGCGAAATCATTGATGAGCGTTTGGTACAACAGTTGCATCACAATGCAACAGAGTATTTAAATGGCGTGGATAGCCAAACGGTTAAAGATTTTTTAAGCGGAAAAAGCACTTTAAAGGTGGCACCCGTTAAGCCCTTGATTTATTATGAACCCATCATGAACGAGCAAAATGTAGAAGTCTTACAGCCTCGTTTGTATTTCCCGCCAGCTTTAATCAATGAAGTTCGCGCACAGCGCGGTGGTCTTTTTAAAACCAATCTATTATTAGTCTTCCCAGAGAATGTAACGCCTAAACAGTTAACACAGCTTACCCAGCATAATCCTGCGATACAAAGCCAATTAATAGAATTTTTTGAGTCACACCCTGAAGAGCGGCAATTTCTCGAAAATCATGCAGTTGCCGCTATTGAAAACAAAGTAGATGCAGAATCGTTAGCGATGATAGAAAATAAGCATCAGGCTGATCACCCAATATCTTTACCGGAACAGGCGTTAGCTGTTCGTGGCAACTCGCTGCATCAACCTAACGTTACCCTGTCGGGTCATTTTGATGTAGGTACCTTTGCATGTTTAGCAGAGGGCAGCGTATCTGTCGATGCAGCCCATATAAAAACGCGAGAAGCATTTGTAGCCTCTTTGTTGGGTAATGTAGAACTCAAAGCACGAGTCGAACGGCTTGGTAATCATGAAAACTTTAGTGATATTCTGCGTAGAACGCACATTGAAGCAGACGGAATACTGCAAATTTTAGCAGGTACGGATGTGATATTTGAAGCGGCGCATACGCAATCGCGTTTAGGAACACATATTGAAGCCTTGGGTAATATTTTAGATATGCCTGTTCAGCTTGTTCGTCAACACGTTCAACATTTTCATGAGCGAAAATGTAGCGGTACCATAACTAATGTTCATATAAGAGATGTGCCGTGTATACATCAAGCAGGTGCTGATTTAGTGATGCATGCGGGTGGTGCAGCCGTTTTATATGCACCTGAGGTCGAAGCAGAAAATATGCTGGTTACAGCAGTGGAAAATGCTAGCATTCGGCCCGTCGCTATATGCGATCAGCAAACCGTTGAGATGACTCAAAAGAAAGGCCGAGTTTTCAAGCGGACAATAAATATGCGATCAGCATCGATGCAAAAAACCGAAGTGCCTGCAAAATTGGGAGTTAAAAAGTGCGTAACAATAGCCAGCGGCAAAGAAGCCCATATTTTTATGAACAGTTCAGCACTTGAGCATCACTTTTGGGGCGAAGTCGTACATTTAATGCAAGGCGTTAATCGCAGCTGCTCTGCTGTGCAAACCACAAGTCGGGATGCGCTGTGGCAAAAATCTCGTTTTGACACCACAGCACAAACTACCTATACGGAATCCCAAATTTCAGGTTCTATAGAAATCCACGCACAACGCGCCATTCTCGATCAAGTACGCGGCAAAACCTTAGGTTTTTGGGAAAACATACAATCTCATAACGCGGTGGTTACTTACCAGGTATTAGATCCGCAATATGTACATGACTCGAAAACGATACAAGGCCCAAGTCAAGGATTACTCATTGTTGTGTCATTGGCAGCTGGCATTGCAACCTTTGGAACGGGAACGGCGATTGCCGAAAGCGCTTTTGTGACGGGACTATTAGGTACGGGAGCAGCGACGGGTGCGGCTGTGGCGGCAGGGTTTTCAGCGTTGTGCGGACAAGCAGCGGTATCACTTTTACAAAACGAAGGTAACCCCTTAAAAGCAGTAGAGTCCTTAGCCTCTAAGGAAACCGCAAAATCGGTAGCCATCGCGATGATAAGCGCAGGCGTGATGCATGAAATATGCCAAGCCTTAGAGCTGCCTAATCTCGGTGATAAAAAATTTCTATTGGAACATGCGCAATATAATTTTGCCCGCGCTGGTGTCAATGTGGCACTTAACATGGGCATTAATAATCAATCGCTTGATGATGCGCTAAAAGCGGGTTTAATAGATGCGGCCGTGGGTACAGCAGCTGGAGCTGCTGCGCAAGAAATTGGCGGATTGCGTCAGGATGGGCATATCAATAATGCGGGTCATAAACTGTTGCATGCGGCATTAGGCGCGGTGGGTGGCACGATATTAGCTGGGCCTAAAGGTGCATTAGCAGGTGCAATCGGTGCTGTGGTTGCAGAGACAACAGCAGAAGCCTGTGCGCCAGAAGAGCGGAATATCGAGAGCCAAGAAGAGCACAAGCATTACCAAGAAGAACGATCAAGGGCTGCACAGATAGGCAAAACCGTTGGTGCTGCAACAGCATTACTTGCAGGCCAAAATGTTGCAACCGCAATTACCACAGCCACTTATGCCACTGAGAATAATTTTTTAACGTCTGGTAGGCGATTAGCAAGTCCATTCGGGGATTACGATGTTGATGCTGTTGAGCCAAACGATGAGATAGACGAGATAGATGAATTTGAATTCGGTAAACTGCAAAGCCCAGATGATAATACGTTTATGCCGTTATGGTCGCTTGAGAGAAATAATGACAGTGCTTCTACGCAAAAAAGGTTTCAATTACCATCTGTATTACCTGAGCATGATCCGAACCCCATATTGGATCATGTGTATGGCGTGGGTAGAGCAATTGAACGGGCGCGTGATGCCACGACTGATGCACTTTTACATTTTGATGATACTGTGAGAGATCTAGGCGTGATGGTATGGGATGGTTATAATGCTATAAGTGATATTACCTTTGGTCAATCTACAGAAGGTGCGAGAAATAGGAACATGGCTCGAGGTGCAGCGATTACCAACGCATTTGAAAGATTTAAAGAGGGTAATAGCGTTACACGTGTAGAGATGGGAACCGAGTTAGTAACAAGCTGTATTTTAGGGGGTGCTATTGGCAGTGCCCCTCGAGCCTTGATTTCTGAAGCCAGAACACTTGCTGGTACAGCCTTAAAAACAAGACATGGATTTATTTTTTCAGACATAAACGAAACAGCAGCGATAGCGAAGGGTCATGCTTTAGGGAGCGGCAGCTTATACAGAGCAGGTAATACAGCAGAACGAGCCGAATTTGGTCGATACTGGTCATTAGAAAAGCCTGTTGATTCTACCTATGCTGCTCGGCATGGCTTACCATTAGATAATTTACCAATTAATTTTATTGCTGAGGGGCGATTAAAACCGGGAGCACCTATTATTACTCGTAAAGCAGAAGCAATGGGTAGAAATCAAGGTGGTGCTATTGAAGTGGCTCTCAAAAACCCAGGCAATCCAGTTCTCAAAAAGCCAAGTGATGTTTTAGTGGTAAGCGTAAAAGAAGTCACAGACACTTCAGTTAGGGAGCAAGTGTTAGGTACACGTGGTCCCATCAAGATAGTTCTCGATGAAACAGTGCGTAAAGCCCTTTTAGAACCCATCATAGGTGCTTCGATCGTAACAGACAAGACAGTAGTGAAACAGCAACAGTAACATTGGAATAGCGTGTGAATATACTGAAACCCTTGGTGAAATTAAAGCAAAAAATTGTAGGTTGGGTCACGGCATATATTAGCTGTTGCCGTCATGAATTAAAATATGTGCGCTGGTATTGGAGACCGTTGTGGATTCTTGGACAGGTTATAACCATTATCGATGAAATTGGCCGAATTGAAATATGGCGTTGGCCTCGAAAATTTAAAGATTGGGATCATTTTGAATTGCATTTAGAAAAAATTTTAGAGGTGTTGAGGCAAAATAATCAGTCAGATTGGGTTTATTATATTAACGATGCAAAGACCATTAGTCAATCGAGCTTAGAAATATTATTTGCTTTAACAGATGAATTGAAACGGCTATATTACAGCCCGATTAGCAAACAATTGGGTTTGAGGGGAGATGTGAAAAAAGCAATTTCTTACTTGAACTCGTTTAGAAGATGATTAAGTGGGTATAAAACGCGATTCCTTTGAAACGTGTAAAGAAGTACTGCAACATATAAGTGGCGCGTAGAATGCGCCAGAGGCGAATTTTTGTAAGTTATTGATTTTATTGGTGCCCCGGGGCGGATTTGAACCGCCGACCTGTCCCTTAGGAGGGGACCGCGCTATCCACTGTGCCACCGGAGCTTAGAGCGTGCTAATACAAGTATTCGTACACACCAACAATGAAGAGCCCAAGCACACCAATAATAAGTGCCCATTGTAATAGGCTAAAGCCAAATTTGTAATATTCGCGCAAATCTACCTCTTGTGCCATGGTTTTCTCCCCTTTGATCGCATCTGAAGCATTTTACTTGACAGTAGCCTAGTATACAATCGGCTTTCGTTATTTATCAGTTGGGTAACTTTTTAAGTTTTTTTCGGTTATTTGTCGGATATCTATTGCTATTTCTCTTTGTTTACAATTTGTGCGCTGAGCAAAGCCAGCAATTGTTGTATTCAAGAAGAGAAGGAAAATTTTATGTTGACATCAAATGATATGGAAAGAAAAGAAACTTTAGATAAACCTTTTGCATATATTAGATTTGTCATGGATCCATTGGAAGGATTGGCAACACTCGATACAAGACCAAAAAAACCAATTTTATTCATTGAAGTTGTGCATGGTAATGCAACAGGTGTTTTAACGAAACAATGGATTCCTCTGTTTTTGAATCTCGATATAAAAACATCAGATTGTTTCGATATAAAGGCTATTACAGAATTTGTTTGTAAAGTTGCGAAGAAAGCAAGATATGTACCTTTTTTAATGCCTATGCCAGATGAAAGGCTTGGGGAAAAATTAACGCTTTGTATTCCAATTTTGAGCGGTGAATGTCAGTTGACTTTTTTACCAGATGGAAGTGTGTTTGTTAATCGTGTGCCTGCCGATCTGGAGTTAAGCATAGAGACCATCGGAAAAATTCAAACAAGTGCTGACATATTATGCCGAAAAGTTTATTTTTCAGCTAACAATATTCTAAATAAGCATGCATTAATCGCAGAAACAATAAAACTACGAACAGATATGAATAATGGTTCGCGCTATTCATGTCAAAACTTTGGCAATATTGCAGCAACACAGGGGGATTTTAGCTTTATTGGTAAAGGGTTTCGTCATGCCAGTGGAACGCTAACAGCAGAACAAAATATCATAATTAACGCACACAACATTAAGCTATTAACAAAAACAGCAGCTTTAAAAAACATTGAATTGCACCATAACGGTGGCGTATGGGTGGTAAAAGATGTTGTGCAGGCAAATGGAGAACTCGCTTTTTATTTAACACAAGGTTTTAGTATTACAGAAGTACGTGATGTGCCAGGTGCTTTAAAATATATATTGCTGCCTTCTGCAACACAGCCGATATTGTTTTTGGCTAATCAAACAGCAACAGGTTATATTCAGGTTGATACGCCAGCTCCCATATTCATTGGTAACAATGAAAACACAGTGACTTTTAAATCTAATCAATATATACGACTCATAGGAAAGCAGTTGAATGTACATAAGGGTCGGTTATTATCTGTGGCAGGCCTACATCTGAAAGCAATTGATGACATTGTATTAGGCATAGAAAAAGAGCCACAAGTAGCGATATTGAGTCATGGCCCTGTTGAGATAAATGCTAATAACATTACCTTAAACCAGATTGAAATGGCATGTAGTGAAAATTTTCGTATTAGTGGAAGCGGCGTACTAGTGAATGTTAGCAGCCAAATACAGGTTAAAGGAGATGCAATTTGGGAAATGCCAACCAAACATATATTGTTAGTACACCAAGATGAAACAAGTGCAAAAGCTTTAACAAAACCTGCCACGGTTATTATTGAAGGTAAATTAAGCGTTGGCAATAATGCACTTGATATATTTGCAAGTCAAGCATCTTGCAGCAAATTTGAAGGAACGCCTGAAAACATTAAGAATACCAGTTTTACGCCATTCACAACCATTACCGTGAGTCAAAAAGTAGGAGAACGTAGAATAAAACACACTTTTCATAGTGATGATGTTCACGATATATTTGCGATGGTTACCAGAACTGTTTTAGGTACACCGATTAATGCGAGCTTTAGTATCGGATCGGATTTTAAAGTTTCAACACCTAAGCTGGAGGTCTCGGGTATTTTATCTGCAATGCGTATAGAAGTAACAGGAATTCAGCAAGGATTAATAGGGCAGTTTGATGAACGTGTTAGTCTAGCGCCGATGGTTTTTAAGCCGTTTAAAGGTCAAGTTTCGTTGTTTAACTATTTTGATCCCGGGCTTTTGTATGAAATTTCCGTCAGTGGGGAAACGGTTTTTAAATCAGTCTTGTCATTAAACAACCTGACACCAGAATTACCCAGAATTGTTTTAAATGCGGATGGCACGCTTTCGAAAAGCCCTTGTAATTTAAGACGTGTTATACCGCGAGAACAAGAAAAGACACTTTTGACTAAAGTCATGTTAAAAGAATTTGGTCGCTGTTTTTTAAATAACAGCGCAAATACTTCTAAAAGTATGATGCAATGTTTAGAAACAAATGCACTTCGTTATTATGAAAAAAAAGAACGTACAAACGAAATGTTGCTATTGGCAGAGCCCTGTGTTTTCGAACCTTGTATCGTCGATACTATTGAAACATTAGTGTTTGAAGATGGTCATTCTGAAGCAGTTTTGTTACCAACTGTCTTTTTCCCAAAAGATTTTAATAATCGGCGTTTAAGAGATGGTGCAGGCTGTCTGTTTGCCTTAGAAGATATTAGTCTTTCGGGGGTGCCTGGTAGTGCATTACATGTGAGAGGAAACTTAGAAGCAGAAGAAATTGTTATTCAAGGATTAGATACGCTTTCTCGTACTCAAAATACATGGACACGCTATGAGACAGTGAGTCATGAAAACAAACGAAGAGGTTTGTTTGGTAAAAATGAAACAACAGTCACTATTCATCAAGTGGGTGTTACAGAATTACAGCCTGGAAATGAAATGGTTGCTAGGCGTGGTGCACGTTTTATTAACGTGAATAACATATATTTCAGCGGTGCTCGAGATCAACTAGGATCTGAAGGATTGCGGATCGAAAATGCAGGTTCATTTATAGATTCAGCTATTGTTCGGAACAAAGTAGGAAACCAGCTTGCAGTCAAGCAAAAAGGGTTTTTAGGTCTGAGTGGAACTTCGACAAGCCTGATGCCTGTTTCGCAAGAAGTGATTGGGAGTAAAATTCAAACCGAAGGTCCCGTGTCGATTCAAGCGCGTTATGGACAATTCGATTCGACGCAATTTAGTGGAAAAGCAGGCGAGGAACCAAAGTTAGAATTTCAAATTTCAGAGTTTCATTTTCATGAATTATTACGCGCGATCGAGATTCAAAATAAATCAAATGAAGCATCATTGTTATCGGAATTAAAAGCGCAAGCTAGAACGGCAAAACGTAAATCAAGACAAAGCACAACATTGTTGTTAGTTTCTTTACCCGTGAGCTATTACATAGGCGGGGTAATTAGCAGTTATTTGCAATCAGTGATGGGAGCTACTGCGACTGCAAGTGTTGCAACTGCAGGACTTTCTGGTATGGGCGTGAGTGTAGTAGGTGCTACGATACAAGGTCAACCTTTGGCAAAAGCTGCTCTGAATGGTGCTGTCTTTTCATTAATCGGGAGTTCTGTTGTAAACGCACCCGTATTAGCTGAGAGTGGCCAATTAACGCGGGAAGCCACCAGTGGTTTTATTGCGGGAGGCACAAGTGCATTCTTAAATCATCAAAACATTCTTGAGCATGCATTGATTGGTGGTGCAGCATCTGGTGCTGCAGCAACAGTTATACCAGGTTCGAATTTATCAGCGACTAAAAGTGCACTTAAATCGATGCTAAGAAGTGGTACGGCTGTTGTGTTGAGTGGTGGTTCTGCAAATAGTTTAGCCGTAAATCTAGCAAGCGCTGCTATGGGTGCTGCTGTTGGAGAAAAGATGGCTGATTTAGGGAGTCGGCATGGAGTGCAGTTGGGATTGCAGCAAGCGGCAGATTATGGTGCACAGCTTAGTAAGCCCGTGCATTCAGTGTCAATCGCAAAACCTGAGCGGCGGAGTGGGTTAGTTGGTAGTGATTTTCAACGCGGGTTAAATGCGGCACATCAAAGTGCGAACTATCTATTATGTGACGCGCAGAGGACACATGCTTTCAATTATACAACGAAGGGTATTGGCAGAACGCGTATAGAAGAGAGTGTTTTTGAAGCAGATGCGCATTTATTCGATACACAACCTGTAATACTTTGGCAATTGCCGAATCGATTCCATAAAACAGAAGAATCACATGTTGGAACACGAATGCTTGGTGGCTTGCAGGCTTTAGGCGGTGCAGCACAAATAGCAACAGGCTTAGTTGGTGGTGCAATCACTGCGCCAACCGGGATTGGTCCTCTTATTGCAACAGCGGTGGGTACCATGGGCATCGACAATGTTGAAGCAGGGCTTCGTACCTTGTTGGCTGGTGAATCTCAAGCAACCAGACTATTTCAGTTGCTGGATGTATTAGGAAAACAGACAAAGTTATATGGTTCAGCAGGTGCTGCTAATATTGAGGTGGTCTTAAACCTAGTCTCTCCTGTGAATGTAACACGGCCTATGTTGTTAGGTTATAAAGCTGGGGTAGGTATTCCTCAAACAGGCACAAGCACACTGTCCGAATTAAGAAGCTTTGCAGCAGAACGCACATTTAGAAGTCCGGTTGTGCTTGAATATGATCCTAACAAGTTATATAGTGGCCTACCGCTGGATCTTTTTAAGTTTCAAAAGCCTTGGGTTAAAAAAGATGTCTTAAGCGAAACGGCTAGGCTACACCCGTCTCCGTTGCTTAGGCATGAAGAAACCATTGTTGAACAGTGGACAATAGAGCGCTTAAGATTGCTTGAGCGGTGGCGGGTTCAAGATGTTTCTGCTGTTAATGAGAAAATGTATGATTTGCTGAATAAATGTCATACACAATTAAGGGTTCGGATGACACCGGACGATTTGGCTGCGATTATAAAAGAGCAACGTGGCATTAAAATTCCAAAAATAGAAGGTGGCGCGTTTGATCATATAAATAATGAGTGGCGGCAAGTTCAAGATTCTTTTAAAAAATCATTTAATGGACCATGGTCTGGTACTTTAGAAGAAGCTCAAATTTTAAGCACAAAATTTGGCGATTTAAGTCGGCTATGGGATAGATTTGAAAAATTAATAGAGAGAGCAAAATGCAATCCAGAAACAACCAAATTGAAGAACTAAAAACAATTCTTAAAGCAGCTAAAACAGATTTGTACATTGATGGCAAGTTGAATAGAGTGCTTTCTCGTGATTTAATAGATGCTTTAGCTATTATTGGTAAAGAAAAATTGCATGAGTTATCTAAAGAAGTTTATGGGTTACTAGATTCTCCTAATGTGGTTGCAAGGGAAACCGCAGTGACCACATTAGGACTAATCAGTTGTTTGCATTTGCCCGATTTTAAAGAAACGGCTTATAAAATATGGTTGGAAGATAAAGATCAAAATGTACAGCAGTCAGCGTTAGCAGCGTGGGCGTCTTATTATATCAGAACTAAAAATCCTGAAGTACTTAAGACACTATATAAAATACTGATTGATGAAAGCTATCCAGTAGACCATCGTCGTACTGCGATGCAAGACATATTTAGTGTTTCTGGCGAATCTTCGAATTTTTATGATCCCTTTAAGTCAAGACATTTTTATATGGTTTCTTCGCATGCAGAGTTTAATCAGAAGGTTGATTGGACTGAAATAAAAGCGATTATGAAAAAATATGCGCCTGATGGGTTGTTGTAATACTGTAAAATTTTTAGAATTTGCAGATACGGTAGACTGCATATATATGTCTTGTAAGAATGATCAACCCCCCCTTCAAAGAGGGATTTTAAACCGGCCCATTATATCATATTATAATCTCATTTATTTCTTAAGGAGACTGACCAATGCCACAATTCTTTTTCTTAGACTCCCAGATTATCAAAAATTTAAAAACCAATGAAGAAGAATTAACAAGATTTTTGCATTCGGGGGACACTCTCATGCAAGCAGAAATTTATAAACAACAGGCACTTTTATATCTTGAATACATCAAAATTAGTGATACTGATGAAAAGCGGCATAAAGCAATTGAGTTTTTTAGCAAAGCTATTGTCTTAAATGCAGATCCTCAAACTACCGTTTTTTGTTTATATAAGCGCGCATCTTTAAATCTGATTGAAGCTAAGAAATTAGAACAATCTAAAACTTGTTTTGCTAAATGTACATCTTTAAAAAGAGCACAAGCTAAAGTTAATGAATGTATGACAGACTTCATAAAAGCTTGTAATTTAGCTAAAAACAATTCGGAAACCTGGCTTGCATATGCAAGTGCATTGATTGATTTAGAAAGATTAGAAGAAGCGATTTTTCCTTTGGAAGAAGCATTAATTTTAAGACCACAAGATCCGAGAACTCATGGGTTAATTAGAAAAGTTATCAACTCTGACAGCGTATCTGAAAATTGCTTACATAATATTAAAGCTTTAATGAACATTAAATCTGCTTTAAAGGAGAGTTCACAAATAGACAGTTATTTGCATTTGTGGTTACAAGTAGTACAACTAGGAGATGAAAATTTTATATCCTATTTAGCAAAAGAATTAAAAGTGGACACTCAAACACATGATGGCCGCGGAAATACAGCCTTACATTATGCTGTGCGTTCTGGGCATGTGCATTTAATAAAACCGTTAGTGGAACAATATGGGATAAACCCTAATGCGGAAAATCGCGATGGACTAACACCAATAGCGATTGCTGTTGAAGCAGAAAGAACTTATGTGCAATTGGCATTGATAAGTGTAGGAGCAGCACACTCATTAGTTCCATTGCCATTAATTGCTTTTGAAAATTTCTCGGTACTTAAGAAGGAGCAGATGCGTCTAGCAAATGCAAACCAAGAAAAAGCGTCTGTTCAAGAAAAAACAACCGGACTCAAGCGCGCTTTTTCATTTAGGGTATAGGTTACACCATGGGTCAGAGATTTGACGGAACCCCCATTTAGAGCTATTTGTAAGATATACCGAATGTAGTAAGTAAGCTTAATGCATTTCTAGACAATAAACACTAAGGGTGGTTATCAAACATGAAAAAAGACAAGAGCGTAGAGCTTGTAGGGATCAGTTCAGCCATCAAATCGGTTCAACAGCTTGCTGAACAGGTTGCACATACGTCCGCAACAGCGTTGATTTTAGGCGAATCGGGTACGGGTAAGGAGCTTGTGGCACAAGTGATTCATAATCTTTCTGATCGTGCGGATGCGCCTTTTGTGGCTGTTAATTGCGCGGCTATTCCCTTGGAATTGTTGGAAAGCGAACTCTTTGGTCATGAGAAAGGTGCTTTTACGGGCGCTATTGTTACGAGACAAGGAAAATTTGAATTAGCAGCAGGCGGCACTTTATTTTTAGATGAGATTGGTGATATGCCAATACCGATGCAAGCAAAATTATTGCGTGTTTTACAAGAACGAACATTTGAACGCGTGGGTGGTAATAGACCTATTCAAGCAAGTGTGCGTATTTTGGCAGCCACCCATAAAAACCTGGAAGCGTGTATTGCAGAGGGTACTTTTAGAGAAGATTTATATTATCGGCTTAATGTTTTTCCTATCCAAATTCCACCGCTTCGAGAAAGGCTCGAGGATATCAGCATACTGATGGAACACTTTATTGAAAAAAACAAAAAAGAAACCGGAAATTTTATAACGTTAGCATCAGAAACGAAAACATTTTTGGAAGCATACAATTGGCCAGGTAATATACGAGAATTGTGTAATTTAGTGGAACGTTTGCTCATTTTGTATCCTGAAAAGTGCGTCTCTGTGACAGATTTACCCACACAATTTTTTAAGCAGCCGGTAAAACATGAAAAAAATTTAACACTGCCAATAACAGCAGCATTGCTTAACGAAGACAAGCAATTTGATTTAAAAGGACATTTAGAAAAAATAGAATTATCTTTTATATCACAGGCATTAAAAGATTGCAGTTGGATAGTAGCAAGGGCAGCCAAAAAATTGGGATTACAGCGAACAACATTAGTAGAAAAACTGAGAAAATACGGCATTGAACGAAATCAAGACAATAAAGAACAGCCTAAAGAATTACCCAGTTAACTTTTTGTTTATTCGACTTTAAACAATTCGTCCAGTTTGGTAATGACCAGTATTTTTTTGACATCAGTATTACTATTAGTAATTCGAACGTCAGCCTCATCCCCACCTGCATAATCACGTAATGCTAATAGCATGCCAAGGGCAGAACTGTCGAGATAATCAGAATCTTTGAGATCAACAACAAATTTTTTAGGCTTAGGATTGACTTTTTCGTAAGCGTTACGAAAGAGCTGTAATGAACTAAAATCAAATCGGCCTTGTATAGTAATCGTCAATTCGCTGCCATCCGCGGATGTATTTGCTGTAATCGTCATGGGCGTACTCCACTAATTTTTTTGCTATTTAAAAACCTATGTTAAGCATAGATGATTTTACGAATATTATCTTACTCATGTTCATGCGGTTCGTAAACTATTCGCACAGAGGTTCCTATTGGCACCAGATAAAAAAGTTCTTTAATATCAGCTGGGTAAAGCCGAATGCACCCGTGACTGCTCTGTAAACCAATGCTTGCAGGCTGGGTAGTCCCATGTATTAAAATTCCGCTAAACCCCAAATGCAAGGCGTATTGCCCTAATGGATTATGGGGGCCTGCAGGAACGATCAAAGGTAATGTTTTGCCTCGTTGGGCGGATTCTCTGCGAATAGAGGCGGGTGGATGCCAGACCGGATCTTTTTGTTTAGAAACAACTTGAGTGGTGCCGCGAGGCGTAGACCAACCTTGGCGGCCGACACCCACTGGAAAAGTCGTGACCTGGTTACTATTTGGATGATAATAAAAAAGGCGCATATCAGCCAAATTTAAAACGATGCCTTCTTTCGGGCCAGATGGTAACGTAAATTGTGCCGGAATACTAACACGAGTGTTGGGTTTTAGGTCTTTTTTATGTAATTGCCTGTTTGCACTCACTATTTCATAAACCCCAATGTCATATTTTTGTGCAAGTTTCGTCAAGGTATCACCGGAGCCTGTTGTTATTTCTTTATATTCCCCAATGATATTGCCAAAATAAGGAACTTGGTAGGTCAAGGCAAAAGCATTGACCTGGTATAAATTTAAAAATAAGAGACTGCCAAAACTCTTTAAAAAAAATCTCTTTAAATTCAATATGGTTATAAAATTATGCACTATTTCAAGCCTCCTTTTACATTTTAAATCGGCATTTCAATCACAAACTAGAGATTGTCAATTTATCTTGGAATAGAACTTGCAAGAAAACAGCGTATAGGGAGTGTGTTTATTGACCTTGCTCCTGTATGCATTAATAGGAGGTGTTTGTGGCTAAACTTGCAAGTGGTTGGGTGTTATATTCGGATAACAATAAAGAGCCAGAAAGCCTTGTTGTCACAAAACATGCGCAATTGGTTAAACGTCTTGCGAAACATTTATTGGGGCGCTTGCCGCCCTCTGTACAAATTGAAGATTTAATTCAAGCAGGCATGATTGGCTTATTGGAAGCTTCTAAAAATTATGATTTTTCTAAAGGCGCGAGTTTTGAAACCTACGCGAGCATTCGGATTCGTGGTTCTATGTTAGATGAAATTCGCAAAAGCGATTGGGCACCGCGTTCTGTGCATCGCAATACGCGACGAATTGCAGAAGCGATCCGAGAAGTTGAAAATCTAAAAGGTAGAGATCCGCGCAATTTTGAAGTTGCTAAGAATTTAAATATAAATCTGGATGAATATCATCGGCTATTACAAGATTCTAATAGCAGCCGCATGTATGCTTTTTATGACGCGGGATTAAATGAAGAGGCAATATCAGAAGGTATAGCAGTGACATCCTTGAGTCCTTTAGAGGGGTTGGAAGAAGACGATTTTAAACAGCGTTTAGCAGAAAGTATAGAAACTTTAGCTGAGCGAGAACAGTTGGTTTTAAAATTATATTATGATGAGGGATTAAATTTGAGAAAAATTGGTGAAATCTTAGGTGTTAGCGAATCGAGAATAAGTCAAATTCATAGCCAAGCCGTGGTAAAATTACAGGGGCGTTTAAAAGAATGCTATGCAAAATACAAAATTCAGTAACATATACGGAAAGAGTTTGTAAGTGTTATTAAGCATGGGGGGCGTACATGCTGCATGCCATATTTTTAATATAAAGGTGTTTTAAAAAAGCGCTGTAATAATCGACTGGTAACACCGTGCAAGAGTGTTGACAGTTTGTCAGTCAATGTTTCTGTAAATGTATAAGAAACCTCAAAAATATCGGTTGTGTCATGTTTAGAAAGTAAATAATCATCACTCGTCATGATTTCATCAATAAGATTTAATTCAATTGCTTGTGCACCGTACCAATGTTCGCCGGTCGCTAATTTTTCGATATCTAGTATAGGACGATTTTCATGCACAAATTGTTTAAATAAGCGATGCGTATCCTCTAGTTCTTCACGAAATTTTGCGCGTGCTTTGTTTGTGTTTTCGCCTAACATAGTTAATGTTGTTTTATATTCACCCGCAGTATGTTGTTCTACATCAATATCGTGTTTTTTTAGAAAACGGAAAAAATTTGGGACTTGTGCTAAAACACCGATGGAACCCACAACTGCAAAAGGTGCTGCGATAATTTTATTAGCAACAGCAGCCATCATATAGCCGCCGCTAGCAGCCACTAGATCAATACAAACGACTAAGGATATATTGCGTTGGCGAATACGATGGAGTTCTGAAGCCGCTAAACCATAATTATGGACAAGGCCACCGCTACTGTCTAAAATGACCAATACTTCGTCTTCTGGTTTTGCAATTAATAGGATAGCAGTAATAGATTCTCGAAGGCTGTCGACTTCTGAGGCATGCATATCGCCATCAAACCGCAATACAAATAACTTTGGGCGTGGTGCGTTCTCTGGTTTTGCTTCTTTTGAGCGTTTTTTAGCCAGTTTTGCTTCTGCTTTATCTGCTTTTTTCCTTTCTTTTTTCAGCACTTTTAATTCGTCTTTAGAGAAAAGCGTTTCTTCGAGTGCATCGCGCATATTGTCGAATTTGTCGTTTAATTTTTCAATCTCGATCGATTCTTTGTCGCCTTGTTTTCCCGAAAGTAGAACGATGCATCCGCCAATAGCAGCCAATATGACAGCCAAAATAGTCATAATTTTGGCAGCAAACAAACCATATTCAAAAAAGAAAGTACTCACAGGGTGCTCCATCGCTGCTTTTGAATGTGTTAGTCTAACGATTTGAGCGTAAATAGCAAGAGGGTTTGCGGTGTTAAAGGTAAGCAGCTTAGGCTGCGAATGGGAGAATGAAGTACTTTTTAGCAGTCTAACTTTTGAGCTTGGCGAAGGCACTGCATTCGTCGTATCCGGCGCCAATGGCGTTGGAAAATCGACGTTATTGCGAATCTTAACGGGCTTACTGCCGCCTTCTACCGGCACGATTAAATGGCAAGATCAGATCTTAAAAGCACGAGATCCCAATTTTTTATCAAAACTTTTATACATCGGGCACAAAGTGGGTATTCAATCCGCTTTAACGCCTTTAGAGAATTTAGAGTGGATGGCAGGCGTTAGCTATCCCGCTACGCTAAAGGAGCGTCAGCGCGCTTTAGAAGCTGTGGGCTTGGGTGCATTAGAGACAAGTCCTTGTACAACATTGTCTAAAGGACAGCGTCAGCGGCTTGCACTGGCGCGTTTATGGTTGAATCCACCGATGTGTTGGGTTTTAGATGAACCTTTTACAGCTTTGGATGACATAGGCGTTAATTTATTGCAAGATCGATTTTTAACACATTTAAAACAGGGTGGTATTTTAATTGTTGCGACACATCATAAAATTGCGCTAAATCCGTATCCTTGGCAAGAGATAAGATTAGGGGTAGGAGCAAGTCTGTGTTAAAGGCTTTCTATTGTATGATAAAACGTGATCTCAGACTTTATTGTCAGCAGTGGGGCGAATGTTTGACACCCGTATTTTTTTTTACTGTGGTTGTGACTTTGTTTCCGATGGGCGTAGGTGTTGCTCCAAAATTATTAGCGCGTATTGCGCCTGCGGTCATTTGGATTGCAGTTGTTTTGTCTTTATTGATGTCTTTGGAAAATATTTTTAGACAAGATTATCAGGAGGGGAGTTTAGAACAAATGATCTTAAGCCCATATCCTTTGCCTATTTTATTATTAGGAAAATCGATCGCACATTGGTTGATGATTGGGCTGCCTTTATTTATTTTGGCGCCTCTTTTGCATATGCTGCTCCAGGGGGCATCTGAAGGCTTAGGGGTTTTAGCTTTAACATTGCTGCTTGCTATTCCTACGCTGAGTTTAATGGGTAGTATGGGTGCGGCCTTAACCATTGGACTACCCAATGGCGGTGCGCTATTAGCGGTTTTAGTGTTGCCCATGATGATACCGGTCGTTATTTTTGGGACGAGTGCGCTGACAGCTGTGATAGAAGGGGTATCTTTTGATTTAGAACTTTACATGTTGGCAGCGCTTTTCGTATTAACATTGACATTGGGGCCTATTGCATTATCAAATGCAGTGAGAGCAAGTG
Organism: Gammaproteobacteria bacterium; assembly: GCA_044225595.1. Lineage (GTDB taxonomy): Bacteria > Pseudomonadota > Gammaproteobacteria > UBA6186 > Azoamicaceae > CADEGZ01. The sequence continues at coordinate 24,112 of JBGAIG010000015.1, forward strand.
TGGCGTCCTAATCCTATGAATCTTTTTTTACATGGTTTACAGCGATTGAGTTCGATGCAAGCAGCGTATCGAGCAGCGAGGTTTTGTTTACCTTGGTTTAGCGTGATTTGCGTGATGATGATGATTTATGGTGTGGTAGGCGGTTTGTTTTTAGCGCCGCCGGATGCAGAGCAAGGAGATGCATTTAGAATGATTTATATTCATGTGCCTGCAGCTTTTTTGTCTATGATGATTTATAGCATTATTTTTTTAAACTCAGTTATTTATTGGGTGTGGCATATTAAATTGGCCGATATTATTGCCAAAAGCAGTGCTTCTATTGGTGCAACATATACAATTATTGCATTACTCTCGGGTGCACTCTGGGGAAAACCCATGTGGGGAACTTGGTGGATTTGGGATGCGCGTTTAACCTCGGAATTGATCTTATTATTTCTCTATCTTGGGTATATAGGCTTGCGTCGTGCAATACCAGAACCTAAAAGAGCTGCCAAAGCCGGTGCCATTCTAGCCATTATAGGCATGGTTGATATTCCCATTATACATTTTTCGGTAGAATGGTGGGCAACATTGCATCAAGGCGCAACTTTAGCAAAGTTTGCAAAACCTTCGATTGCAACAGAAATGTTGTATCCCTTATTGTCGATGTTAGGGGCGTTTATTTTATTTTATGCAGCGTTATTATGTGTTCGGATTCGCTTAGAAATCTTAAAGCGAGAATCTAAAACAGCATGGGTAAGAAATTGGGTTTTTATGCGCGGAAGCAGTAAAATATGAATTATGCAATCTATCTTTGGTCTTGTTATTTATCGGCTTTTATTTTATTAGGAATACAATTGATGCTGACATTTGTCGCGTGGAAAAGTGCGGTTTTAATATATCTTGTATGTCATTAGTTAAAGAAGTTTCGCTTGGGTTGATATATTGATTGTGAGCTCTTTGCTAACTGTTTTTTTAATATTGAAAGCTTTGCGTGAAAATGTGAATTTGTATTTTACGCCGACAGAAATATGGGAAGGCAAGACAAAACAAAAACGTATGATTCGAATGGGTGGTATGGTAGAAAAGGGTAGTGTGATACGCGATAAAGATTTAAAGACGCAGTTTATCGTAACAGACTTTGCACATTCAGTAACGGTTAAATATATCGGTATCTTGCCTGATCTCTTTAAAGAAGGACAAGGGGTTGTGGTTTTGGGTCGCGTTGATGATAGTCAAAATCCATTTTTTTATGCTGAGCAAGTCTTAGCAAAACACGATGAAAATTATATGCCGCCGGAAGTGAATAATGCCTTAAAACAAGAGGTAAAAAATAAAAAATGATACCGGAAATCGGTCTTTTTGCATTAATTATTGCTTTATGTTTGGCAGGCTTACAATGTATCTTACCCGGCTTAGGTTTATTAAAGCACAATACCGCTTGGATGCAATCCGTTCGACCTATTGCCTTGGGGCAATCTTTTTTTATTTCTCTTGGTTTTTTATCTTTAGTTTATGCTTTAGTACAAAATGATTTTTCTGTTAGTTATGTTGCCCATCATTCTAATGCCAGTTTGCCGTTGATATATAAAATCAGTGCGTTATGGGCTGGGCACGAAGGGTCTTTATTATTATGGATATTTTTGTTAAGTGTGTGGATGACAGTGTTCAGTCTAACAGCACGGCACTTGCCCTTGCCTTTTTTAACGCGTGTTTTAATCGTATTGGCGGCAATTTCTTTTGGTTTTTTATTGTTTTTGTTAATCACTTCAAATCCGTTTATTCGCTTCTTACCCAAATATCCGGTTGATGGCGCTGATTTAAATCCTTTGCTGCAAGATTTTGGGTTGATTATTCATCCGCCTTTGCTTTACATGGGGTATGTTGGATTTGCGATTCCGTTTGCGTTTGCGATAAGCACGTTATGGATAGCTGATCGCACGCTGCCATTTGCAAAATGGATGCGATCGTGGACATTGCTTGCCTTTAGTTTTTTAACGATCGGCATTGCTTTAGGCAGCTGGTGGGCCTATTACGAACTAGGTTGGGGCGGTTGGTGGTTTTGGGATCCTGTCGAAAATGCTTCTTTTATACCGTGGATAGTGGCTGTTGCGTTGATTCACACCTTAATGCTCAGCGATAAGCGGCAGATATTTAAAAGTTGGACTTTATTTTTGGCGCTTATCGTATTTATTTTAAGTTTATTGGGCACTTTTTTAGTGCGTTCGGGTGTCATCACGTCGGTGCATGCTTTCGCCAATGATCCGAAACGCGGTATATTTTTACTGGAATTCTTGCTGGTAGTGGTAGGTGTTGCCTTAACCTTATATAGCTTTCGCATCAAAAAATTTTCGGATAATACAACCGTTGAGTTAGTATCTAGAGAAACAGCCATCTTAATCAGCACCCTGTTTTTAACAGTGAGTGGTGCTGCAGTTTTACTGGGTACTTGGTTTCCGTTGATTTTTGATGCCTTAACGGGCCAAAAATTGTCTGTGGGTTTTCCCTATTTTAATGCCGTTTTCATTCCATTGATGATTCCAGTATTGCTGTTGGCGCCTTTGGGTCCTGTCAGTAAATGGGGGCATAATGTGCTGAATCACATTTTAAAAAAATTGCGCTGGACTTTTATTATCGCTGTATTTTTGGCGGTTGAATTACCCTTATTTTTTTCAGATAAAATGCCATTAGGTGTTGTATTGGGTTTAGGATTGGGATTTTGGTTTTTTTTAGGGACTTTACAATGGGTGTTGGATAAAATTCGAACAAAAGGCAGCCTATTCGCTTTATCTAAGGGTGCGTTAGGCATGTTTTTTGCGCACGGCGGTATAGCAGTGCTGGTCATCGGTATTACCCTGGTCTCTTATTATCAGATTGAACGTGAAGTTGTCATAAATTTGAATCAATCGCTTGAGATTTCAGATTATAAAATTGTTTTTCAAAATTTAAAGCCTATAGAAGGCTCAAATTATATTGGTTCTCAGGGGCATTTTTTGGTATTTAAACAAGGCAAACAAGAAGCCGATCTTTTTCCTGAAAAAAGAATTTTTGTCGTACAAGGTTTAAGAATGACAGAAATCGCCATTGATCCCGGATTTTTTCGAGATATTTATATCGCATTGGGTGAGCCGCTCAAAGCGGGTGGTTGGTCTGTGCGGATTTATTATAAACCTTTTGTGCGATGGATTTGGTTAGGGGCTTTGATGATTGGATTGGGTGGATTTTTGAGCGCTTGGGGTAGATGGTGTGGAAATAAAAGGAGCTAATCATCTTGAAAGAACAACCAACAGCCCATGATATTTATGATTTTTATGACGCTGAACAACGCGACTTATTTAACAAGATTATTCATGAATTGCGATGCATGGTTTGTCAAAATCAAAATTTGTCGGATTCGATGGCACCACTAGCTATTGATTTGAAAAATGAAATCTATCAAAAAGTACAATCCAATTATACAGAATCAGAGATCTTTGAATTTGTTACCGAGCGTTATGGTGCATTTGTGTTATATGATCCTCTCTTGCAATGGAATACGGCTTTTTTATGGTTTGGGCCTCTGTTGATTTTGGTTGTGGGACTTTTTCTTTTTAGCAAGTATCTTAAATGATTATCTATTTCTGGGTTTTTACAGTCATATTATTAATTATAGCGTTTGGCTGCTTTGTGCCTTGGATACGCGCTTGGCGATTATCTTTGGTTTTAATGGGTTTGTTTTCTATTGTCAGTTATGGGTTATACACTCACTGGGGCAGTCATCAGCATTTAGCACATTATTATTCTAGTGAAGAAGAAGCCTATCGCTTAAAACAGGCAGAATTTCAAATTTTATTAGCAGAATTTCGCAAAGAAGAATTTCGATTACGTTTAAGATTAGAACAGAATCCTCAAGACATTGCAGCAGAGTGGCGGCTTTTAGATTTGCTTGGTATTAAAGCATTGCAAAACGGTGATGCTAAATTAGCAGTACAATATTGGGAAAGTGCTTTTGATAAAGCCCCCACGGATTTAAAGCCACAATTTAAAGAAAAAATCTTAAAATTTAAGCCGTCCATTTGATTATTTTGCAAGTTTTTGGGCATACGTTTTAAGCGTGTCTAGCAACCCTTTATTATCATCAGATTTAATAATAAATTCATTCATGCCAGCGTTTTTACAAATTTCCATATCTCTGGGATCATCACTTGCCGTTAATGCAATAATTGGCACATCTTTGCAAGGATGAGAAAGTGCACGTATCAGCTTCGCGGCTTCGTGGCCATTCATAAAGGGCATATACAGATCAGTGACAACCACATCGAAAGGTTCTACCTGTAGTTTTTCGATGGCCTCTTGACCCGTTGCAATAGGGATAACTTCGTAGCCTTCCCTACCTAAAACCATTGACATGGCGGTACGGGTAGTTCTGCTATTGTCTATAAATAAAATTCTCATGTTTTTATTCTAGCCTATTTTTTCGAGGATGGGGTCAAATCTAGATTGCGTACAGGTTGAGTATACAGTACGCAATCTAGATTTGACCCCATTCACCCACCATTCACCACAACCCTAAGACTTTCCACCAGGCAGCGCCTACCAGCATCCAAATGGCAAGATTAATTACGCTTAAGAGTCCGCCTACACGCCACCAGTCTTTGAGCTTGATATAGTCCGCGCCATAATAAACAGGCGCTGTTCCTGTGCCGTAGTGGGTAATCCCTGCGCACAGGCTCGACAAAAAAGCGAGTATTAAAACGGCCATAACAGGGGGTGCGCCTGTGGCTGTAGCAACCAGAGCAAAGGCACTGTACATGGCACTAATGTGTGCCGTAATGCTGGCGAAGGCGTAATGTGTGTAGAAATAAATAAGACTTAACATGCCAAGCGCAATAACCCAAGGAGCACCCGCAACCCACGCTTGCATATGATTACCAAACCACGCAATCATGCCAAATTCTGATAAATAGCCTGACATCATTAGAAGTGTTGCAAGCCAGATAAAAGTGTGCCAGGCATTATATTCTTTCAAAATATCATCCCAGGTTAATACCTTGGTTGCTAGCAAAATAGCCAGCCCCACAAAAGCAGAAACCGTTGGATCGATAGCAAAAGAAGGACCTGCTGCCCAAAGCGTTAATAACAAACCAAAAGTGCCGAGCATGATCCATTCGCTTTTTGTGAGCGGCCCCATTTCGGCGAGTTTTTGTTTAGCAAATTGCGGCGCTTCTGGTGTTTGTTGAATTTCAGCCGGGTATAAGAGGTGCACAATCCAAGGCAGCAAGGCAAGATTGATAACACCTGGCACGAGTGCTGCGAGCGCCCAAGTGGTCCAGCTAATTTCAACATCAAGTTGAGAAGCAAGGCTGACAATCAAGGGATTTCCAGAGGAGGCAGTTAAAAACATGGCGCTCGTAATCACATTGGTTTGATAAGCAAGCTTCACTAAATAAGCGCCAATTTTTCGTTCGGTACCTTTTTGCGGGGTGCTGCCGTATTCTTCTGACAAGGCTCTCACAATAGGATAGAGAATCCCTGCGCCGCGTGCTGTATTGCTGGGCGTGAAAGGCGCAAGTAAAAATTCCGTGCTGATAAGTCCGTAAGAAAGCCCCAAGGTACTCTTGCCCATATGCTGCACAAAATAATAAGCAAGACGGGCGCCTAAGCCTGTTTTAATAAACCCCCGAGCTAATAAAAAAGCCAAAAGAATCAACCAGATAATATTCGAACTAAAAGCGGATAAAGATTGCTTAATGGTTAAGGTTTCTGTAATGCCGCAGATAGCCAAAGCCATAATAGCTAATGCACCCATTGGGAGTATATTGAGAATAATGCTAACAATAGTTGTTAAAAAAATCGCAAATAAGTGCCACGCTTTTAGCGTAAGTCCTGTTGGAACAGGTATATACCAGAGTGTTAATAATAAGCAGCCCATCCAGACGAGTGGCGGAATTTTAGAGAAAGTTATATAACTAATTTTTTTAAAGGGAATGGTGCTACTCGTTATGTCAGTGTGTTCCACAACACTTTTCTCCTTTTCATTTTAACCGGGGGAATTTTCCCAGATTCCTTTCCCCATGGCAAGTCGCATCATTCTACGCTATTCTATAGCCCAAGTATTTTTGAGGATGGGTCTGATTTATCATGAGCATGCGGTTGGACAAAATTAAACTGGCGGGTTTTAAATCCTTTGTCGATCCGACTGTTTTAGAATTGCGTAGTCCTTTGGTTGCTGTGGTGGGGCCAAATGGTTGTGGAAAGTCCAATATTATTGATGCCATTCGCTGGGTCATGGGCGAAAGTTCTGCGAAAAATCTACGCGGCGAATCCATGGCGGATGTAATATTCAATGGTTCTTCAACACGTAAGCCCGTTGGGCAAGCGACAATCGAGCTCGTATTTGATAACTCAGATGGCAGTCTTGGCGGCGAATACGCGCGATTTAGCGAAATTTCTATTAAACGGCAGGGTACACGCGATGGACAATCTGCTTACTTTTTGAATGGAACCCGTTGTAGACGTAAAGATATTACGGATGTTTTTTTAGGTACAGGGCTTGGACCTCGAAGTTATGCGATTATAGAGCAGGGTATGATATCGCGCGTGATTGAGGCGCGTGCTGAGGAACTGCGCGCCTTTTTTGAAGAAGCAGCTGGTATTTCGCTTTATCGCAGGCGTCGTCATGAGACCGAAATCAGAATGCGGCATACGCGAGAAAATTTAGAAAGGCTAAGTGATTTACGTCAAGAACTTGAAAAACAATTAGAGCGTTTAAAACGGCAATCAGAAGCCGCACTGCGGTATAAAGAATATAAAGTTGAACAGGATCGCTTAGAAGCAGAATTAGCTGCATTACGATGGCAAGTTTATAATTTAAAATTACAAGAACGCGCGGCTGAAATTCGCAATCTTTCAAATGCGTTAGAAGAAAAATTTGCTATGCGTACAAACCTTGATTTGGCACTTGAAAAACAGCGTATTCTTCATGCTGAAAAAATGGATGGCTGGAAGATAGAGCAAAGTCAATATTATGATTTAGGTACGCAAATTGCGCGCGTTGAGCAAACTTTGCAATATCATCGTGAGCGGGAGTCAGCGCTTGAACGCGATTTGACCGAAGCAGAACAAAATTATCAACAAATACAGGAACAACAAAGCGCAGATGAAGCACGTTTATCTATTTTGAATGCTGAATTCGCCAATTTGTCTCCAGATGTTGCATTTGCCAGAGAGTCTTTAGAAAAATTGCTTATAGTACAAAACGAAGCATCCGATGCAATGCAGCGTTGGAATCAAGATTTTGAAATCTTTCAACAGGAAGCGGAAAATCCGCAACGTACAGCAGAGGTTGAAAAAGCACGTATTGAACAATTAGAAAAACAAAGCCGTGAAGCAAAAGCGCAGCTGGATCGTTTGCAACGCGAGTATGCAGACATTGATGTGACGCGTTTGGAACAAAATATAGTGGCATTAGAACAAGAGCGGTTAGAAAAAACATCTGCAACTGATCATGCGGCTGCATTAAGCGTGATTTCTAGCGCCTTAACTGAAGCACGAAATTTGCTGGCTACCAAAAATCAACAATTAGATGCTGCACGTGGTCAATTGCAAATTTGTTTGGGACGTTTAGCTTCTCTAGAAGCTTTGCAGCAAGCAGCGCTTGGAAAAACAAATGCGGTTGTACAAGGGTGGTTGAAATCACACGATTTATCAGAAGCGCCGCGTTTAGGTCAAGCGCTTATGGTAGAACCGGGTTATGAACGCGCTGTAGAAACCGTCTTAGGTGCTGCTTTGGAGGCATTGTGTGTGCCAGGTATTCCAGCGGTTGCAGTGTTTATTAACGAAGTATCATCTGGCGATTTGACTTTTGTTGATAATGCGTGCGCTTCACATGTTAATCTTGAAAAAACATCCGACACGCTTGTGAGTAAAGTAAAATCCGATTATGTCCTGGATGGTTTTTTTGCAGGCATTTATGTGACAGATGAGTTAGCAGAAGCTTTAGATAAACAAAAAAGTTTAAAAGTAGGTGAATCTATCGTAACACGCGATGGCATTTGGTTAGGTTCAAATTGGCTAAAAGTCTTTCGTGGTAATGATGGGCATTCGGGCGTTTTAGCGCGTGAATCAGAATTAAAAGCATTAGCCGTTTTGATCGAGAATCACCGTGCTGAAATTAACGATCTTGAGGCAGTATTAGCAAACGCTCGAGAAGGGATAGCTGACTTAGAACAAAAGCGGGAAGAATGTCATCGTGCAAAACAAATGGAAGCACAAATATTAAATGAATTAATGTCTAAAATTAGCGCTGACCGTACTCGCGTAGAACATCTCAGGACGCGAATGGCGCGTTTATTAAGCGAAAGCGCAGAGCAAAAACGAAAACTCGAATTGGCGGAAGAAGAAACGGTATTGTCACGTATGCACTTGCAAACGGCATTGGATGCGATGGAAGGGTTTACGAAAAAACGTGTTTTATTACAAGCGGAGCGTGATAACTTGCGACAGGTTGTGCAAGTTGCCAATCAAAATGCGAATGATGCTAAAGAAAAAACGCATGTATTGGCGTTAAAAGAACAAACCGTGGTTACACAAATTCAAGCAATGACAGAAAACTTAGCACGTTTAACACAGCAACAACGGACGATCGAAGAGCGAAAAATAGTCTTGCAAGGACAATTAGAAGGGTTAAACGCGCCAAAGATAGAAGCGAGAGCCAGTCTCGATGTGTTATTGGAAAGGCATGTTGTTGCAGAAGAAGCAGTGAATCAATCTCGAGCGGCATTGGATGCACTTGAAGAAGAAGGGCGAACACTCGAAAAACAAAGAAATGCATTAGAATCGGATGCCCAAAGACTGCGTACCGAAGTAGAGCAGTTAAAGATGGATTGGCAGGCTATCGAAGTGCGTTGCCAAACCATTCAAGAGCAATTTATTGAAACGGCCAATATAGAACAAGTGTTGCAAACAGTGCCGCCAGATGCGACAGAGTCTCTTTGGGCAGAATCTTTAGAGGATGTCACAAAACGCATTGAACGTTTAGGCGCGATTAATATGGCTGCCATAGAAGAATATCAAAGTGAGTCGGAACGTAAATTATATTTAGATGCGCAAAATAATGATCTGACTGAGGCTTTAGAAACTTTGGAAGATGCCATTCGTAAAATCGATAAAGAAACGCGTGAACGCTTTAAAGAAACTTTTGACAAAGTAAATACACAGTTTCAAACCTTATTTCCAATTTTATTTGGGGGTGGTCAAGCCAATTTGGAATTGATGGGTGAAGATATCTTGGAAGCGGGTGTGACGGTGATGGCAAGGCCGCCGGGTAAACGCAATAGTTCTATTCATTTATTGTCAGGTGGCGAAAAAGCATTAACAGCAGTTGCGTTGGTTTTTGCCATTTTTCAATTAAATCCCGCGCCTTTTTGTTTGTTGGACGAAGTTGATGCGCCATTGGACGATGCCAATGTGGGTCGGTTTTGTGATTTAGTGAAGAAATTGTCTGAAACAGTACAATTTATATTTGTTACCCATAATAAATTGGCAATGGAAATTGCGCATCATTTAGTAGGCGTTACAATGAAAGAGCCTGGCGTTTCTCGATTAGTCTCTGTAGATGTCGAAGAAGCGGCGGCAATGGTAGCTTAGATATTGGAGCATTAAAATGGAAATGACTTTAAGACTCATATTGTTATTTTTAGGTGCAGTCATTATTGTCGGTATTGTATGGGATTTTACAAGAGGCCGAGTTACTAAAAAGCGTTTGCGAGAAAACGTTGTGATCGAACCTTCTACGAAAGAGGCTGGTTTTGCTTCTTCGTTTGAGGATGTTCGATTAATCGTAAAATCTGAAAAACAAGAGCCTACACTTGCAATGGAATATCCAGAACAAATTATTAGTCTAAATATTATGGCCCGAAAGCCTGCTGTCTTTACGGGTAAGAAGTTAAAGAGTGCATTTGCAGATACCTATTTATTTTATGGCGAGAGACAGATTTTTCATCGCTTTGATAATATGGATGGTACGGGTTCGCAATTGTTTAGTGTTGTTTCCTTGGTGGAACCTGGTTTTTTTGAGTTGTCTACCTTTGATATACTGGAAACACCGGGTATTACTTTATTTTTTATAACCAGTACGCCTAATCATTCGGTGTATGCTTTTGAATTGATGTTAAGAA
>JBGAIG010000040.1:0-3907 GCA_044225595.1 Gammaproteobacteria bacterium
AAACGCAAAAAGATCGGCGACAAATTAAAGTTGTTTATGAAAGATTATGTCACTAATGAAATAGTTCCTTATCTGAAATCTTGCATTCAAAATGAATTCGAACAACCTATAAAAATTGAAGTAAGCGATGATGGTGAAAAACTTAATATCCATTATCCATCCGTTTTTGAACATAAAATGCCATACATTAAGTCTTATGTCTTCATTGAATTTGGTGCGCGAAATGTTACCGAACCTAGTGCAATCCATACCGTCCAACCTGATATCATTTCTCATGTTAAAGGATTACAGCTACCCTGTGCCCAAGTCAATGTTTTAAACCCTGAACGCACCTTCTGGGAAAAAGCTACCTTAATTCATGTTGAATGTAATCGTGGTAAATTTAAAGATAATGCTCAACGTCTTTCTAGGCACTGGTATGATCTATCTATGATCTATCAATCGCGATTCGGTCAGATTGCTATACAAAATAAAGATCTTTTGGCAGCGGTTGTAAGCCATAAAAAAGCCTTTTTTAATGAAAGCAGTGCCAATTATGATCATTGTTTACAAGGAAAATTTAATCTGATCCCTTTAGGAGAACAACTAATACAGTTACAGCTTGATTATGAAAAGATGATAGGTTCAAATATGTTTTACGGTAAATCAATGTCATTTAACGAGATTATTGGAAATATTAAAAAATTATTACAAGAATTCACTGAGAATGCAAAAAGTTATCAAATATCTGAAACATAATAAGATAAATTTAAAATCAAAAGCCAATTGATTCTTTGCTTAAGGTTAAATTATGCGACAACAATGTTTAGATGAATGTGTAGGCGTTTTTTGCAGTATTGCGAAATGCGTAATGGCAATAGGGAAAATTGCACTAGGAATAGGAACACTATTACTTGGACTCGCTGCAATAAAAAATGTGCCTGAATTATATGAGGTGGTTCATCGAATTCAAGGATTAAATCAAACCATATCTTCCCTAGAGAAAATCGAAAAACAAAATTATCAAATTCTTTGTGACATTGAAAATCTTCTTAGTAAAGAAAATCATAAAACCGCTACGGATGTTGCAAAAAATCCAGAAAAAATACAAGAATTATTACAAAGCTTATCATCATCTTCTACTTGCCATTTTATTAATTCAAAAAAATCAAATCATGAAGAAATATTAAATAAATGGTCTTCTTTAAAAACATTCGAAGAAAGGGTAAATTACGCTAATAAATTATTACAAGATTCTTCCTGCTGTGAAAATAATACCGGCGTGAAAAATTAAGTCACAACGAGAGTGTTCACTGAACTGTGTCAGTCTGAAGTAAAAAAGCCGACGCTTTAAAACGTCGGCTTAATTCTGTAAAAAATTCTTAATAAATACCACCAATAACTAATATTGTCTGTCACTGCGAGAAGATCTTAGCGACGAAGATACTGTGTTGCTTGTCAAACAATCTCCAAGCAACGAAATGCGGTACTCAGCTGGTCATTGCGAAAACGCGCATAGCGCGGGTGAAGCAATCCATCTTTTTGATTAATCATATTCAGATAGCTTTTAACCTAATATCTAATGATAAAAGTGCGATTATTCTTTAGTACACTATACACTAAATGAGCCAATTTTCTCATTACTGCGCAAACGATGGCTTTGGGTGCCTTACCATTTTTCGCAAGCCTAGTTACAAAATCCTGCAGGTTTGGATTGAAACGTTTTGCCGTTAAACTCGCCATATAAAATGCTTTTCTTAGTCGAGGGTTTCCCACTTTTGAAATAGTGGTGCTGCCAACTGATTTTCCAGATTGATTTTGCTTAGGATATACCAATAAAGGCTGCGAATTGCTTTGCATGTCGGAACATAAAATGGCCTTCTTTTCATTTTGTTCATTCATAGCCCACATATCGTTTTAACGTATCCGTCCGGTCAAAGACGTGTTGTTAAATACTTGGTTTCGAGTTATATGGCAAAAGCTGCTTAAGATCTTTCATAAAGGTGGATGGCAGTCTGGTCAGTACATCTTTTAAATATGTAAATGGATTGATCCCATTAAGCTTGCAAGTCTCAATAACGCTGTAAAGTATCGCTGCATTTTTAGCGCCTTCATGGCTTCCTGCAAAAAGGTAATTTTTTCGACCCAAAACAACCGGCTTAAGGCACGTTCTGCGGTGTTATTGTCGATGTCCAATATCCCATCGAGACGATAATTATTTAACGCTCGCCAATGATTTAATGCATAGGCAATCGCTTTGCCTATAGGAGATTTCGGCAATGTTTCTGCCTGATGCTTCTTTAGCCATCGATAAAATCGTTTTAAAATGGGTTTACTGTACCGGCGCCGATAGTATTTGCGTTGTACAGGGGTTAGGTTTTTTGCTTTTCGCTCCACTTCATACAGTTTGCCAATGTAATCAACGGCAATATCGGCTAGACCAGGTTCTTTAGCAGCTTTAATAATATCCATAAATTTACGCCTACAATGAGCCCAGCATCCTACTTCTATCACTTTGCCATCTTTATAAAGAATGTCATAACCCGCATAAGCATCAGCTTGCAGATACCATTGGTAACTCTTTAAAAATTTTTGTGGAGCTGTTTGAGCGCGAGTGAGGGTGTAATCATAAATAACGCAGGTGGGATTTTCTCTTCCTCCGCCCACGTAAACCCATAATCGTCCCGTATGGGTTTTGCCTTTGGCTAATACGGGACAGGTACTGTCATCGGTGAAGATTCTGATACCTGGTAGCAAAGCTTCAATTTTCATTAAATCCACAATCGGTTTTAATGTAGCGCCACATTGCATCAACCAATCGCATAAAGTAGAGCGGGGTAAATCGATGCCATATTGTTGGAAGCGCTGAGCTTGACGGTACAACGGTAGATGAGATTGGTATTTATTTAAAATCACTTCCGTCAACAAACCTGGCCCGGGTAATCCTTTGTCTATTGGTTGTGGTGGTAGTGGTGCAGTGACAATATTGTTTTTGCATCTTTGACAACCATATTTAATGCGAACATGCTCGATGACATAGAGCTCTCCGGGCTTATATTCCAGCTGCTCTGTGACCACTTTGCCCATCCGTTGCATTTTTAAGGGGTAGCAGGGGCAAGCTCGCTTATCTTCTGGAACGTCATGCTCGACACGAACCCGAGGTAGTCCAGCTGGCAAAGGACGTCGGCCATTAGCATTTGAAGCGTTAGCGTTAATTTATTTTTTACTTTGAGAGGGGCTTGGGTCAGAAGTTATTGGAGATTCAGAGCAAGCCTTAGGCTTGGATTGTTTTTCTGACTTTGTTCCGTACAAAAGCGCTAATAGCTTATCAATGCGGTGTTGCAATTGAGCCATCTGCTCTGCCATTTTTAAAATGGTTTCTTGTTGAGCAGCATTACGTTCCTGCTGCTCTCGCAGCAATCTTAATAATTCCTCTGCTTCGTAAGAAATAGGTTTTTTCATGTGCAACAAATTAACACAAAAATGCCTTTTCTTGCGTGACCTTTTGCCTACAAATCGATTGCTCTATTCCCCATACTAGGCTTTATAAAGAGGTTAATCGCTGTTTATGGGTTAAATCAATTCCTTCAAGTAATAAACTCAACTCATTAAGACGCATCGGAGCCACCTTGCCTTGCACCTTTGGCCGCCTGAAGGTGCCGCTCTCTAGCCGCTTTGCCCATAAGCAGGAGCCATTGCGATCCCAATATAGGATTTTTACCCTATCACCTGAGCGGTTAAAAAACAAAAAGCTCTCCGTTGAAAATATCCCTAGACATTTCTTGTTTCACCAATTGAGCCAACCCATCAAATGATTTACGCATGTCGGTTGCAGCGGTGGAAAGATAAACTTTAACATCCGGTATCATCAACATGATTTACATCCCCATCACTTGATTAAGCTTTTTTAATACTTCTGGGTCAAAAT
>JBGAIG010000041.1:0-3445 GCA_044225595.1 Gammaproteobacteria bacterium
CCAAATTGTTTTTCACAAAATTTTACTAATGTTTCACTCGACACTAATTGATGCGCAATGAGATAACGTGTGAATGCTGTTTTCTCTTCACGCGCTGCTTCATAAGCTTGTTTAACAATATCTTCATCAAGAATTTTCGCGCGTGCTAAATAGAGTGCCAAACCTGACATCATTATGTGCTGCATAATCCGCTCCTTAAACAAGTTCCTTTTATATTCCAACGGCTACCGTTGCTATTTGGTTCTAGAATATAGGTTTCATTTCCTGCTAACTCAGTTCCGGTGGCGGTAATAATTCCTTTTTCGACTTTGATGCTCGCTACATTTTTAGTGCTTTCGGGAATCGGTGGAATACCATTAGCATTATTGTTAATTTCATTTATTGGTATGCCTTGTTGTAAGGCAATGGCAACTGCTGTTTTGAAAATTTCCGTGGCCGTGATGACTTCTGCAAAGCGTGCACGCTGAATGTAATTTTGATAGGAAGGAATGGCGATCACGCTAAGGATGCTGATAATTGCAATCACGATCATTAACTCGATCAATGAAAATCCATGCATGGGTTTGAGAATGTTTTTTTCAAGTATTCGCATAGTGGTTCCTTGTTAGGCTAGATGAAGTAGGGGTGGTGGTTGAAAGAATGGAGTATTGAAAAAATGCCGAACTGCCAGTTGCTGACAAGCCGTGACTGCTAAAAATTACAGCAGCGATGGGGTGTAGGGTTGGGGGAGTGACACAAAGAATGGACGCTTAGTTTATCTTGCTGCTTAGGAATAATGCAACGAGTTTTTCATTTTTTTCTCACTTTTTGCCTGCCAAACGAAAGAGCCGCCTTCGTCTCATAGAATTGGCTAAGCAGTCGTGCTGAAACTTGCTTTTGGACTAGTACTTAGCAGTGATTTTCTTTATACTTCGCCTGTTTTTCCCGCATGTTGCCGACGTAGCTCAGCCGGTAGAGCAACTGATTCGTAATCAGTAGGTCAGGCGTTCGATTCGCCTCGTCGGCAGTAGTAGAATCAATATGTTACAGCACATTTTGCAAAACGCCCGATGGGCAATGTAGCAAATTTGTAACACAAATCCGGCTAGCCGCTTGTTTCAAATGCTCACTATTCAAATGAGCGTAGCGTAGTACCATATCTAAACTAGACCATCCTCCAAGTAATTGTAGCTCTTGAAGAGACGTCCCACTCTGTACGTGCCAGCTTGCCCAAGTATGTCGTAGGTCATGCCATTTGAAATTACTAATACCTGCTCTTTTGTGAGCTTTATACCAAGCTTTCGTCGTACATTGAGTAATGCGATGACCACCATAAGAAAACACAAACTCTGGGTGTCTTCCCAATTGTTTACGAATAATAGCGATCGCATCCTTATTCAATGGTACAGGGATAGCTTTACTTGATTTAGATTGATCTGCATGCACCAAAGCATGTGCTCGTACTAAATCTACTTCACTCCAACGAAGTCCAGTAACATTGCTTCGCCGTAGACCTGTTGCAAGTGTGAACGCTACCATATCTGCTAAATGCTGAGGTAACTCTTGCATCAGCTTTGCAGCTTCTTCTTTCTTTAACCAGCGAATACGTCTTTTCGGTTCTGCTCTCATTCGTATGGTAGGCGCTTTTTCAATCCACAACCATTCACGCTCCGCTTTCCGTAAAATTGACCTGATTAATGCTAGCATTCTGTTCACAGTGGCTGGCTTCACTTTGCAAGTTTCTTCCTTTATCTTGGCAATTTCTTCGATGAAATCACGGTTAATTTCAGAAAGAGGCTTGTTTTGAAAATAAGTATCTAACCAGCGTAGGTGCAATTTATCGTCTCGCGTACTTTTTTTATGTTGTGTTTCTGCTAACCATCTAGCTGCCGCATCGAACCATAAATAATCAGGCTTTTGTTGTAAAAAATTTATTTTCCACAATTCCGCTTTGACTTCATCATGGTATCGTTCGGCTGCTTTTTTATCGGCAGTCCCAGTAGTTTTCTGTATTCGCTTTCCTTGGTGTGAGATATTAACCCACCAGACATCGTTTCGTTTGTAAAGTGACATAATCTACTCCTATTGGTGTCACCAAACGATGCTTTAGCCGGTCTAGCATAAAGCGATCGTACATAATCCGCAAGATCATCTTCTCGAAAGCACCACCGTCGCCCAGGTTTACCACCTGGAATAATTCCCTGCGCTGCTTTTCGCCTAAGTATTTGAGGAGACATATTTAAATAATCAGCCGCTTCTTGAAGATCTAAAATTTTAACTGTCATATGTAATCCTTCATTTTTGAAATACATTGATTAAAACGTATTATTTCCCTCTATTGTTTTCGAGATTGTAGGTAATGAAATGCTTACAGAGTTACTTTTCTTTTTAGGTGGTTTGCCAATAATTTCGCTGCGTAAAATTAAAATATCTTTAGGTGCAACAATGCCAATTTGTATATAGCCGTTACTTTGCCTTAAAAATTTAATTTTTATCTGTTCGCCAATTTGAATGCTTTGCCCGGTACGGCGCTGTAGTACTAACATAATTTACTCTCCTAATCCTGATTTAGATTGATTTCTCATTTTCATTCCTGTAAATAAGACCGCTGATTGAAAAGTAAGTTTGACAACGATGGGTTTAGACAAAAAATAATGAATGTAATTAAAGAAGCGACATTTCTTGATTTTTAGGCTTTTTAATTTCTCTTCTGGTGACAACATGTCACGCATAAAAACTCTTTTTTGATCCATAAGCTCCTCCCTATAGCTAATTTATTCCAAAAGCAAGTCGTAATTTTTGCACTACTTAATAAAACTGATTTGCGGTAAATATTTCGCCCTCAGCATAACGCTTGAAGTTGGTGAAAATTCACCAAGTTACGTCATTAGCATAGGGAATATGTATTAAAGCTCATTAACGAAATGAATTTTCGTTAAACAAGGGATGTGTGGCATGCGTGACTACTGGCTAATTCGTGCTATTCGGATTCGTGGTTCTCAACGAGAACTCGCTTATCGAATGGGGATAACAAGAGAAAAAGTCAGCTATCTATTAAATCGCGCTAAATATATGAGTTTGGAAGATGCTTTACTGGTCGATCAGGCAACCGATGGTGAAGTGCATTTTTCAAATCTAGTAGATTCCCTCCATCCAAAAATCCGTAAAAAGATAAAAGAAATAATAAAAGAGAATCATACAAAAATAAGCGAGCGTACGATTGCTGGCTTGACTTTTGAAAATGAGATGAAAGAAAGACGAGGACGACCGAAATTAAGTGAGGAAATAAGTCGAAATTTCGACAGTTTTACAGGTCGCACAGATGAGGCTGCTGCTAAGAGATGTGGGTTTAAGTGCAAAGATACTTATCGACAAGCCAAGCAAGTCATTGAGCAGGGAATACCTGAGCTAATTTGTGCAATGGATACAGAATTTATTTCTATTTCATTAGCTGCAAAGGTTGCTG
>JBGAIG010000016.1:0-23379 GCA_044225595.1 Gammaproteobacteria bacterium
TACGCTTTAAAAAACCAGAAGAGGGGCGCTTCTGCTGGTTCATAGAGCGGTTTTTTATCAAGCAATCATTATTCAATTTCAGCTTTGAATTTTTTTAAAATGCGTGTTTTTACTACTTTTCTTGCAGGTTTGGCTTTGAACACCATCTCTTCGCCGGTGAAAGGGTTCTTACCGGTTCTCGGCTTAGTAGCAGGCTTGGTGATAGCCGTCATTTTGAATACCCCAGGGAGCACGAACTGACCAGGACCTTTTTTTGCTAAATGGAGTTTCATAATCGTTTCCAAAGCCTCTAATACTTTTTGGACAGATTTTTTATCAAGGGTTGTTTGTTCTGCAAGCGTTTTTAGTAACTCTGTTTTTTTATAAGGCGCTAATGGGGCTAAAAGCTTAGGTATTTTGGGAATGGGTACTTTTTTTGAAGCACTTATCTTAGATTTAAGAGAAACTGCCTTGGTGGCGGGTTTCTTTTTGGTCGTTTTACTCGTTTTCTTTGTCATGATGCGTTTCTCCTTTAAAAAACTGTTTTATCATTGAATACACCTTAGGCCTGTCATGTTAAAGGCTAAATAAAGCCTGGTCAAACACTAAAATAGACCGTCAGATAAAAGCAGATAAATTTCACAGTTCATATCTTTGGGCGGCTTTAAAAAAATGATTGATTTTTTATATAAAAGGGCATAGTCTTCTCGATTAGCGTACTTTAATCAATGGGAGCTAAACGTATGGATACAGTTCAAATTATCGCGCAAAAGAACCCTCAAGATAAGCCGGCCCAACCACAGAGCAAACGATTCAATAGTATCTGTATCTTTAGGATGATTGCATGGCCTATTCAAACGTTCGCTCAGCGTTTTCAAAAAAGTTATCTTTTAATTAGGTCTTTGTTTGTAAAAGCTATTTCTCTTTATATAGCATGGGTCCGTGGTACAGGGTGTTTCAGTGGAGAAAACAGTCATTAGTAAAGCTATGACCAATCAAGAATCGTACATTTTAGAAAACAAGATGCTTAATTCTAAACGCAGCCGATTGATAGAGGTAGCACGAAAGCTGATTTATCAGCAAGGCTTTAGTATGACGACGCTTGCCGATATCGCTACTGGTGCAAGGGTGCCGCTAGGGAACATCTATTATTATTTTAGAACGAAAGCGGATATTGGAATAGCTGTTCTTAATTTAATAGCAACTGAGCAACAAATATTGTTGGAAAATTTGGACAAAGAACCTTCTGCAAAAGTGCGGCTATATTATTTTTTGAAACATCTCAAGCAAGAAGGGAAGTTAATCGCCCTTCAGGGTTGTCATATAGGGACTCTTTGTCAGGAATTTGCAAAAGAAAGAGGTAGTGCATTACACAAGTTGGCTGCAAAAGTCATGATGGATTTGCTGCTCTGGATTGAGGCGCAGTTTCATGCTCTTGGATTTGTAGAGAAGGCTTCAGATTTAAGTTTAGAATTCATGTACAAGCTGCAGGGTGTTTTTTTATTAGGCCATGCCTTTAAGGATTCAAGTTTAATCGTTCGACAAATTACATTGTTGCAAGAGACTATCAAGAAACAAACAACTAAGGTGAATGCATTTGAAGAAAGTGTATAAAGCAAGCATTTAGAGGTATGTATTAAATGAGTAAATTGTTTATTAGGCTTTAAAATTCAGATAGAAATTTTTCGGTGGCACATTTTAGTTAAGCATGTTTCGCGCGTGAGATTTTCGCATTTTAGAAAGACAGTGCTCTACACAACACTACAAATTATCTTTTTTGATAGCAACAAAAATGGTAGAAAAATCAAGACAATTAAATTTCGCAGATCTGATTACTTATCCGATGTTCGACGCTTTAATATTTATATCTTTATTTTTTATTAGAATTGAGTGATAATTATTGACTTTTGGTATAGAAAAGAGACAAATTAGGCTTATTTAGTAAGGATAGGGATAAAAAGGGTGACGAATGGTTAACTATAAGGATCAATATAGGATTTTAAGTCTAGCGTCATGGAGAAACCCTAATAGTTTTGAGAAAGCAGTTGGAGTCATTTTTCCAAGGATATGTGTCCTCGTTAAATATCAATTCTTATCCGTTTTTTTAATACTTAAAAGCATTCAAAATTCTTTACAAGCCAAAAATACTTATTGTTTTATATCCTCTTTTCTGCTAAAGAATTTTAATCAAGTTTTAGAATTATCTTCTTTGATAGTAGGAAGAAAATTTTACTAATGTAAATCTAAATTTAAGCAAGTAATTATTTTTGTAAGGAGAAAGTACGATGCTAAGGGTAGAATATGAAGCAAGAGAAGCATTTATAGCTGAAACAGAACAAGCTGGAAATTGGGAAGCAATCAAGAAAAAATATTTGCAGCCGCATTATCAAGGTGGAGAACAGTTACCCGTTAAAAGTCAGACGCAAACCCTTAAGGCTCTGGTACAATATAGAGATTTGATTGATTTCCGTTTATATAGAAAAGCAGTTGAAGCTATCTTTCCACTGGAAGCTTATAATTTAACGAGCCGGGTTAATGGACACATAGAAGGGTCTAAATTTACTTCATCTTGGTATGAGTTTGTTGTAACACTTCGTGCGCTTCCGGTAGAACAAGGTAAAACGACTCAATGTGTTATTAAAGTAAACGCACCGGGTAGTCGTAATTTAACTTCTGATATTGACACTTCTTTAAAAACCCATCTTAGCACTGATAACGTTTCATTTTTACAATTTGCACATCTAAATATTAAAAATAAAGGACCTGATTATGAAGGTAGAATTACCAATGCGCTAATTGATGGATTTTATATGCTGAGCGAACAAGAATTTGGTCTAACTTCTGGTGAACATCGGGATTCAAATGCCTACGTGGATTTATCTGCTAATGAAGAAGACCACTATCCTAAATTTAAAGATGATGATGTAAGCAATCCTACTATAGGTGGGGAAAAATTGTTTAATCCAGCAGAACTAGAAAAAAAACTGGCTGAGTGTAAGTTAAAGAAGCATCGCTTAGAGCTTGCTGCAAGCATGTTTTCATTGAGAGTAGCGTTGGATGAAGAGGGATGGGCTGCTTTCAAACAACAAGTTGGTGAGTCTATCAAGGTGTGTGCTACTTATTTGGACGATGGTTCAGAAGAAGTGCCTAAAAAGCAAGCTAGTTATAGTAGAGCAACTCACGAGGATTTAGCAGAAAATTTTAAACAAAGCCTGCAGGATCCAGAAATTCTAGGAGCTTTTAGGCAAGCTGAAGACTTTTTTAAAGTTTATCATGAAGGTTTGGCAGCGAAGAAAAGAGAATTAAAGCCAGTGGAAGGAAAGCTTGATGCAGAAGCCCAAGAAAGGAATTTAGAAGTGGCTGCTTTAAATCGTTTATATTTTACTCATTTAGAAATCATGACTGATTGCAATGATGCTATCTTAAAGCTAAAACACGAAAACAAAGATCTACATGAGAGCTTGGAACCCTTAAAGAGAAAATTAGAACAAGAAGAAAGAAAGCTTCAAAAATTTAAAAAGGATCCTGACTTTGCAGATGACGTACCTGAACAAGATCGAAAATGTGCTGCTTTAAGACAACAATATGAAGCTAAAGTTCAACGGCTTAAGGCTAACATACTTCAAGAGTTTGACTTAGAAATAAAGAAATTAGAGGCCAGGTACCAAGCACATACTTTTGCTAATGAAGCTTATGTATGTCGTTCAGCTGTATACCACGTTGTAAAAGGAGAACAAGAAGGAGGGAAAATCGAAGTTAATCAACAAACCTTGCTAGGTTCAGTTTTACAACAGACAGGATTTAAGTTGTTACATTCTCAAGAGTTATTGAAAAGGCAAAAAGAGCAAAAAAATGTTGGGGAAGCAGCCTACCGCACTGCCAAATATGGTAAAAGAGTTCACCAGCTTATATTTGAGAAGCAAAATATAACCGATAGGGAGATTAGTGCTCAGTATAAGTCTAAGCGACTTAGTCTTTTTCCTAAACTCAAGAGTCCAATGGCTAGAACAGCTGCACTCGAATTATTTTCACTGGAGGATTTATTATTTTTAAATGTAGAAGCTAAGATTATTGCTGAAATCAAAAGTAACGCTGGCATTTCTGAAGTAGATAAGTATGCTCAAACAGAACGGTTGTTAGGAGAGTCTGGTTTTCGGCCACAAAAATTATTAGAAATAGCGAGCAAGGTATTAGCTATTACCTATCTTTCCCGTTTTGAATCAAAGCCAGGACGAGAATTATTATGGGGCGGGTTTAGTTCAAATGCGCAGCCCTTACAACTAACATATTTGCTTGATAAAGTTAAAAAAGAAAGTACTCAGGTTGTTGAACCTGTTGCTAAAAGGGCTAAAAAAGAAGAACCAGAAGAACATGAATTGCAGTCTGGTGCTCGAATGACTGTCCGTGACACGACGTTTGAAGATGAGATAGATTGGCATAATAAAAACAAGGGAGGAAATGGGGGCGCTGATTCTCATTTAAGTGGTTCGACGGTAAAAAGAAAAGCGACTCTTAGGAATACTAATGAACAGCGGGCTTTTCCTTAGGGTCTTCATTAAAGCGGGAGATTGAAGACCCTACCCTCAATGAGGGGATATCTGAGGACCCTACCTTAACTTCGCCATCGTCTTTGTTGGGCCCTAGGATGATGCCGAGTTCTATTGAACATGCTTCATTTCAACGAGTTGATTCTTCTTTATTTAGCTCTGACTTAGCTTTGGAGGGTATCAATACTTTTGATAATTTTGAATATGAAGAACTTTTGAGTGGTAGTGAGCGTGGAAAACGAGCGATCCCTTCTTTGCAAGCCTGGCTTATAGGACTTTATAAAAAACCTAATTTAAGAGAAAACAATTTTTCTGAAAGAGATAGGCCAGTTTTGGTGGTTGGCCCACAAATCAATGACACGGTGGTTGGTGGAAGCCTAGAATCCAGTATTACAACCATTATCAGCCATTATTACGAAAAACCACAACTATTAACATTTGAAGAATTGAATTTTTTGATGAAAATTTTTGTCGAGGAGAAAAATGAAAGCATATTAACTAATCTATTGACCTTAGCGAAGCAGTACGAAGAACAGGGTTATTTACTTCATGCGATTTGCTGCTATGTAGTAGTCATTGATATTAATAATTCTTTAAGAAAAATGGATATTCAACGCTTAAATGCACAAACAATAAGCTGTTGTCAGAATTTTGCTAAAACATTGCAAAACGATTCGCTACTTTATGTATTTGTTGAATCTAATCTTGTTCAGGCGGTTGAATTTTTGCTTAAGAATAGAGCAATATTTAATTTAGATATTGATGGCTTAATATTTTATAAACGTGACCCTGCTTTAAGTGTTGCTTGCGAACATGGTCATATGTCAATCGTCAACCTATTATTAGCTGGAGGTGCAGATATTACAGCACATAGCCATAGAAAAACTTGTTTATATGTTGCATCTAAAAATGGGCAAGAAGCAATCGTTGAACGTTTACTATTACACCCTAGAGTTAAAGAAATTATTGATTTACGATGCAAAGCCGACAATACAGGAGATACAGCACTTCATGCTGCTATTATAGAAGGACATCTTTTTATTGCACGAAAACTGATTGATGCGGGTGCAAACATAACATTAAGAAACAATTTTGGAGTGCCTGGAAATACAATCTTAACTCAATTAGTGATCTTTAGCGAGAAGTGTAAAGACACACAGGCTCAAGATGATTTCGCTTGTTTTCTAGGGAAAAGCGTTAAAAATTTCGCGCAAGATTTTAATGATTGGCTACTAGAGAAGGCTATTGAAAATGGTTTATATCGCTTTTTTTCTACACAATGCATTTCCTATGTTAATAATTTGAATATTTTAAAGCTAATTGAAATTGGGTGTCGTATTTTGGGGAAAAGAATAGAAATTACTAACGAAAAAGTTCGAGGTTGTAAAAATATTCTTACTTTTATACTTTCAAACGCAAAAAGCTTAGGAATAGATGAACCAAAAGTATTAGAGAAATTTGAAAGTTTCAGAGGAAATGTTTTATTTTATATTTTGCGAAAAGGGCAAATAGATATTGCTCAGCACATATTAGTTAATTGTCCAAATTCTTTAAACCAAATGTTTGAGGGAAGTCATGCTCTACACTCTGCTGCAGAGAATGAAATTGACAACAAAGAAATTGTTGAGCTTATCCTTAATAAAACCCCAGATTTAATTAATATCCCGTCAAATTATCATGGTTTGGCTGCCTTACATTTAAGCGCACAATGCGGCAATGTCGAAGTAACAAAATTTTTACTTGAACAGGATGCATCTCCTAATGTAAGAGCCATCAATCCAGATAAAGATACTCCATTAACTTTGGTTGCCAAAGCATGTTCTGGATTCATCTCCGAGGAAAGGGTTAAGAGGTTTATTAAAGTATGTGAGGTGCTCGTTGAATTTGGCGCAGATATAGCCTTAAGAGACGACAAGGGAGAAACGGCCTTAAAAATTCAAGAAAATGCGCGTGAAGGGGGGCATCAGGGGTTGATTAGATTGTTTAGTGTAAACCATTTAAACGCGCCATCGAAAGAACCTAAAAAACGGCCCCTTGGATCAGAATCATTTTCTAAAAAAAAAGCTCGAGGTAATTTGAATAGTCACTCGTCAAGCTCTGAATTGAATCGAATTTACGATTATGAGAGCCAAAAATCTCAAAAACAGCTTGAAGCTAAAGCTAAGAGTGAGCAGCAGCTTGAAATCTTGAACTCATTAGAAAATTATTCTATTGAGCAGCCGCAATCCCCATCTAGAAGTAAATTTTCACTCCAACAAATTGGCACTAGTAATACTAACGTGTCAGGAAATATTTTCTATGGTCCTTCAACTGTAGAGCATAATTCGAGTATATATCATATCTCTTTTAACAGAAAAAATAATTTACAAGAATTATCCTTAGAAGAGTTGAGGCAAGGACTAGTAGAATACTATGAAAATGAGCATTGGCATTTAAAAAGATTATTTGATAACAAAAAAGTTCCTGTAGAAAATAATTATATTACTTTATCAATAATTACCTCTGAGGAGCACCAAAAAAAACAAAAACAATTTGGAGATATAGATACCGCTAAGGCTCCCAACGCCGACAAGATGCTTCCAAGTTGTGAAGATTTATTTGTTCATAAAGAACCTATTGCATTATCTGATTTGTTTAAAAAACAACTTGATGAAAATGAAGTTTTTAATCGATTAATTGTTTCTGGTAGAGCCGGTATTGGAAAAAGTATTTTATGTCAGTATCTAAGTATTAGATGGCAACAAGAGTTAGTAGGAAATCCTGAAAAATTTTTAGCGTTTAATCAATTTCAGGATGTAAAACTAGAATCAGAAAAAGAGGAATTAAAATGGCTTAAGGGATTTAAAATGGTTTTTTGGATAAGGTTGCGTGAAATACCAACACTTTTTAAAGAGGTCAAAGATGTATCGTTACAGAGTGTTATCAATTTTAGTTGTTATAATGGGCAAAAGGATTTAGAAAGTCTTAAAAATGCACTCAAGCGATATCAACAAGAAAGCCTCTTTATTTTAGATGGTTATGATGAAATTGAAGACTTCCTAAATAAAGACAAGCCTATTTATAATCCGAGCCTACTTATAGCATGGAATATTTTAAAAGATCAAAAAAACGTGATACTTACTTCTAGACCAAGGAACTTAGATTTTTTATGGCCTAAAGATAAAACAGTAAGAAAATTAGATCTGATGGGTTTTTCGAATGAGCAGATTAAAAAATATGTAAAAAATTTTATGGCTGAGACCAGAAGCCAGCAAGGATATTCTTCAAATGATTTATTAAATTATTTAGAATCTAGCCCAAGTATCTGGGGCACAGCCCATGTTCCTATTAATTTAGAAATGTTTTGTTGGTTATATCGTGAGAAAAAATTAAGTAGAAGAGCTAACAATTTATCGATGCTTTATGAAGAAGTTATTGAAGGTGTCATGCATGAAATGCCCAAAAAGCACCAAGAGATTAATCGATGGCCGGATGCGGTTATTTTAAGTAAACAAGCAAAAAAATTATCTATAAAAGATGTAGCGATTAATTTCTTAGAGTGTTTAGCCTATCAAAGCATGATTAGAAATGAGTTATTATTATCAGGCGAAACAATTAAACTTTCTTCTGCCAAAACACTTGTAGCGCATGAAATCAAGTATGAAAAATGTTTAACGGAAAAACTCCTTGAAGTATGTTGTCAATTCGGGTTTTTATTCTCTAGTGGGCAGGGAGGGACATCTATTGCGGAGCAAACTCATTATTTTGTTCATTTAAGTTTTCAGGAGCATTTTGCGGCAAGATATGTTGCATCTTGTTTGACTAAGGATTTAAAAGAAAGCAAAGAGGTTTATGAAAATATATTAAGACAAATACAAACAGACAAGCACCACCCCAGATATCAATTGATGTGGTGGTTGACTTCGGGATTGCTTGCGAATAAAGGAAAATACAAAGATAAAAATGAGTTTTTAAAAGAATTTTCTCATTATTCATTTTTAAGTTTTTTATCTCAAAATTACACCACTCAAGAAGATTTTACATTAGCAGTACATTGCTTAGATGAATGTGTAGGAGCTGATAAAGATATATTGTCCAAAATTTTTAGCAGTGGTGATTCTGAATATAAAAACTTGAAAGAAAAAATGGAATGCTACTTTTCATATTTTGTTTTTTATCCAGAGTCAATACTACGTCAAGATACGCTCGAAACCTTAGAAAGATGTTCAAATTTCCTTTTAATGAAACCATTTATAGATGAGCTATTTTTTCAAAGACTTATAGTATTTATGAAAAAAGAAAGCGCAAAATTTTATGAATTAGATGAATCCATAAATGATGATGATAGCTTTAAAATTTATGAAATAATGCAAGAATGCGAAATTTTATTAAAAATTCCTGAGCGTGCTAATGAATCTGCAGCAGAATTAGTCAAATTGGCACGGCAAGGGAGCATTGAGTATTATCAAAAAATACAAATATGGGAAATTTTATTAAAAGTACCTAAATTTTCTAATCAAGTAATAAAAGGATTGATTGAGTTAACAGAAGAAGGTACTGGAGGATGGGGTACTGGTACGCAAACATGGGAGGTTTTGCTAAAAGTACCTGATTATATTGACAAAGCAGCATCAGGGCTAATTGCATGGACAGAAAGACAAGTCGATTTGAAATCTAAAGAGAAAGAAATAGAAACACGGAAAGAAATAGAACTCTATGACACATTAGAATCATGGGGAATATGTAAAGGAATAGAACGTTGGGAGGCAATAGAATCATGGGAAATCTTGTTAAAAACTCCGGGATATAAGGAAAAAGCAGCAGAAAAATTAATCATATTGGCGAAAGAAAAAAAGCTTGATTTTTTGCACAGAAGGCGAGCCTTGAAAATTTTACTAAAAACACCTGGATATACTAATCAGGCAGTAGAACAATTAATTGTACTGTCACAAGATAAAGACATTAAATCTTCACAAAAAATATCGGTTTTGAAAACTTTGCTAAAAATCTCAGGACAACATGCTAATTTTGTGACAACAGAGTTAGTCACATTAGCAGAGGATACAAGTCTTGAGATTTATAAAAGAATTAAAGTATTACATTTATTGCTAAAAACCTCAGATTATACCGATTACGCAGCAAGCCAATTAATGGCATCAGTAATGCCATTAGCAAAAAATAAAAATGTTGGGTTCTGGAGTGTTAAATTTTTGGGTATTGAAACGATACACATTCTTGAGAGCTTGTTAAGAATCGAAAAATATACTGACCGAGTTGTAATAGGATTAACTGAATTAGCAAAGGATAAAAGTGTGGAGATTCCTCCAAGGATGGAAGCCTTAGATATTTTGTTAAAAATTCCAAGACATATTGATTATGCAGTAAGACAATTAATCTTATTAATACAAGGGGATAATATTGAATTTTTTAAAAGCGAGCGTTTTTTGGAAATTTTACTAGAAATGCCTGACTATGCTAATCAGGTGGCTACAAAGATAAATACTTTCGCACAAGGCAAAATTATCGAAACTCGCTTAAGGATGATAGCGTGGAAAATCTTATTAAAATTACCTGAATATTCTTTCGAGATTTCAAGAGATCTGGTGGTATTTGCAAAAGATAAGAGTATTGATGTTAGAAAAAGAATACAAACATGGGAAATTTTTTTGGAAATTTTTGAATCTAATGATCCAATAGCGAGCCAGCTAATGATATCCGGGGGAGATAAAAGTATTAATACCAAAAAAAGAATGAAAGCATGGAGAACATTCTTAAATATTCTTTCGCGTGATAGTCAAGCGGAAGAAGAATTAATTTTATTATCGAAAAATGAAAATCTTGATGAGCAACAAAGAACAGAAATAGTAACAGCTTTTTTAAAAATCCCTCTGTTTGTTAAAGAAATAGTAGAAGAGTTAATTGTGTTAGCAGGAATAACAGATGAAAATTCTATGTTTAAACAAATAAAAAATGAAGCAGTATGGAAAATTCTATTAAAAATCCCGAGATTTACTATCTACGCTGCCGAGCAATTAATTGTATTAGCAGAGGATAAAAGCATTCATAATTATGAAAAAATAAAATTGTTAAACATTTTGATAAAAATGCCGATATATACTAACCAAGCACTAGAAAAATTAATTTTTCTAGTAGAAAATAACAGCATGGATGCTGATGAAAGGCAAAAAATATGGCAAATTTTATTAAAATTCCCTCAATATAAAGATAAAGCAAAAACAGAATTAATTACACTAGCACAAAATGGAAATTTTCCAGATGGAAGTTTCATTGGAGGTGGAAAAATACAAATATGGGAGTTTTTGTTGAAAATACCTGAGTACGCTGGTGAGGCAGTAGAAGAGCTATTTGCACTGGCGAAAGACAAAGATGCTAAAGCTTATCAAAGAACACGAGCCTTAGAGATTTTGTTAAAAATCCCAAGCCATGCTAGCCGGGCGGTGGAAGAGCTAATCACATTGACAACAAATGAAAGCTTTAATTATGGTAAAATAATACACGCATGGGAACTTTTGTTAGAAGCAGCTGAGTACGCTGACCGAGGGACTGCTGAATTAATTAAATTATCAGTAGATAAAAAGCTTGAGCCTTATGAGCGATATCAAGCTTTAGAGGCTTTGTTAAAAACCTCAAGCCGTGTTGGTCAAGTAATTTTATGGGCAAAAAATAACCCTAATTTTAATGAAAGAAGACAATTAGAAAAACGGCTGCTTGCAAGCTCTCAGAATTTTGAACATGCAGAGGAAGTTTTAACGGCATTGATGCCAAACAAAAATGAGCTCCTAGAAGATTCTGATAACGAATATGCAGTTCTCACATCCAGAGATCACCTTATTTTTAGTGAACTTGAAAATACCCTCGCACAGACAGGTACAGAAGACTCATGTTTAAAAGAACGTTTTAACATTTATGATACAGTTGACCCCGAAAGAGAACAAAAGGAAGTTCAAGATCAGAGGAGACGGGCAAGTGTGCAGCCACCATCACAGCAGATTCACCAAGCGCATTTACGACAGGCGCAACCAAACCAGCGACAGAGTCCACAACAACCGGAACAGAAAACAGATGCTTACTCAGAGACTAGTACAATAAGGGAGTTAATGCATATTTCATCTATCCTGCAATCTGAAAATATTTATAGGGCTATGGAAAATCCTGCGTGTACATTATCTGCTTCTCATGGATATCCTATCGCTAATGAAGGTCCTGTCATTTTACATCGACTTCAAAATGCTGTGGGAGGATGGTTGCTTGAAGAGCAACACAACGAGGCTTTTATACCAGGAAGGCCTAAGTTTGAAAATTTTCTGAGAGGAAACAAGCTTCAGGCTACTCAAGTCAGTGGTGGTAGATTAAATTGTTATATTTATAGTTTATTACAGCACACTACCGGGCAATATCATAAAAGAGCGTTTGATGCACCATTAATAGATAAAATTAAGCAGCACGCAGGGGTAAATCTAAAGCCGGAGATGGTAGATCCTAGTACTGAGGAGGCTGTTAACATTATAAAGGCCATTAACGAACTATATGGAGTTAATTTAGTGGTGTATACTTTTCAAATTAATCGAGATGGAAAACCAGGTATAACAGATACGATTTTTGATCAAGAAAATGCAGGTGAACAGCAACCTGTCTTTCTTTGGCTGCAACCTGGCCATTTTGTGGCTATAACAAGCATAAAGCTTTACAATTCTGCGTTAAAAAACAACAGGTTTCAAGAACAGAGAAACCAGGAATCTGACTTTTGGGAGCCAGAGGGATTCCAAGAACAGGAAGACGAGAGATCTGATTTTTGGGGACTGGATGAGTTGTATACACGTTCAGCACCATTAGAAGTATTTACTATACAACTAAGTATTCAGGAGCAAATGCAGCTCGAGTGGGTAAGTTTCTCCCAAGGGCAACAGTTATCACGAGAAGAAGTACGATATTGGGAAAACTTAAAACTTCAACAAGAGCGTTTATGTACAAAATTTTCAGGATTAGAACAAAGAGAGGTTAGTTCTGAACAATATAATTTGTTATTACAAAAACTACAGCAGTTGAATGAAAAACAAGAGCAAATTAACACCAATGTTTCTCGCTCATCTTTATCATCAGATGCTTTAAAAAAATCAGTGTTACTTAGAGCAGAGTATGTTAGAGAAAGTGTAGAATCGCTAAAACCTGACCCCACTCCTAAAGGAAAACGGGGAAAAAGAGATGAGGAAAAGGCTTTGCAAGAACCTTCTAAATCATCAAGCTCGTCGTCAAAGCTAAGAACGAACCTAACTTCTTCGCCGACACTGCCCCCTATTTCCGTCTCAGACGTGGGGATAACTCTTACTTCAAAAGAGATTCAAGTAATTATGATGGAAATAGGAATTAATGTTCAAAACCAAGAAAAAGTTGCAGCAAAAATATCATATGCTTTAAGTATAGCAAATATTGATAAAGATAATATAAGAAAAAAAGTGAATCAGGCATTTAAAAATTTAAAACTAAATTTTGAACCAAGTGAAGAACTACAGCTTAAAAATGGAATTATAACTAATTTATCATTAAAAATGCAATCAGTTCAAACAAAAAGCTTGCGAGTAAAAGATAGCGGGGGATTAGACAAGGATGAAGGTGGTGGTCCTTCTTCTGGTGCTGGCAGTTGTGCTCTTAGTGGAGTTGCTGGGGCGAGAGGAAGTAGTAGTGGTAGCAACAAGCAAGATCCCAAAGTGGGGGAATCTCCTGCATCCTCGTCTAATAGATTATTTTCAGGAAATAACAGAGAAAGGGAGCAAGCAGGAGAAGAACTTACAGCGGTAATGGAAATTTCACACCAAGGAACTAATTTGTCATCATTACCACCAGTCTCACAAATGGCTCCAATCTCACCATCCGTGAAACCAGGAACTTCGACAGTAACATCAAAAACAACCTTCAAACAGGTAGATACGGATTCAACTGCATTGGTGGTGCCACTTGTATATTTGCAAACAAGTCATGCAAATGTTTGCAGTCAAACTTCAGCTGTGCCAGCTGAAAAAAAACAGCCTCGCGTATTCAGAGCAAGGCCAAGACCTGTTCCTAGAACAAACACGGGAGATAGTTTGTGATAACATTCGCAAAGCTTGTTCGGGATTTTTTCGTGGTTTAGTTAAACATCATTGGACATTGTGCAGCAATTCATCATTGTTTATCCTTAAAAAAATACGAGCAAAATCGTAGCGATAAAATATCGCACAGATGACTAATGGAATGATAATCATATAGAAGGCTTCTCGAATCAGCGGTACAGTTAGATTATCAATGTAACTATCGCAAATAGGAGAAGCATCATGCAATTATACGCTGGAATTGATCTACATTCAAACAATAATGTATTGGTCATTGTTAATGATAAGGGAGAGTCAATGTATCAAAAAAGGTTGGAAAATAATTTAGATGTTGTTTTGCAAGCTTTGGAGCCTTACAGACCTCAATTATCTGGTGTTGTAGTAGAGTCTACTTTTAACTGGTATTGGCTTGTGGATGGGTTAATGGAACGAGGATATAAATTGCATTTAGCAAATACTGCAGCAATACAGCAGTATAATGGTATTAAGCATACTAATGATCATACAGATGCCCATTGGTTAGCAGAGCTATTACGTCTAGATCTTCTACCAACAGGATATATTTATCCGAAGGAGGAACGGCCTTTAAGGGATTTATTACGGAAGAGAGGCCAATTAGTTCGAATAAAAACTCAAAACATGTTGAGTATGCAAAACATTATTTTAAGACAAACTGGCAAGCAAATTTCAGGTAATAATATCAAAAAAATGGATTCTGATACGCTAGCTACTTACATAGCAGACAAGAATGTTAGGCTTGCGGCCTTAAGTAATTTAAACATAATTAATGCTTTAAGTTTAGAAATAGCTGGATTAGAAAAAACAGTTTTAAGACAGATAAAGCTTAAAGAAGAATTTAACAAACTTAAAACCGTTCCAGGCATTGGCAATATATTAGGTTTAACAATAATGTTAGAAACGGGGGATATCAATCGATTTAAAGATGTTGGTAATTTTGCCTCATACTGTCGTTGTGTCGACAGTAAAAGGCTTAGTAATGGTAAGAAGAAAGGAGTTAACAACAAGAAAAATGGCAATCGGTTTTTATCTTGGGCTTTTATTGAAGCCGCTAATTTTGCAATACGCTTTGATGATACAATCAAGAAATTTTACCAGAAAAAAATGAGTAAAACTAAACAAGTGATTGCGTTAAAAACGGTTGCTCATAAGCTAGCAAGGGCTTGTTATTATATAATGCGAGATGGTTGCAATTTTGAAGTGCATAAAGCCTTTACGTAAGATTTTGTAGTTTTGGATGAGATGGTGAATTCACGGCGGGTCTGGTTAGTAACCATCTGGAATGGTTGAAAGCTATCTCATCCACCAAGCTTATTAAAGTTGTTCGAGATTGAGTGCCCATGCTATAAACCATCGAGGTCTTGGGGCCAAAGGCAACCATAGGTAATGTGATATTAACAATTTGGGTATAGTATGGTACCAATGATTTTCTGGGGCTGATTAGCCTGGGCTTATGTAAAGTTGCTTTTATAGCCACTACAGTTAGCTAGAACCAGATGAGTGGATGGTGCAACTCAATATTGAGTTGATGCCGCAGTAAAGAAGATACGGGTGTATTAAGATCTCTCGCGCTAAATGAGCTGTAATAGATGAATTTCCTAGAGGAAATATCTTGGGATGAATAGGTGTTGGTTCTTGACAAGGGCGTAAGCGGTACGCGAAGTACAGGTTGCAATGATCAAGCTGCTTTGAGAAGCTCTTCTTTATCAATATTCCAAGGTAGAAGCTTTTCGTAATCCTCTACCGAACGACAATGGGGAATGCTCTTTAATAATTTAACATAGTACTAAGCCATGTAATTTTGCTGTTCTAATAAGGCTTAAGTGAACACATAATGCCTCTGCACCGTCCATAGAGGCTGCGAACATGAAATTTTTTCGAGCGATCACAAATGGCTTAATTTGTTGTTCGGTTAGGTTATTATCAATTTCTAAACGGCCATCCTCTAAATACCGAGTTAGCCCTGACCATAAATTTAAACAATAGCGAATAGCATTGCCCAGAGGAGATTTTGGCAATACTGTTGGATAAACTGCCTCTAACCAACACTTAAAATCTTCTAAAATAGGTTTGGCCTCTTTTTGCCGGAGCTCATAACGAGCCTGATAATCAAGTGCCCGCTCTTTGGCTGTACGTTCAATTTTGTAAAGGGATTTAAAAAATCGCATCGCTTCTTTAGCAAGCCCTTGTCCTTTCGTTCCTTTGGCAATGGGTTCAAATTTGCGTCTTGCATGGGAGTTACAATTAACCAACGATATTCCAGCCAAAGAACCAATCAGCTCAAAAAAATTGTCTCCATCAACATGCAAATAACCTTGGTATCCAGCGTACCAATCTTGAACAAATACTTTGTGTAATTTATTGTTGTAAGCATAGAGCACTACCTCTTTTCCCGGCCCTCCGCCTCGCATGCAATAAACATAAGATTTTGTTTCGGGAGCTCTGCCGGGTTCTCTTAAAACTTGAAGAGTGGTAGCATCACAGCTAGAAACATCATAAGCAATTGTTTCATCTTTCATTAAATTAAACATGGGCCTTATAGGTTCCACAAGCTGAATCAGCCAGCGAGCCATCTTTTGACGATTGCATTCAACGCCATAACGTTCCTGTAATTGTTGCTCTAAATGATAAAGAGGCTGACGATCGTCTAACTTGCTAACAATAAGAAAAGATAAAAATTCTTCCGTTACCTTGATCTTGGGTAGAACTTGCAGAGGTGCAGGGGCTGTCACAATAGCATTATCACATCCTTTTGGACAAGCAACCACTTCCCGCTTTTGTTCAATGATTTCAAATACTGCAGGTTGATAATTGTATAGCTCTTTCGTTTCATAGCGAATAAACGTTTTTTGGCAGCCACAAGCACACTGTTTTTGATCTTCTGGCACTGGAATAATCACAGCTCGCCTTGGGATATCTCTTTTATTTTTGTTCTTTTTCCTGCGCCGATAAAGAACCCATTCATCTTCTTCTCTAGGTTCATCTTCAGAAGGGCCTTCCTCATTATCATCATTGCTTTCTGAAGATTCTTCTGTAAACCGTTCTGACTTTTTACCAAAGCGATGACGTAATAATTCATTTAATTGGTGTTGTAATTTTTCGTAGTTTTGAGAAAGTTGTTCATAACGCGCTCGAAGCTCGTTAAGCTCTTTCTTAAGCTCAATATTTTCCTTTTCAAGTGCTGCAATGCGTATATCGCGTTCGTCAAACATACTTTTCATTTCCATAACCTGAAAGGCATTTTATCAAGAAATTGCCTAACCATTCAATAAAAATTTGTTGGCTCTATCTTTGGCGGGACAGGCTGCTTCGTGTAATCTAAGCCGGATAATAACCAACCCATTTGCTCCCTGGATAGTTCGATGGTTTCTGCTGAAATTGCCGGAAATTTAAATTTCCCTTTTTCCAATCTCTTATAGAATAACCAAAAACCATTTTTATCCCACCATAATATTTTAAGCTTATTCTGTGTTTTATTGCGAAATAAAAATAATTGTCCGGACGCGGGATTTAAATTTAAATGATCAGCAACCATTATAACAATCCCGTCTATTTGTCTCCTAAAATCGATCGGCACCGGATAAAGCCAAATACTTTCTGAAAAAGTAAAGAACATCTTAGACGCATCCTTTTAAAAGTACTGGTAAAACATTAGCGTCGTAAACTTTTAACAAATAGCCATTAGGCAGGCATAAGGTACACAGAATACCCTGGGGTGGGTTTATGGTGCCTTGCGATGGCGCTAATTTTAGCGCTATCAGCCTTTTGACATTATTCTCGACTGTTCTCTTTTTACGTTTATGAATCGTACTACTGGGTGCAGCAGTCTTTCCCTGAAGATAATTTGACCAATAATAAAATGTTGATGGGTTAACTTTTAGCGTTCTACAATATTTTTCTATTGATAATCCGCTTTTACTGTGTCCATTAATTATTTTGATCCAACGTTCGGCTTTGGTACGCTTTTTTTCTGGAATATCTGAAATATTGAGCATAAAACATTTCCTTATAAAAAATTGATAAGGAAATCATAAAAAATTAAAAAAATTAGAAAAAGATGTGGTTTACGTTTCGCTTACGTAATAGATGAATTTCCTAGAGGAAATATCTTGGGATGAATAGGTGTTGGTTCTTGACAAGGGCCTTCTAATGAGTGGACGCGCCTCTCCTACTAATCGGCCTCGTAATGGGCCAAAATGATGGTTTGGTAAACAAACGATCATTTAACTTCGGAGAGGAGGGTCCAAAATGGATATTACAGCTATGGGTATTGATTTGGCAAAAAATGTTTTTTAATTGCATGGTGTGGATGCAGAGGGCAAAACCGTTCTCAAAAAACGATTATCTCGTGCAGAATTGCCTGAGTTTGTGGCAAAACTTAAGCCTTGTTTAATTGGCATAGAGGCTGTCAATTGGCATTGAATTTTGACCCCTCATTGGCACCGAATTTTGACCCCCCTCTTTTGATACATAACTTAGACTGAATGCTGCGTTTTCTTTTTACGACTGCCTTCCTTCAATCGCCAGCTTGTATTACCTGTTTCTAATACAACACAATGATGAGTGAGCCTATCAATCATTGCTTTGCTAGCTTTGGGATTACCAAATAAAGAACCCCATTCATCAAACGGTAAATGCGTTGTTAAAATAATCGGTGTGCGTTCATAGAGCCTAGAAAAAAGTTGAAATAGTAGACCACCCGCTTGCGTTTCTATCGGAAGATAACCCATCTCATCAATGACTAACAGTTGAAAGCGCTCTAAATGCTGCATTAAATTTGCTTCATAGTGATGAGTTTTAGCTTTTAATAAACTGTGTACTAAATCATTGAAAGAATAAAATCGAATCCGATAATTTTTAACTAAAGCAGCATAAGCAAGATTTAATGCAAGATGTGTTTTACCTGTGCCAGAACCACCAATCAGTAAAAGATTAAGCTTCTCTTTAATAAAATCACATTCAGATAATTTATGAAATTGCTCTGCTTTAAGAGGAACGTTCTTAAAATCAAATTCCTCAATGGTTTTTATTTGTGGTAATTTGGCTATTTTTAAACGATACTCGAAAGAACGACCTTCTCTATATGAAAGCTCAATATTAAATAAACGCTTTAAAAGCTCAAATTCAGAAGCCTTCAAGTCGACCGTTTCTGGCGTTTCTGTTAAATGCGATAAAAGTCCATTTAGCTTCAACGACTTTAATAAAGGGAATAGACTTTCGTTAGACATGTGAATCATCTCCCTCTGAAGTGCAATTTAAATAAGTTTGATTGTAAGCCTGAAGTTCACAAAAAGGTGCTCCATCCGCATCAGGATTTTTTAAATGATGCAAAACCATGGCATAACTTGAGCCACCTTCCTCTAAAGTCTTAATACAAGCGGTATTGACATCTTCCAAACTACTTTTAGAAGCCTCTAGCAGGATTTTAATAAACTGCTTGTCTCCGTCCTCATAAGCAGATAGTTTCGTTCTAATCTGCGATAAAGCAGGAGGAAGCCCTAATGCTTTAAAAGGCGCCCCATTCCTTAAAGCGCCAGGTTTTCTCTCAAGCAAAGGTACATAATGCCAGGGGTCATAAATCTTTTTAAAACGCTCAAAAGATCTTTTGTGTTTGGCTATACATTGTTCCTCATGAAATATTTGGATTTCGTCCGCATAAATATGTAATTTAACCAAACGCTCTACGTATTCACATTTAACACTATAAGCATTCGTCGCATGCTGCACTAAACAATAAGAGGATACGACCGCCGTTTCAATCCTACAAGCTTTAAATGGACCTCGATAGGTGTTTAAAAAAGATTTCTCTTCTTGATAAACTTCAAAAACAGTTTTATCTTTTTCTTCAGGGTGTTTATGTTGTTTGGCAAAAGATAAGCAATCTGCTTTTAAAGATTTATTCAAATCCTCTAAATCGGTAGCCTTCCTCAAAGGACTAAAAAAAATCTCCCGCAAAAAGCCTACTTGATTTTCAATTTGCCCTTTCTCCCATCCGGCATTTGGTGTGCAAGCAACTGGTTCGAAACAATAATGAGAACATAGCTCTAAAAAACGACGATTAAATACTCGATGCTTTCCCGACAGAATTTTCTGAACCGCGGTCTTCATATTATCGTAAATCCCTTTCTGAGGTTGGCCACCAAAAAATTCAAATGCTTTCGCGTGGGCATCCATGACCATCTCCATTTCCTCATTTAAATACGCCACCACCAAAAAGAACCGGCTGTAACATAATCTTATGTGTGCTATTTTAATTGAGGTTAAAGTTCCATCTAAAATCACTTCTTCATTGCTCCAATCAAATTGAAAAGCTTCTCCTCTTTCGAAGGTTAAGGGTACATAAGCTTTTGCTAAACGTTTGGTTGGCTGCTTTTTTAGACCTGAAACAAAATGGTGTACCGCATCATAACTGCCTGGATAACCTTGTTGTTGGAGTTCTAAAAATAGTTTTTTCGCTGTGCGTTTATATTTTTTAAGTGACTTCTCATCTTCCTCTAAAGCATTCTTCAAAAATGCTTTATACGGTGCTAAAACTGGATAGGTATTGGATTTTCGAGAATACTTTAAACTACTCTTATCCTCACGGATGATCTTTTTAACCGTATTCTTCGATAAATTTAAAGCCTTAGAAATGGTTTTAAAGCCCAATTTCTCGACATGATACATGCGACGAATTTTCGCAATCGTTTCCACTATTAACACCTCCCGTTTCCTCCCTACGCTTATTTAAAAGCCTAGGGTAATTTCCTAACTTGGAGGGGTCAAAATTCGATGCCAATTCCGACCCTAATGGGGTCATTTTTGCAGTTCTTATTTTTTCTGTCTCTGAGATAAGTAACATTTTTTTATGATTATGCGACGATTTACTACAATCCACTATCAAGATTTTTTTGTAAAGCTGAACAAAGCGCTGATTATAAAAATATTATTGAATTGCTTTTTAAATAGCAGAAGGAATGACCAGATTTGTTCCTATCTATCGAAATAGCTGAATGATTTGATATTACCACATTTTTATTGAGTATTATGTGACAAACCTTATTTTACATCATTGCGCAATTGTGTGATTCCGCTTTTTTCAAGGTTTCATCATTTGGAACATTGTCTTTTTTGGTGGATAACCAATACGACCACGTTAGGCGTTTAGCAGCAAGTTCATGTCCTTTATTTGCTGCATTTTTGTAATATGTTTTAGCATATGCACTATTTTTGGTAACACCAAGACCGGACTCATAAATATAGCCTGCACGATAACTAGCATCAGGATATTGAGTGCTAGCTAGTTGATAGTGTTGTAAAGCACGTGTAACATTTACAATAACGCCTGTTCCTTCTTCAAATATTCTTCCTAATAAATAATTTGCATGAGCGGAACGTGTATTGACAACTCCAAGATTATAAACAGAATATGTAGCCCGAGTATTTAGTACTAAATTTTCTAAATGCTGTTCAAGGGTGTTTACTAAAGATTTGTCTTTAGGGTAATGCTTAAAATAATACTCTAATAATTCAATAGGTTTTCGATATGGTTCTGCTGTGGTTTTTTGATCTTGTTCATGATCTCGTACATTGTTTGGGTTTTGTCCACTGCAAATAAGCTGAGTTTCTGGGAGATCATGATCTATTTCCTTTAGCAACAAACAAGCTAATCTCAGCCTTGCTCCAAAGCAATGCTCTATACAGGACTGGTAGTAGCGGCGTGCGGTCACTAAATCACGGTCAACATCCGTACCGCTTTCTAAAAGGATGGCACAATGATACTGTGCCAGTGGGTGTCCATTTTTTGCCAACAGGGTATAGTAGTGATAGGCTCGGCTTTTGTTTGCAGTGCCCACAAGGCCGGTGTCTAAAATTCTAGCCAATAAAAACTGTGCTTGAGCATTGTCATTCATTGCTAATGTTTCGCAAAAATCAAAACAAGCTTTTAGATCGCAGTTAAATTGAATTTGGTAATGAACAGAGGCCTGTTGAGCCAATAAATGATTCTGTTGTGCGGCTTTGAAGTAATATTTATAGGCCATATGTTTGTCCTGAGAGCTAAGCAATAAAGCAAATTCATATTGTGATTCGGCGTGTCCTTGGTCTGCTGCTAGCTTAAAAAAATGCGTGAATTCTAATTTTCCTTGTTTTTTTAATATTCCGGCATAAATAAATTGGGACTCAATATGCCCAGCATGAGCTGCTTGTTGAAAGAAATAGTTTGATCGTTCGATATCGGTTGCACAACCATAAGTCCCATTTTTGAACCTCAACCCTAATTCATATTGTGCTTTCGGATTACCTTGTTCAGCTGCTTTTAGATACCAATGAGTAGCTTCTTTTTGCCTACCAAAGACGTTATGCAGTAAATTTGCTAAAGGATAATAGGCTGTCGTTACTTTTCTTACCGCGATTTTTTGGTACCACGTGAGTGATTCGTCTTGATTCTCTAAAGTTCCCACAGACAACAAGCCAGCTAATTTTTCTATAGATTCGATGTGATCTTGTTTAGCGGCAAGCCGGTAATATTTTTTAGCCAGCTTAGCTTGTCGAGGAACTTCTTGGCCTTCATCGTAAAGTTTTGCCAAAAATACAATTGCATCGAGTAAATGACTGCTCACAGCACATTCACAATACTGGATACCTAAGGCAACATTTTTAACAACAACATTACCCAGAATACAATATTTACCTAAAAGATATTGTGTGGGCGGAAAATTTTGCCGAGCTGAGTTGTTTAACCACGCTATCCCAAGCTGAATATCCCTTTTGACAATTTCATTGCCGGATAAGTAAATTTGACCGATATAATACTGAGCTTCAGCATTATTATTTTCTGCTGCACGCCTATACCATAATATCGCTTGTGATTTATCCGCAAGTGTTCTTGCATACTGTAGCTGAGCATCTGATTTGCCTTGCCAAGCCATTGTCCTGAGTTCAGCGTTTACTTTGTATTCTTGTTCAGCGCTTACTATTGTTCCTGTTTGAAGAATACGATTGAGTTCTTTTTCAGAATATAGCACTTGCCTTAATTTGGCATCTGTGATTAATTGTCCAATATCATTGGATAGCAAACCAGGGGCAGCCAGTATGATTAAACAAAATTTTGCTCGGGTAATAGCTACATTGAGTCGTCTAAATTCTTTTAAAAATTCAGAAACATGGGTGCGTGTAAAGGAAATAATGATAATGTCTCGTTCGTCGCCTTGAAAGCCATCTACCGTATTAATATCTATGAATTTTTGCAAATGTTTTCTTTTCGATATTTTTTCAGTGATCAATCTCTTTTGTTCAGCATAAGGTGTGATTATACCAATAGAACTGGTTCCATTTTTTAGCCGAATATGTTTTATAATTTTAAGCACGTATTCTACTTCTTGAGTGTTGTAGACGCTATGTGAACCACTGTGACTTGTTACTTGACCTGGGATCTGGTAAATGGCATAAGGACGACTCGTGATATCTGTATTATTCAAGGCAGACATTGGCAAAATTGTAGGAGCAGTTATTAATCGATTTTCATAATATTGCTCTGATGGCCATTGACAAATGTGGGGATGCATCCGGTATTGGATGTCCAACATTAAACTAGGTTGCTTATTTTCTTCAATGAGTCGCCACATCATTGACCACTTATAGTGTGTTGAATAGCGTCTATCAGAATCATCTAAGTGGGCAGAAATGACTGTCGCAGGCAATTGTTTCGTGTCTCCCACTAATAATATTTTCGAGGGTTGAAAACGCATAGGAATTAATGTTGCTGCTTC
>JBGAIG010000016.1:23405-27991 GCA_044225595.1 Gammaproteobacteria bacterium
AATAATCAACAGGTGCCATAGTGAGCATGTTTTTTCGTCCTGCTGAAATGAGCGTTGAAAAAATAATACTTGCGTGATTAAGCAAATATTCTTCTAAATCTTCTTTTTTGATATTTTTCCATTTTCCAATGAAACGATTTAATCTTGTCAGTAATATATTCCATAAGTGCTGAGAGTGTGGTTGTAATTTTAATTGTGCAATATTGTCGTAGAATCCGATAAAATCACTTGTCAACAGAGGGTCGCTACTGAGTGCGTATAATTCCTGTTTCTGTGTGTTCGACAATTTACGAAAATGAATCAATGCAAAATTATTTAATCTTTGCTCTGCCACACGAATATCTCGTTCAATGTTGGAAAGAAGTATGTTTGCGGACGGGTGCACCACAGCTGTATTGGCTAAAGATTCAATTTCGTGATGATGAGAAGAAAAAGCGGACAAAATTGTATCATGCCAATTCTGCAGAAAGATGGGTCGTAATTTTTCAGGCAATTTACTTGCAACGCCAATTAAAATCATAGGGGCGTTTGGCATCTCCTCTATGGCTCTTGAGGCAAGCACTTGAACTCCTTTATTAGAATGCGCACTCACCATTGTTCGGGTACCTGGTTTTGCGACTTGTTTTAATAAAGTAATTAAGGTTTTTGTTTTTCCTGTACCAGGAGGGCCTTGTAGTAGTAGGGTTGTTCCTTTCTTTGCATTTAAAAAAGCATAGATGGCTTTTTCTTGTGACAAGTTTAAATCATTCATGTTACATGATTTTTCTAAAACACGTGTTGTACAGCAGGGCGTTGAAATTCTGGCCCTGGCAATTTGCTGAACACAAGCACAATCTGTGGCTTCTAAACAGGCATCATACATTCTTTGTTCGCTAATAATGGATCCTAAGTACTGTGCTTCCCATCTTGAACCTGCAGTAAAACATTCTTGATATTCAGAATAATCTGCTGAAGTCATAATGATCTTTGCGAACAATTCCGAAGTATCTGGCTTTTCTGTCGCCAAAGCAATCAATACTTTAGTTGGCGATACTCCGGTTGTTTTGAGCAATAAAACATTCATAGAGTTTCCATGCTCTATGTCAATTGGAATGATCCCATTAAAATGTAAAGACATTGGATTGCCTTCAGTTCTTGGCAAATTTGCTTGTTTTTTTAAACGCAAATTGAATGCTTGTCCCTCATGTGTATGCTCATGCACCCGTTCTAAACCATTGGCAATAATAGCACGTGTTTCTTCGAGAATGAATGGTAAAAAATTATGGTAGTATTCACTAATATTATCTACTGTTTTGGGCAGTATCCCAGAAGTTGCAATCGCCAATGGTTTTGACAGAGTGCTAAAATCCCATTTAAGTACTGTTTTTGTAAAATCGGTGAAATATGATGGATTCGAATTTCTATACATGCGATCTGATCTCCTTTCTTTTTTGATCTAATATGAGTGATTGATAATAACGCAATTGAGCTAAAGAAGAAACTGCTGTGTGTTAAGCTTTTGTATAACTGGTTGTAGTTTTATGACTACCTTTTTGAGAACGCCCATATAACCTGACATATAATGGATTTTATTATATTAAAATGATAGTGGGTCGGATAAGGTGTTTGTATTTAAACGAGAAAAATGTGTTTAATACAAATTTTAAGTTTTTTGGTGTTGTTGTATAAATTTAATTGCAAATAATATCATAGAGACACGGGTAATCAAACTTTAGCTGCTGACGGACTAAAAACAGCCACGTGTATTATATAGAGGAAGGCCGAAATTTGTCGTTAAGATGGCCAATCAAATATTTTTTCGTTAAGGTCGTATATCATAGAGGAGGATTGAAATTCCTTAACATTAAAGTATACAATCTCGTTATTATATTATGTTCGTTTTCAGCTCCCTGTCTTTTAGTGGCACAGGTATTTGGAGCGGTCTTTTGGTGCGAAAGCAGATAATTGTGGAGGGAATTGCAATGAAAAAGAGTGATATTCAAGTGGGTTCTGCTAATAAATATGTTCCACCTCATCGACGTCGAACAACAGCTCAAGATACTGCTTGGTCAGTAAATAGTGCCGCTGGTTCAAAACAACCGATAATAGGTGAGGTATTGAATTTGAGACCTCCCGTTTTGTTTTCTTCTAAGAATTTTTCAGCTTTTACTCCTCATGCATTAACCCGATCGCAGCAAAGAAAAATTTCTGATAATGCTATTCAGGATGTTTGGCAAGGTGGTGAAAAATTAAAACAAAAAGAAAGTGTTACTTATATTGATGAGACCACTCAAATGGTCATGGCGAAAAACGGAACAATAATAACCGTGGGAGAAAATAAACGTAATACTCGATTTGATCTATTACGCATTTCTAAGGATCAAGAGCAAAGTTTAATAAAAGAAGCCAGTTTTAAGGACAATGATCATGCAATGTGTGAATTAGCCGATCTTTATTTGAGTGGTAAGCTAGGTAACAGAGATGTTCAAAAGGCTTACGACTGGCTTCTTAAGGCAGCAAATAAAAAGAACAGTGATCTTGCCCCGAAAAAACGGACACATTGCTAAGCAACTTGTTTCTCCTCAAACGCTACCGGGCTTAAATAACCCAATTTGAAAACCGGGCTTAAAATCAAACGCTACCGGGCTTAAATAACCCAATTTCGAATGGAGACGCTTGCGATTATAATACACATCAATATATTCGAACACATGTTTTTTAGCCTCCTCACGTGTAACAAACTTTTCACCGTGTATCGCCTCGACTTTTAAACTACCATTCCAGCTTTCCATAGCCGCATTATCAAAACAATCGCCTTTTTTGCTCATGCTGCAAATTAAACCATGCCTTGCCAATAAAGATTGATATTCACGTGAGCAATACTGCACGCCCCGATCAGAATGTACAATAACACCCGTAGGCCTTTTGCGCCGCCATAAAGCCATTTTTAAGGCATCACACACTAATGCAGCTGTCATCCGCTCTGACATTGCCCAACCAACCACATAACGTGAATAGAGGTCTAAAACAACTGCTAAATATAACCAACCTTCCTGCGTCCAGATATACGTTATATCAGTCACATATTTTTCGTTTGGCCGAGCCGCTTCAAAATTCTGCTGTAGTAAATTTGGCGCTACAGGAAGATCATGGCGGCTATTAGTAGTCGCTTTGAATTTTTTAACCCCTTTAGCGCGTAATCCCTCTTGCCGCATAATCCGGGCAACTCGATTCTTTCCAATCACGCAGCCCAATGCCTGCAAACGTTTTGTAATCCGTGGAGAGCCTGCACGCTGTTTTTCATCGTCATAAATAACTTTAATGGCCGTGGCGAGTTTTGCATTTTCCTGGGTTCGCAATGACTCTGGCTCCTTTTCCCAAGCGTAATAGCCACTGCGTGACACTGAAAGAACTCTGCACATCATGCCCAACCTAAAAAACCGCTTATTTTCATGAATAATAACGTACTTCACTTGGCTTCTTTCACGAAGTATATTGCTGTTTTTTTTAAAAAAGCATTTTCTTCTAATAGACGAGCATTATCACGTTTAAGTCGCGCTAACTCCGCTGCTTGGATTTTTTGTTCTTCAAACGGAATCCCTGTTGTTTCATATTTTTTTCGCCATGAATAAAGCATCGCTTCAGCTATACCAAGATCTTTAGCTGCTTTTGGTACACCTTCCTGGCAAGTGCCTGTTCTCTAAATTGTGAGCTATATTTCTGACGTTTTTTTGTAACTGTTACTTTTTTCTGACTCATATAACACCTCTTGCATAGATTTTACTCTCTTAGCAACGTGTCCGAAAAGTCGGGGAAAGGTCACAGTCATGCTATGTGTTTATTGTCACAAATGTATGAGAGGGGGGATTTAGGTACTGTTAATCCAAATATGGCCTTAGAGTGGATGGAAAAAGCAGCTAATCGAAACAATAAATATGCTTTAGCCATTTTAGGACAACGTTATTTGGGGCAATACTTAAAAATAAAGAGTTCTAACAAAGTAAAAGAACGGCAAAAGATAGATATGTTAGAAAAAGCAAAATGTTTTTTAGAACGATCAGCTAGCAAAGGAAGTACGCGAGCAATG
This sequence comes from Gammaproteobacteria bacterium, assembly GCA_044225595.1. Taxonomy (GTDB): domain Bacteria; phylum Pseudomonadota; class Gammaproteobacteria; order UBA6186; family Azoamicaceae; genus CADEGZ01. Next base: position 27,472 of record JBGAIG010000016.1, read on the forward strand.
TGGCAAATAGCTGAAATGTATCAAGAGGGATGGTTTGGAGAAAAGAATCTTCCTAAAGCGATAGAAATTTATACAAAAGCGGCAAAATTAGGAAGCCCAGCTTCGTTGGATTCTTTAAATGACTTGGTTTTAAAAGGAACAGTTAGTGCAGAGAGTTTTGAAATTATTTTAGAAGAAGCTTCTCAATTGATTGCAAGAACAAGCAGTGAACTTGCTATAGATATAGGGCAGAAACAAATCAAGAGACTCTTAGGTGAAAATCCAAGGAGAGGATTTGATATGATCAAAAAGGTTGCTGAAAGAAGAGAAGGAAATCATGATGAAGCGATGCGAGTATTAGCCAGATGTTATAGAGATGGAGAAGGTTGTGAACCTGATCTTTCGTATGCGCCTGAAAATACCACCTGTTAAATTAAGAAGTGTTTAATACGGCTTTAGCAAGTAGAATCTGCTCTTCAGCAAATGCTTTTAGTTGAGCCAAATCAATTTTATGCGGCAACAAAGTCATCGGATCGATAGT
>JBGAIG010000017.1:0-30415 GCA_044225595.1 Gammaproteobacteria bacterium
TGGCCCTGTCCATGCGCTATTTTCTTAACATTGATGAAATGCAATGTTGAACTTCTATTTCCATTTAGAATAGAAATTACAGCAATCATTTGTTGAAATAGGTCTCGTGTAAAATTATTTTTTAAAAGACAGTTGCTTGCTAAAATGAGATATACCGAGTATGACAGCCTTTAATTTTTTACCCAGCTCTATTAATGGCTGTAAAGAACGTCGCACTTCGACATTTTTATGAGAATCGCCAGAAATCGCATTGACAATCGGATCGATAATAATTAAACGAACCGACTCCATTTTAGCAGCTTTTTCATATAGCTTAGAGATATCACAAGCAGGGTCGAAAACTCTGGTTGTATTATTCTCGATGACATCACTAATAAAATAAATCCGCTTTTGTTCAGCACCGTGCATTAACAACCGCGGTAAGAGCGTATCTTCTGGATCATCTTCACCAGACCATATTAAAACATTACCTGGTGAGTCACATTGAGTGCCATCCGGCCATTGGCCTCCGCGGGAAATAATCGCTGCTAAGTTTAAGGCAATCGTCGTTTTTCCGGTTCCAGGCATTCCTGCTAAAATGTGGAATTTACTGAGAGATAACCAATTTTTCCAAAGCCAAGCGATTGCTTTTGGTTCCATATCCGTTGAACAAATGAGTTTGACACCGTTGGGTTCTGCAACTTCGTTAATAATGTGTTTTACCGCTTCCACCCCAGAATGTTTTTGCAAATCATTAAAATCGCTTAATCCTGGAGAACGGTTTTCTCCAAAGCGGGGAATAGCCAGCAGCCCATTAACCATGCTGGCGGCTTCTCGGGCTTTGCTTAACCCTAGATTACCCTGAGTCCAACTATCGTCATCAGCACATAAAATTAACCGGTACTCAGGAAATTTTTTACGCAATGCCTTAGCCGCTAATACTAGATTCCCGGCATTGAACGCCACCGCGGTCGCATAGCCGGTTGCTTTAAAAATGCTCGCACCGGTGGCATAGCCTTCACAAATGCAAATGATGTCTTTTGGCGTACCAATACCAAAATACCCACCTTTAAGCTTGCCTCCAGACAAAAAACGTTTATTGCCGCTTGAATCAATAAATTGCAAAGATTGAATTAATCCATGAATCCTAACAGGTACAATCAATTCGCCTTTATGTTCCCGTAATCCGTAAGCCTCAACATTTTTTTGTACCAGATAGAGATGATTAGCAGGTGCTTCGATAGCAGCGTTCCAAAGGCTTGCAGCTTGTCTAGCAACCTCATTGTGCTTTTTTTCTTCTGCTGCTTCACGTGCTTGGCGGATAGTATCAAGCTTTTTTTGATGTTCTAATTTTTCTATCTCAGTGAATGTCCTGCCGATATCCGCCTGCCAACTGTGGTTTATACCGGTTCGCCAATCACCAAAGCTTCCAGTAGGGATGCCATCCCCATAAAGAATATACCAACCTGCTTTGTCCCCTGGTTTCTCAGAAGTTCCAAAACGATGCAGTTGGCCATCAGTACAAATAGTTTCTGGCGGCTTTATGCCTGCTAACCGTATTGCCTCGCGAAATTGTTCAATGGTGTCATTCATGATAAGTACTCCAACACTAATGGTTTAATTAATCTCTTCACACCCCTCAAGCCACTATTTCTTTTCAAATCGACTGCGTTCTATTTGAGTCAATAACCAGGCTTCAATCTCATCTTCTATCCATCCAATAGCGCGGCCGCCTAATGAAATTTGTCTGGGGAATGTACCTTGATGCATACGCAGGTAAATACTTGAACGAGACAACCCTGTTCGGTTCTTGACAGCCGAAAGTCTTAAAATTGCATTCATAAAAGCTCCTAGTCCCGTTTGGGAATTGGTTAAACATGCTTTTATTTAAAACGTTATTTTTGGAAAAAAAAACGGTAGAATGATTAGGTGGGTTCTACAAAAAATGGGTAGATAAGTTATCAAAAATCCCTATTTTTATAGAATAAAAAAGGACGGCAGGTTTTTTTATTTGGTGTGAAATTAGGGAGCACTTTTAGGGGGGGGGATAGGTAGATTTTTTTGACGGCGTAACAGGTGCCCCACCCTTTTTGTGCCAATTACAAATCTTTGAAATACGTATTTTTTCTTCCTTCAATAGCTCAGGATAATTTTCTTCCAGCCACATCCAAATCTGTTTCTTTATGCTGCGACCTTTTTTCCAATTTTTGCTAATCGCATTGTGCGCTTTAACTGCGAGAGCTAACTCTTTGGAATAAGTGCTTTTTTTCTCATCAGAGCCTTGCCAAGCTAAAGCTTGCAATCTTCCTATTTTACCTTGAAGTTTAGCTATTTTTCTTAATAATTTATTTGTCTCTGCCTCAACAGCCGCTTTTACTTTTTTCAGGGTTGCTGCTTTTTTTTGTAGAGCTTTTGGAATTTCAATGCCCTCACTAACTGCCCATGCAATAAAAGTAAGCGGGGCAATAGGATCGGTTATCTTTCCTACCTCATACGCCTTTAAAACGATATTCCTTAGTGCTAATAGATGTTCTGCAAAAAACTCTATGAACAGATCCTTCTTTTGGTCGCTTTTTGAGCAATTTTTGACGTAATCCCAATCGACATATTTTGGATCCAATTCTGCCAGTAATGCGGTTCCTTCATCTAGCGTCCAATGTGGCATTTTAATCCAAGGCTTAAAATTTGCTTTATATTTTTTAAAACTTTCCAATAAAGCCCGAATGTTACACAGACCAATTAGAGTTCTCATTTTTTTTATAATTTTAGTAGTTAATTGACCCACCAAGCCTCCCAAGCTTTGAAATATCTAGGCTAAGGTATATTTTATTGGAAGTCAGTGAACAATACAATTGAAAAGGTTTTAGAGTCACGGCATTTGATGGCGTTTGATCTTACCCTAAAAATCTGGACTTATTATTACGAGCACCGATTTCTTAATTCGAACACAAACGGGGCTTGGTAGTCAATAGCTGAATGCCTTCGCACCGTGTTGTAGTACTCTGCAATATACTCTGTAATCAATTTTATAGCTTCTAGCCTGGTTTTAAAGCCCAAACTAAAATGCACTAACTCCGTTTTTAACGAATGATAAAAACTTTCCATCGCTGCATTGTCCCAACATTCTCCAGCTCGACTCATGCTGCAAATGAGCTCGTATTTTTTAAATAAAGCTTGATACCGATCAGAACAATATTGGCTGCCTCTATCAGAATGCACTAAAACGCCTCTAGGGAACTTTCTGCGCCACAGAGCCATCTCTAATGCTTCTATTATCAGCGGGCTTTCTAATCGATCTTGGAAGCTCCAACCCACAATAGCACGCGAATAAAGATCCATTACCGTTGCTAAATATATCCAACCTTCTTGCGTAGCAACATATGTAATATCCGTTACCCATTTCTGGTTAGGTGCATTCGCGCTAAAATCTCTATTAAGAAGATTTTCAGCTACTGGCAGGATGTGTTCTGAATCCGTTGTTGCCTTCCATTTTCTTTTGGCTAAAGCTCTTAATTCTAGCTGTTTCATTCTTCTAGCCACTTTGTTTCTGCTCACATGCCTGCCTAAAGCTTCTAATTCTTTATGAATCCTAGGAGCACCATACCGGCCATGATGCTGCATGTAGATATTCAGTATCTGTTTGTCTAATGCCTGATTATCACGCGCCCTTTGGCTGAGTGTTCTGTTAAGTGAGTCATAATAGGCACTTTGACTTATATCCAGCACTTCGCACATTAGATCGATCCTAAATTCTTCTTTATGTTCACTGATGAAAGCGTACTTTACTTCAGGTCTTTCGCAAAGTACGCCGCGGCTTTTTTTAGGATCGCTTTCTCCTCTAGAAGTGATGCAATTGTCTTATTAAGCCGCCTGTTCTCTTCCATAAGATTTACTACATTAGATTGTAAATTTTCCAGATGAGGTTGCGTCGATCCAACTTTTCGCTTTGAACTTTGTCCTTTTTTGAAATTGGCAACCCAACTGTACAGTGTTGTCTTTGGAATACCTAATTCTTTTGCAGTTACCTCAATAGAGGAAGAACGCAAGGCAAGTTGTATAGCATTTTCTTTTAAATCAGCCGAATAAACTCTAGCTTCTTTGTAATTTCTCTTGTTCTTTGAACGCATAACTTAAACTCCTTTGTTTCAGGTTTATATTATGCTCGTAATTTGAAGTCCGGGGAATTAATTGTAGGTCAGTTTAACCTTAAAGGTGATCAAAAATTCGAAGATGATCACTTGAGAAGGTTGAAAACTTTGAAAAGTATCAGGCGCATCTAAGAACTGTTTAATTAAAGCCCAGGAAGTATAATTTGGATTTAAACCCAGCAGTAATGCGACACTCTCATCTAATGTCCAATATGACATTAAGTCTGCCATGAAGCAGGGAATTTGACAATTTTTAACTTTCGAAGATGATCAAAAACACGCAGATGATCAGCTTAATAAGGTTGAAAACATCGAAAAAAATGATCATCTATGGTACTTATACACTACAGCGCATGTAAAAATTCGGCGATATTACTTAATGCAACTTAATTGTAAGAGCTTTAAATTAGTTCTACTCTTTTGTTAGTTCTTGTAAATAATCTGACCACTTCTGCATCATCTCTCGCCTGGCTTGTAGATGTGAAGTACGATTATAAGCACGTCCATTGGGATCTTTGACTGCATGAGCCATCTGATGTTCGATGATGTCTGGTCTAAAACCAAGTGTCTCATCTAAAATAGTGCGTGCTGTCGCTCTAAACCCATGGGCTGTCATTTCGTTTGAATTGTACCCTAATCTTTTTAAAGCAGAATTGATGGTATTATCGGACATAGGACGGGTAATGGTTTTAACACATGGAAAAATATATTTGCCTCGCCCGGTTAATGGGTGCAATTCTTTTAAAATTGTTACAGCCTGTGTAGAAAGAGGCACAACATGCGGTTGACGCATTTTCATTTTTTCGGCTGGAATATTCCATTCAGCTAAATCTAAACTTATCTCTGACCATTCAGCTTTACGAAGCTCTCCTGGTCTAACAAACAGCAAAGGAGCAAGTTGAAGCGCACATTTTGTTATAAATGATCCTTCATAACCTTTTATGCACCTTAGCAATTCTCCAACTTTTTTAGGCTCAATAATGGCGGCAAAGTTTTTAACGCGTGTAGGTGGCAATGCTCCACGAAGATCGCCGGTAGGATCACGTTCTGCCCGTCCTGTAGCAACTGCATACCGAAAAACCTGACCACAATTTTGATGTGCTCTATGAGCAGTTTCTAATGCCCCACGGTCTTCAATACGACGTAGAACGGTTAATAGCATTGGGGCAGCGATATTGGCAATGGGCAATGATCCAATCCAAGGAAATATATCCCTTTCAAATCGGCGAATAATTTTCTCGCCGTGGCTAGGCACCCAGTTCTTAGAGTGCTTGGTATACCATTCACGCGCTACAGCTTCAAAACTGTTTTCGGAAGCAGTTTTAGCTGCCCGCTTCAAAAACTTTTTTAATATACTTGGATCAACGCCATTGACAACCTGCTTGCGAGCTTGATCACGTTTATCGCGTGCTTCCGATAACGACACATCGGGGTATACGCCAAGTGCCAAGAGCCTTTCTTTACCCTCAAATGAATATCTTAGCCGCCAATATTTAGAACCATTAGGATGAATCAACAAGAATAACCCTCTTTCATCTGGCATTTTGAATGGCTTATCACTGGATTTTTTATTCTTAATGGCCAGTTCAGTTAAAGACATGGATACAAGCTCCTTGTATTAGCGGATATACCCGTATTTATACCCGGTTTTCGATCTGGATTCAAGAGGAAGTGTATAAACTTGTGTGGAAGAGTTTTAAGCAAAAAACCCGCTTTTTTCGCGGGTTTTTGTATCTTCTTGGATTTTGTTGGATTTCTAATTGGTGGAGGCGGCGGGAATTGAACCCGCGTCCGCAAGCACTCTACCGAAAGCATCTACATGCGTATCCCAATCTTTTATTTAACTACTCGTTATCTGATGAGCACGAAAAACGAGCAGCGAGTTCGATTTGTCTTAGCAGTTACCCTCGAACACTGTAACTGAGCATCTTGTGAAAATCGACTCCTGATTCCCACTCGCACAAGCACGAACTGGTCAGAAGGCAATTCACTGGTTATTAAGCAGACAGGATTATTCATTGGCAATTATATGCTCGTAGCCACTTACGAGATTAGCTACTCGTTTTGTATTTAAGGTTTTTAAAACTCATTGTCGAATCAGCTGCCCTGCTATAGTTTCTATTATAGATAATTTAAATTAAATACGTATTTACATATTGGTTTAAGTTTAAAGAAAAGCAACGCCTTTTTGTCCCCGATATTGCCGCCTCTATCCTTATATGACGTTTGACAAACCTCATCGGATTGAAAAAATAGCATTTGTGCCACACCTTCGTTAGCATAAATTTTTGCAGGAAGTGGTGTTGTGTTAGAAAATTCTAAAGTAACATGCCCTTCCCACTCCGGTTCTAACGGCGTAACATTTACAATAATGCCGCAGCGTGCATATGTGGATTTTCCTAAACAAATGGTTAATACATCACGGGGAATTTTAAAATATTCGAGTGTCCGTGCCAAGACGAAAGAATTCGGAGGAATAATGCAAATATCTTTCAATATCGACAAAACTACTTGCATCAAAGTCTTTGGGATCAATAATCGCAGAATTGATATTCGTGAAAATTTTGAATTCATTTGCACACCGCACATCGTACCCATAACTCGATGTCCCATAAGAAACAATACGTCCAGATTCATTATGTCGCACTTGCGTAGCTGCAAAAGGACTAATCATATCCTGTTCGAGTGCCATGCGTCTTATCCAAATATCTGATTTTATGCTCATATTCTTTGTGCCTTTTTTAATCTGCGACTACGGTACGTACCGCCACGCTATAATCCCGCGGCTGCAAAGACAACTGTTTTACAACACGATCTGCGATTTCTGCATATAATCCCGCAATTTTGCTGGGATCGAAGCTAATGTCGCCAATATCCACTTCTGCACAAATGCTTTTATCTAAAGGCAATTGTCCCAACAAAGGTACTTCGAATTGTGCTGCCAGCTTGCCCCCCCCTTCGCTTCCAAAAATAGATTCTGCGTGACCACAATGCGTACAAATATGTGTACCCATATTTTCTACAATGCCTAATATTGTAATGCCCAATTTTTTAAACATCAGCAAGGCTTTTTTGGCATCTAACAGTGCCACTTCTTGCGGTGTTGTAACAATTACCACACCCGCAACCGGTATTTTTTGCGCTAAGGTTAACTGTATATCGCCCGTGCCCGGCGGCAAATCAACGATTAAATAATCCAAGTTATCCCAAGCGGTCTCAAAAAGTAACTGCTGCAATGCACTGCTGATCATAGGACCTCGCCAAACCATAGGCGCATCCGGATCAACCAAATAGCCCATAGACATGGATTGCAAGCCGTATTGTAGAATAGGATATAAACGTTTTCCTTCGCGATCTTTTTGCAGCACGGGCTTTTGTGTTTTTGTATTCAAAAACAGCGGTTGACTGGGACCATAAATATCCGCATCTAAAATACCAACACGTGCTCCTGTTATGGAAATTGCTAAGGCAAGATTGACCGCTGTTGTGGATTTACCTACCTAATTCTTTATGCCACCAGAAGCAATAGCAATAATATTCTTAATACCGGGGATCGGTTTTAAACCATTTTGGCATAGATGATGTGTTACTTTTTTTTGTTCTTGCATATTTTAAAATAAACCATCTTCAAAAGCTTAAATTCTATCCCGGCCGTCTCTTCGTGGCAATCGTTGGCTTTGATTCTTGAAATAACTTGGTGTTCGCTTCAACTTTTGGTAATAAATTTTTCCAAATGATTCTGCAGGATAGCTTTTTTGTATTCCTGATACATTAATTCTAGATGTTATAATCCCAAATGGTTGCATCGCATTCTTAAAACTGGCGTATTCAGGATACTGAAATGCGTTTTTGCCATACACAACTGATGGAAAACTGATAAAATAATCCCCAATAATTTCCAATTGTGTGCCTAATTTTTCTTGATGTTTTTTAGCGATTTCAAACAATACAGAGAGTAAAATAGGAGAAGTTTGACTCAGTAAAACCACTTTTCTATCCGGATTTTCTAAAATGTGCTCTAAAGCCATCTGTACGGCTTTAGCGCTCTCTGTTGTGCTTTGCAAGCTAACAAGAGACATCGAACCAAGCGATTCGGAGGGGAATTTACCAGCATAGGCACGAATACTAATCTTTGGATTTGTTGAGGGTGCTGCTGGCTGCGTCCGAAATGCCGGATCAATATTCAGTACTTCCACTCTTCTTTCTTGAGTGGTAGAACCTACAATATCTTTGACAAATTTTGGCCACTCTTGTGTTCCCGCTTGTGTTGGTCCACCACTACCTATCGACACAACAACTACTGGTGCACTACTTTGAGTAATCCAATGGCAAAAATTGCATGCATCCATAACATCAACAACTCTGCTAAAAACAGTCGGCAAATCTATCGATACAAAATCTTTATTCGAATAACTCGAGTACTCCTGATCATCTGTTTTAATCTCTTGTCGCAAAACAGCTATACCCTCCAAAATGGCTTTTCCTCTCAAGAGATTCAAAGCTCTCTGAAAAACAAGCGCTCTTGCTTCTAGTTGCCATATCCGAAAACACGCCTACTGCAGCTGATAATGCTGTTAATCTATCGGTAGAAGTTGACAAAAATTTTGGGTATCTTCTGCCAGTGTACTGGGTAATCCATTCCCTCGAAAGAAGAAACAAGCCCACGTATATCAGCTTCCAGCTCACTGATAGTCTTTACTAATATCGGATAGCTAGGATGTACGCGCATTTGTTGTGCTGCCGTCGAATCCCCAGCATATTTTTGCTCGCTCCCTGTTATTGCTGATTTGAAATGTTCATCATCACTGCTTAAACTCATGCTTATTACTCCTTAGTTATTTTACTAATACCTAAATTATACCCTAAAAATGTCCGGATAGCCTTTTTATTCTCCTTGTAACTCACGCAATGCCAAAATAATATTACCTTCTAAATCACTATCAATCTCTTGATTAGAATGCATATTTTCTTCCTCAGCCACGCGCCTCAATTGAATATCGTATTGCCAGGTTAGTAATGCTTGGATCTTTTGTTCTTTTGTTAGGCTAATTTCCGTATTTGCTAAAATTTCTGCCGGCGTTTTAAACACGCTGGCCGGATTAAAAATAGCCATGTCAGGATTCACTGATTGGATGCCCCCTCGATCAACCTGGGTATCTCCCTGTGCATCTCTAAGTTTAGACCAAGAAAGGTCATTTATGCTAATGTAAGGCTTTGCCGCTGTGTCAACCTTTATTTTTAGAGAGTTATATGTCAAACAACAAGCGAAAAATTCTAGTGACGGCCGCATTGCCCTATGCCAACGGTCCTCTCCATTTAGGCCATATGGTTGAATATATCCAGCCTGATATCTGGGTACGCTTTCAGCGTCTTATCGGTAACACCTGCTATTTTGTGTGGCGATGATGCACATGGCACACCGATTATGTTACGCGCCGAAAAACAAAATATGACGCCTGAAGCGTTAATTGCCAAAAGTTATCAAGAACATACTGCTGATCTTAAAGCTTTTAATATTTCATTTGACAATTTTTACACAACGCATTCGCCAGAAAATAAAGCCCTTGCAACCGAAATTTATCAAAAACTATTAGCCCGCGGCGATATTGCAAAACGTACGATTAAACAATCTTTCGATCCGATCAAAAATTTGTTTTTACCTGACCGCTATGTAAAAGGCGAGTGCCCAAAATGCGGCGCAAACGATCAATATGGCGACAATTGCGAACAATGTGGGGCAACTTATAACCCGATTGATCTCAAAAACCCTATTTCGGTTATTTCGGGTGCAACACCCGTCGAAAAAGAATCTGAACATTATTTCTTTTGTTTAGATCACTACGAAACATTTTTAAAAGAATGGATAACCAACGGTCATCTACAAAGTGAAATTTCTCAAAAACTAAAAGAGTGGTTTACCGCTGGCTTACAACAATGGGATATTTCGCGCGATGCAATTCATTTTTGGGTTTGAAATCCGGTGCACCTGAAAGGTTTTATGTATGGCCAGATGCTCCCATTGGCTACATGGCCAGTTTCAAAAATTTATGCGCAAAAAGTAAAGATCTTTCTTTCTGCAGAATATTGGCACACAAAGACAGCACAACAGAACTCTATCATTTTATTGGTAAAGATATTGTTTATTTTCATGCGCTCTTTTGGCCTGCTATTTTAAACGGTAGCGATTTTAGAACGCCGAATAATATTTTTGTGCATGGATTCTTAACGGTGAATGGACAAAAAATGTCTAAGTCGCGTGGTACCTTTATTCATGCACATACTTATTTAAAACACCTTAATCCTGAATATTTACGTTATTATTTTGCAACAAAACTTGGGACTGGCATAGACGACATTGATTTTAATATGGAAGACTTTGTTGCACGTATTAACGCGGATTTGGTTGGAAAATTAGTCAATATCGCGAGTCGCTCTGCCGGATTTATTACAAAACTTTTTAATGGTCAATTGTCTGCTCATTGCAGCGAACCTGCTTTGTATCAAGAATTCGTCGCTGCAGGCGAACTCATTCAAGCATGCTACGAAGGGCGTGAATACAATCGTGCCGTGCGTGAAATTATGCGTTTGGCCGATATTGCAAATCGCTATATTGACGATAAGAAACCTTGGGTATTAGCGAAATCGCCCACAACGCAAACAGAAACCGGCGAAGTCTGCAGTCTGGGATTAAATTTATTTCGCTTATTGATCACTTATTTAAAACCTATTGTGCCGATACTAGCCGAAAAAGTTGAAGATTTTTTAAATATTGAATTGCGCTGGGATAATCGCCAAACACCTTTAACTACACATACCATTCAAGTTTTTCAACCCTTATTACATCGTATCGAACTTAAAGAGGTTATTGCCATGTCAGATGCTCCCAAAACAGAAGAAACCATTTCGACGAGGACTTTGCAAAAATTGATCTCAGAATCGCAAAAATTGTTAATGCAGAACTTGTGGTAGAAGCACAAAAACTCCTGAAACTGACTGTCGACCTTGGTGGTGAAACACGACAAATTTTTGCGGGCATAAAAGAAGCTTACGAACCCGAAGCTTTAATTGGAAAACTGACGGTAGTCGTTGCCAATTTGGCACCGCGTAAAATGCGTTTTGGCATGTCCGAAGGCATGGTACTGGCTGCGGGACCCGGTGGTCGTGATCTTTGGATCTTAGAACCCCATGCTGGAGCAAAACCTGGTATGCGCGTAAAATAAATACTATGCAATTAGCTGTTATTCGAGAAGCAGAATGCGTAGGCTGCACAAAATGTTTGGCAGTTTGTCCTGTCGACGCCATTATTGGCGCCGCACAATTTTTGCATACGGTAATACGCGATGAATGCATTGGATGTGGACTGTGCGCCCCCCCCTGCCCTATGGATTGCATCGACATGATAGAAACCTACGTTGAAGCTGGTAGTAGTGAAAAAACAGAACGTGCGCTTAAAGCTAAGGCACGGTATCAAGCGCGACAAAAACGCCTTATTTTAGAAGAACAACCTAAATTACCAGCTATCGCTGATCCTAAGCAAAAACAACATATTCGAGCAGAAATTAATGCTGCTGTTAGACGCATTCAAGAAAAACGTAAATGAATATCACACAACGAACAGAAATTTTTAAACGGTTTGAAGCACAAAACCGATCTCCGGTCACTGAATTAAAATATAATTCGATCTTTGAATTATTAATAGCGGTTATTTTATCAGCACAAGCAACCGACATCAGTGTTAATAAAGCTACTGAAAAACTTTTCGTGATCGCAAATACACCTGAAGCTATTTTAGCGCTGGGTGAAACAAAGTTAAGAAATGCGATAAAAGCAATTGGATTATATAATACCAAAACAAAAAATATTCTAAAAACTTGTGAAAGTTTAATAAAAAATTTTCATTCAACCGTACCTAGTACGCGAGAGGCATTAGAAAGCTTGCCCGGTGTTGGCCGGAAAACCGCGAATGTGATTTTAAATACGGCTTTTGGGCATCACACTATTGCAGTAGATACGCACATTTTTCGCGTCGCAAACAGAACCGGCTTGGCTATTGGAAAAACACCACGTTTAATTGAAGAACAATTATCAAAAATTATTCCTAAACCCTATTTAAAAAATGCACACCATTGGTTAGTGTTACATGGAAGATACATTTGTGTTGCGAGGAAACCAAAATGTGAGCAATGCCTTATCCGCAACTTATGTGAATATCCAAATAAAACTTAACCCTTCGAGCGCTATGCGCCACCTTAAAACGAGAGAATGTCCGCTATTTGTCCTCCGTTATCTATCGGATTGTGCCTTTATATCATTTCTTTTTTAATAACTGCATTGCAAGGACGTCGTCATAACGCAAACAAAATAGGTTATTGACGATAACACCAAGGATGGTGCTTTTTATTTTTAACAAAGGAGCAATCAGTTATGAAAAAGTCAGCAAAAGCAAAAACCCCAAAAAAAGAAGAAGCCCATAAAAAATCGTGCAAATTGAAAAACGAACTTGAATGCAGCACGAAAGATTTCGCTTTAGATTTAAAATCTTGGACGGAATCTTTAACTGCATTAGATGCTAATGTCGATCAAATCGATAAAGTTATCCAAAAAACCGCAATAATGACACCGCAAGAACTGTCGAAAGTCTTTTCAGATACACAATCAAAGCTTGATAGAATTAAAATAAAAATAGAAGCACAACAAAAAACTTTTAATGCTTTTCAAACAAAATTTGAAACAACATTGGCTGCACCGCTAAAAACAGACGCTTTCAATGGATTAAAAGAAGAAATGCTTAAAGAAGTGCATGAAAACATTGCAGCAATAGAAGCTGGCATGAGAGCAAATACCCAAAAGTTGAATGGGGTTGCTGAAAAAAGCATGGAACAGACGCGCAAGCTTGTTTTATTAGAAGAAAGTGTGACTGAAATCTGCCTCCCAGATGAAATAGAAAAAATCGATAAACTACTTAAAGACAAGTTGATCAAACACTTAACGGCATTATGTGAAATGACTGTACCGACAAAACTGCCAGAAAACGAGGCGGCGAAAGAAGCTTCTGCTACACGAAACGAAAAGCTAAAAAAACCTTTTTTACAAGCCTATAGACAGCATTGTGAAGCAACGAAATTATTCGAACTCATTCGAAAAAACATACGCATCACAGTGGCAGAAGAAGAAAAAGCGGCACAGCCTGATGCCGTAGATGCTAATGCAGAGCAGCCTGATAAAGTCCAGGTGACGGTGCATATGGTACACTAGTCGAGTGTTTTGCCTTTTCCCTTCTCCCATATTACGGGAGAAGGCGGCGCACAGCGCCAAACGAGGAATAAAGTTAAAAAATTAACTTATTGAATTATCAGCGTCCCTTAACCTACACTAACGAGTAAGAATCTCGTTAATGGTACAACAAATTTATAGGATCCCAATTTACCCATGACCCAAGAATCTGTCCAACCTATTTTAGATTGGATCACAACACATCCAAATTGGTCTGGATTTATCGTTTTTCTGATCTCGCTTTCCGAATCACTTGCAATTGTAGGCCTGGTGGTTCCTGGTGTTGTGATGATGACAGCCATTGGTGGCATGATGGGATCAGGTCATCTGCCCTTTTGGGGAACCTTATCATGGGCAATTTTAGGTGCAATTGCTGGCGATGGTATTAGCTATTGGTTAGGGTACCATTATCATCAACAGCTGAGAAACTTCTGGCCTTTTAAACAATTTCCCAAGTTATTAGCACGCGGAGAAACTTTCTTTAGACTACATGGCGGCAAAAGCATTATTTTTGGCCGCTTTGTCGGTCCTGTTCGCCCCATGATCCCGGTTATCGCGGGTATGATGGATATGTCGCCTAAGCGATTTCTCTTCTTTAATGTCCTCTCCGCCATTGCATGGGCACCTTTATATAGCTTGCCTGGCATCTTAATTGGCGTTTCTTTGGGCACACTGTCTTCTGAAGTCGCCAGCCGTACAGGTCTTTTAGTTTTATTACTGTTACTTGCCTTGTGGTTAGTTTACGAAACACTCTTGCTGATCGGCGCTTGGATAAGCAAAACGCTTACCCGAATACTGAATGCCATCTGGCAAATCTTACACCGTCTGCCTTGGCTTCGGATAATCCTAAAAAATGCACAAGGTTCAGAACAAAGTCAATTAGGCATTCTAATATTGTGTATACTTGCTTTTACCTCTTTCACAATAACGGTTTCTGATGTCTTAAATGCAGCAGGTATTGCTAGCTGGAACGAACCTGTCTATCAAGTTTTACGTGCGCTTTATAACACTAAGATTATTCATTGGACCGGATTTTTGACAGGAATAGGTGACCCTTGGATACTTCTGCCTGCTGCTGCCATCATCGGGCTTTGGTTATGCTGGCGTCAGCGCTATAAAGCCGCTTTTTGTTGGATCTTAACGATTGGCTTTGGATTTATCAGCGGCTTATTCCTTAAAACAGAAACAGCTATCCCAAGACCTGAAGGCTTAATTTATTTATCAGAGCAACTTGCTTTTCCAAGCGGACATGCTTTAACCGCAACCCTAGTCTTTGGTCTTGCTGCCGTGTTTATCCATCAAGCTATTTCCATGCAGCCATCAGCTGGACGCAAATACCAATGGGCGCCTTGGCTAATCGTCATTCCCCTAATTTTATGGATTGCTTTTTCACGTGTTTATCTCGGTATGCACTGGTTTACGGATATCATCGGCAGCCTCACCCTAGGTACTGGTTTTGTCACGTTAGGCACTTTAATTTATAGACGCATTGAGTCACGCCCCGTCCCCATTCGTGCCATTCTTGTACCCGGACTGATTGTCATAACGATTAGCTTAAGTTTATATGCGGCTTTCTTTTATCCACAGTTGAAATCAACATTAATACGACAATGGCCAATACATACACTACCTGAAAATACTTGGTGGCAAGGCAAAAGTGAGACAAGTGCACTCTATCGCACAGGCGCTTTTAAGCGCCAAGCAACCATCTTTGATGTGCAATGGCTGGGATCAGTAAACGCTGTACAAGATGCACTCGAAAAAGCTGGCTGGAAAGTTATTCCTAAACTCAACTTTAAAACAGGTGTTACACTACTTGCTAACAATCCTTCGCCTGAATTATTTCCAGTGATGCCAAAATTTCATCGTGATCGCCTGCCCATCCTCGCAGTCACCAAAAAACTGAGTGACACTAAACGGATTGTGCTACAACTGTGGCGTTCGGATTATCAAACGAAAGAACAAATACCTTTATGGGTAGGAACGCTGCGTATTGAAGAAACAAGCCATCCTTTACCATTGGTAACCACATTTCTAGAACGTACTGACAATGATAATACCTTAAAAGTATTAACGAAAAGCTTGCTCATTCATTCGCATATTCATACACATATCATTAGTGCAGGACAGGCAAATAAACACAAAATTTTATTGCTAAAAAACTAAGCTAATTTTTCCAAAAATAATGTTTGGATACCGTTAAAACCACCGTTACTCATAAAGATAACGTGGTGATTTACAGAATTCTGTGTTTCTGCTAATAACACACTTAACAATGATTCTGTATTAGTAAAAACACCACCCGGTTTATTCGCAGCTTGCCAAATTTTATTTACATCCCATTGAATATCGGGAGATTGAAAAACATAGACAGCATTCGCATCTTGCACGGCATCTGGTAAATCGTCTTTATGGTGCCCTGCTTTCATCGTATTCGAACGAATATCTAATACCGCGGTAATGCGTGCGTCTTTGCCAACTTTTGCACGTAACCCTCCTAAAGTTAACTCAATAGCAGTGGGATGGTGTGCAAAATCATCATACACCGTCATGCCACGCACAACACCTTTTACCTCCATTCTGCGTTTTACACCTTTAAAAGATGAAAGCGCTTTTATGGCAATTTCAGGCTCTACACCGACATGATGCGCAGCCGCAATAGCTGCTAATGCATTGTTAACATTGTGTTCGCCTAACAAAGACCATTTTAAAACGCCATAGGCGCTATCGCCAAAAAAGACTTCAAATTGATTCTCACAAGTCTTACGATTTTCAGCATGCCAGCCCATGTTGGAACCAAATACTTCTGTTTCAGTCCAACAGCCCTTTTCTAGAGTTGCACTTACATTTTGATCGCCAACAGGACAAATAATTAATCCCTCGCCGGCTACGGTGCGAACCAAGTGGTGAAACTGCTGCTGAATCGCCGCCAGATCTGCAAAAATATCAGCATGATCAAATTCGATATTATTGATAATTAAGGTTCGTGGATGATAATGAATAAATTTAGAGCGTTTATCAAAAAATGCAGAATCGTATTCATCTGCCTCTACTACAAAATATTTGCCACCACCCAATCGTGCGGAGACGCTAAAGTCATTTGAAACGCCGCCAATTAAAAATCCAGGGTTTAATCCCGCAACTTCTAATATCCACGCTAACATACTGCTCGTAGTTGTTTTACCATGCGTACCAGAAACTGCTAAAACATGTTTATCGTGCAAAACATAACGCGCAAGCCACTCAGGACCCGATAAAAACGGATGCTGTTGGTTCAGCATTTCTTCGATAACGGGCATACCCCGGCGCATAACGTTTCCAACGACAACGCAATCCGGCTTGGGAGATAATTGATGAATGTCATCATAGCCTTGAAATATTTTGATGCCTAGCTTGTTTAGTTGCGCGCTCATGGGCGGATAAACATTTTGATCCGAACCCGTCACCTGATGTTGTTGTTCGGAGGCAAGAACAGCTAAGCCTGCCATAAAAGTCCCACAAATGCCCAAAATATGTGTATGCATGGTTAACTTACTCTCAATAAATTTACCCCCTATTTTAGCATAATTTGTGCTAGAATCGCGAAAATTTCCCTGACCTGACGAGAGGATACTTTGAAAAACGCACTCTACGCACAATCGGGCGGTGTTACCGCTGTTATTAACGCATCTGCTTGCGGTGTTATTGAGACTGCTCGTCAATATCCCAGGCAAATTTCCAAAATCTATGCGGGAAAAAATGGTATTTTAGGTATATTGCATGAAGAATTAATTGACACAGCAAACGAAACACCAGAAAACATTGCTGGACTTAAATTTACACCTGGGGGCGCATTTGGCTCGTGCCGCTATAAACTTAAAAGCTTAGAAGATAACCGTGCTGAATACGAACGTCTTATCGAAGTATTTTCTGCGCACAACATCGGCTATTTTTTTTACAATGGTGGTGGAGATTCGCAGGATACGGCACATAAAATTTCAGAAATGGGTTTAAAATTGGGATATCCCATTAGTTGCATCGGTATTCCTAAAACAATTGACAATGATCTGCCCTGTACTGATAACAGCCCAGGGTTTGGATCGGTTGCCAAATACGTTGCTATTTCGACACGAGAAGCGGGTTTAGATGTTGCTTCTATGGCTCATTCATCCACTAAAGTCTTTATTTTAGAAGTGATGGGTCGGCATGCAGGCTGGATCACAGCGGCGGCCGGATTAGCTTCAGAAAATCCCGACCATCCACCCCACTTAATTTTATTTCCCGAATTACCTTTTATTGAAGCAGATTTTTGCAACCGTGTTAAAGCATGTGTTGAAAAAAACGGCTATTGTGTTATTGTGGCTTCAGAAGGCATTCGAAATCCTGAGGGCTTATTTTTATCTGAAAGCGGCCTTAAAGATGCTTTTGGACACGCACAGCTGGGCGGTGTCGCCCCAAAACTCGCTGCTATCATTAAGGAAAATTTAAATCTTAAATATCATTGGGCCGTATCCGATTACTTACAGCGTTCGGCTCGCCATATTGCATCGACGGTTGATGTCATACAAGCTTATGAATTAGGCAAAAGCGCCGTAGAATTTGCGCTTGCTGGCAAAAATGCGGTGATGCCAATTATTGTGAGAGACAACAACGCCCCTTATCAATGGCATATTGAAGACGTCCCCCTAAGCAAAATTGCCAATCAAGAAAAAACCTTGCCTAAAAATTTTATTCGAAGCGATGGTTTTGGTATTACAGAAGCATGTAGAAATTATCTACTCCCCTTAATCCAAGGCGAGGCTTATCCACCCTATCAAGATGGTATACCCTCCTATGTAACCTTAAAAAATAGGTGTATCTCCAAAAAATTAGCACCATTTTCGAAATAAAGCATTGCAATTTTTAAAAGACTACTGTACTATCATATTAGTACAGTAGAGAGAGATTATGAGGCAATCGCTTTATCAAGCTATTTTAACTTTAAAGACTGTTGAAGAATGCACAGCTTTCTTCAACGATCTCTGTACGCCTGCTGAAGTTGCAGCCATGACAGAACGCTGGGAGGTTGCGTTGCTATTAGACGATAAAGAAGAAAAACGCTCGTATCGGGCGATCCATGATGAAACAGGCGTTAGTTTAGCAACCATTGTGCGTGTCGCTCGCTTTTTAAGCAAAGAGGCTCATCAGGGCTACAGGCTTATATTGGATAGGTTGAGGAAAAAATCACAATGAAGATTCGATTTTTAATAGGATTGATCGCGTTTTTATCAATAAATGTCAGTTTTTCAGCATCACCTAAGGAAATTCGCGTCTCGATCATGCAGATAGTCGAACACCCTGAGTTAGATGCAACACGACAAGGTATTTTAGATGTCCTAAAAAAACAAGCTAAAAAACCGATACAGATAGATTTTCAGTCTGCACAAGGAAATAACATGCTAGCGACACAAATTGCGCATAAATTTGTTGGAAGCTCTCCAGCCGTGATGGTCGGCATTGGTACGACAGCAACACAAGCGCTTATCTCCGCAAATCAGCGTTATGGCATTCCCATTGTATTTAGCTCTATTTCCGATCCAGAAGGTTCAAAAATTGTGAAAGATTTACAGCATCCCGAAGGCATGGTGACAGGGGTTTCTAATTTTATCGATCCTACAATTCAGTTTGATTTATTTAAAAAAGTTTTACCGAAACTCTCAAAGCTCGGTATTATTTATAATTCAGGCGAAACAAATTCTGTAGCTTTGGTCGAGAAAATGCAGAAAATCGCATCAAAAAAAGGTTTAGAATTAGTCTTAAAAACAGCGAATACAACAGCCGAAGTGACAGCAGCAACAGAAGCACTTGTCTCAAAAATACAGGCTATCTTTATCAATAATGATAATACAGCGCTGTCAGCTTTCGATGCTCTCATGAAAATCAGCGCCAAACACAAAATCCCTGTTTTTTGTAGCGGCATTGATATGATTGAACACGGCGCACTTGCAACCATCGGCGCAAATCAATATGCCGTTGGGGAGCAAACCGGTAAAATGATTTTGGAAATTTTAGAAGGAAAAAGCCCACATGATATACCCGTTGCTTTTCCAGAAAAAACCGAAATTCGCATTAATCATGGAAACCATCAGAAATGAATACCATTCAATTTTTAGGCGCGATAGAAATTGGACTTTTATACGGTCTTGTGTCCCTAGCCGTTTATCTGACCTTTCGTGCGATTAATTTTCCAGATTTGACAGTTGATGGGACTTTTCCTTTGGGCGCGGCAGTTGCAGCAACATTGCTTGTCAATGGCACACATCCTGTACTTGCAACGCTGACAGCACTTTGTGCAGGCGGCATTGCAGGATTTATAACAGGTTATTTACATGTTCGATGGCATATTTTAGGTTTATTAGCTGGTATATTAACCATGACAGCGTTATACTCTGTTAATTTACGCATCATGGGACGTCCTAATATTGCGCTCCTTTCTGAGCCAACGCTATTTAGTTATGTTACAGGCAATCATGTTGTGTTATGCACGCTATTGCTGATAATAATAGGTGTTCTTTATTTGTTATATCGCTTTTTAAGCAGTCAATTTGGATTAGCCCTAAGAGGAACCGGTATTAACCCACGCGTCAGCCCAAGCTATGGCATTAATATTGGATCAATGACACTCATTGGCCTTGCTATCAGCAATGGATTGGTTGCCCTCGCTGGCGCTTTATTTGCACAAGCGCATGGATTTGCAGATATTTCGCTTGGCACAGGCACTCTCATTACAGGGCTTGCTTCCGTTATTATCGGTGAAAATTTATTGCCTAAACATCGCCTTGGATGTGTATTAATTGCTTGTGTGTTAGGATCAATCTTATACCGTCTTGCAATTGCACTCGCTTTAAATAGCCAATTTGGCGGCTTACAAGCACAAGATTTAAACTTGATTACAGCTGTATTGGTCGTTATAGCCATGTTGGTGCCTAAAATACGCAAAAATTTTATGAAATCTCGGCGAAATCTATGATTATACTCAATGACATTTCAGTGACTTTTGGAAAAGGCACACCTTTAGAAACTACGGTTTTTAAGAACTTTAATTTACAAATACAATCTGGCGATTTCGTGACGATTATTGGCGGCAATGGCGCTGGAAAATCAACCTTAATGAATTTAATTTCGGGGGATATTTTAAGCGACTCAGGCAATATTCTTTTAGATAATATTACGGTTACAAAGTGGCCAACACATCAGCGTGCTGAGTTGATTAGCCGTGTCTTTCAAGATCCTTTATTAGGCAGTTATGCTGAACTCACGATTGAAGAAAATTTAAGCCTTGCTGCTTCACGTGGCAAAAGCCGAACACTTAAAATGGCGCTTAACACAAATCTTCGAGAACAATTTAGAGAAAAATTAAATCAGATAGGTCTTAACTTAGAAAACCGCCTAAACGATAAAATGGGCTTGCTTTCGGGTGGACAACGCCAAGCGATTAGTTTAATCATGGCAACCCTTCGCCCTTCTAAAATATTATTATTAGATGAACATACAGCATCTTTAGATCCTAAAATGGAGCGACTCATCTTAGAACTCACCGATCGTTTAGTTCAAGAAAAGCAATTAACAGCACTCATGATTACGCATTCCATGTCCCAAGCGCTTGAATTTGGTACACGAACACTGGTGATGCACCATGGCAAAATTGTGCATGATTTAAGCGGAAATGCGCGGAATCAATTGCAAGCAACAGATTTAGTAAGTTTTTTTTAAAAATGGAAAGGTAAACGTAAAAAGGAGTTAAATGTGACAACGATAATATCCGGCCCTATTGACACATCATTAGAGATAGAAGCTATCTTAAACGTTTTGCGAAATGGCTCTCATGTAAAGCAAACAGCTGTTATCAATCCTGCACTCATGGAACGTTTTTTAAGTGAAATTCGAGAACAACGTTCAAATCAAATAATAGGTTCTGTTGATACCCCTCGTGAAATAAAAATTCTCTTAGAGATATTAATGAAACATGAAATCCTATCTGGTCCTATCGATACACCAGAAGAAATAAAGATATTTATGGAAAAACTCCAGCAAGACGTGATGTCACAGCTATGCTGGGACTACAAACCACCAGCTATTTTCAGTCAAAACAATAAAAACAGACCATAAACTCGTTCACCGTGGTCACAACAAGAAAGTTGCACAAAAACTATTAAACACTATTACGAATGATAAAGCATTATTCTGTTTCTACCTAATTTTTTAGATAAATATAGTGCTTCATCTGCAGCTTTTGTTAATTGCTGCACGTCTTCGCCATGTTCCGGAAACATCGCTAT
This sequence comes from Gammaproteobacteria bacterium, assembly GCA_044225595.1. Taxonomy (GTDB): domain Bacteria; phylum Pseudomonadota; class Gammaproteobacteria; order UBA6186; family Azoamicaceae; genus CADEGZ01. The sequence goes on from JBGAIG010000017.1 coordinate 21,698, forward strand.
ACCAAAAGAAGCCGTTATCCTCACCAAATCCGCAAAATGAAATTCTAATTCTGAAATGCTTACTTTTAGTTCATTTATTTTTTCCAAGGCATCTTTCACGGTAATATCATATAAGATTATAATAATTTCTTCCCCACCATAACGACAAGCGACATCGCTATTTCTTAATTCTAATGTAATTAAGTTACTTATTTTCTTTAAAACCACATCACCTGATTCATGACCGTATAAATCATTTACATTTTTAAAATGATCTAAATCCATCATAACAACAGCAACTGAAGTTTTTTTTCGTTTTGCACGCTGTAGATCTTTTTCAAAAAATTCTTCTAAATAGACACGATTATATAAACCGGTCAACGCATCTCGTGTGGAGCGTTTTTTTAATATTTCACTCAATCTTATATTAGATATTGATAACGAAATTTGGCTAGCCAAGTTTTGAATTGTCATGTGATTACGATTGTAAAACTCGATAATGTCTTTTTCTTCAGCATCTGCCAAAAACAATAACTGTAAATGAAGAACACCTATTACTTCATTAAAAGCCAACAAAGGAACACAAATATAAGAGCAAATTTTTTCTTCTGACTTGATAAAATGCTTACATAATACATTTTCGTTTTTACTAACATACAAAAAAATTTTTCCTTCACGAAGCCCCCAGCACTGCTCTGGCGACATAACCTTCTCAATAAACCTTGGTTCACCCCACTCCGTTAAGTGCTCGAGATAGTTTTTAGAGTTACTCATCAAATAAATCGCACCAGCCATACCAGGAAAGAGTTTTTTAAAATACAAAACGATCATTTCTAAAATTTCTTCTATCATATCGCTGCTTCGTAACTTATTATACATCTCATTCACAATATTCATTTCATATGCTTTCTTTTTCACTTCTTGAAGCGAGCTTGCTAATTCCTCGTTCGTTTTTTTAAGGTTACGTTCTATTTCAAAACGTTTTTCAACATTTCTTGCAATAACGGCAGCCCCAAATAGCTTGTTATGTTCGTCATAAAGTGCATTGCAAGTTATTTCATATTGTCGTTTTAGCTCTAGCCCTGTGCCAAATTCTTCTGTGACAGTAAATTCTTCGCCATTTAAAGCCCTACGCCAAAGTATCAATACTTTTTCTCGCTCTTCTGGCAGATGGGCTAGCGCGTCTCTAATACTATCTCCCACCGCAATACGCTTACCAAAAATAGTTCGAAATTCTTTTGCGAATGACTCGTTAAACGCTAAAAATTTATAATTATTATCGATAGCGCCAATATATTCTTTTGAGTTTTCAATAATGCATTTTATGAGACTCTCGGATTTTTCTATTTTGTTTTTAGAAGCAATCAGTTCCGATAACATTCTATTAATAATAACCATAATAACGACAAGAAAAAATATATTAATAATATTTATTACAATGTCTTCAATTTGGACTGTTAATTCTTTACTTTTATTAATGAATGGCAACATAGACTTTAGATCTAATGCTTTTGTATCTCGTAATATTATTTGCTCTTTTAAGTCATTAATTCTCTTAGTAAGTATAGGCTCAAGTTTTTCTAATCGCAGTTGCTGCTCTGGGTTTTTTATCAATTCTTTGATAACTTTAAAATTAGAAAAAATGTCAGCAATTTCATCATCAATCCGATTAACAAAGGCAGGATCTTTTGAAAAAAGATAACCGCGGGTAGCAGATTCAACCTGAACGAGATCGATTAAAATGTTATCTAAATAGCGCATTACTTGATTGGTATGCTGAACCCATGTATTTGCATTAACAACCTTATCAACTTGACGATAAGAAAAGAGATTAGTCCCCAACAAGATAATAAGCAAAATCCCAAAGAAAAAATTAAGGCGCGTTTTCCGCTTAAATGGGTTCGCTGGATTTTGCATACAAGCACTCTTCACTTACTTTTACCTTGTGTATTGTAAATTTTAGTACAAATTCTGAATGAGTTCTTGGTTATTCAACTAAATTTTCTGAGGTTTAGTGATGGTGGCTATGGGTGAAATCTAATTCGTCTATATAAACCCAATATTTCGTAGTTTTTTCATGTTGCATTTTTAATATACCCCCAAAAATCCCCCTTGATTTGATGGGGAGCAAGATTTTTGTTGAGTACCTAAACTTTCTGCCATAAAGCACCCCGCCCTTTACCAATAGCTTTTATTGTACCTTCATCGCGCATTTGCCGTAATACGATGCGAATCATCTCTCGGCTTATACCTGGGCAATCTGATTCTATGACTCCAATTGAAAATGGTTCAATTCTTCTGCTAATAGTGTTGCGTATTAACTCGGTTTTTGAGCCTTTATTAGTACTGACTATTCCAACACGTTCTTCAAATTCGCGATAGGCTCGTAATATGGTGCCCCAAAAATAATTTAACCATGGGTTAACATCATGTTTTTCTTCGTGCCAATCTTTAGAGCTAGCTTCTAGTGTTTCATAATAACTTTCTTTACTGTCCTCAAAAATTCTCTCTAAACTAATATAATGACCAACTTGATAATCAAATTGATACAGCAACATCAGTGTTAATAATCGCGACATTCTACCATTTCCATCGGTGAATGGATGAATGCACAAAAAATCTAGAATTGCTAAAGGAATCAAAATAATCGCATCAAGTTTTTGTTGCTCTACAGCATTTAAATATTCATTTGTTAATTGATCCATGGCTGTTGGTGTAAAAAATGCTTTAGTAGGTACAAAACGTACCCTTTTTGTGCCATCTGGATGTGTCTCTATAATTTTATTATCGTTAGATTTCCATTTGCCACCAGGATTAGATAAATAACGACACAATATCCCATGTAACTGTAGTACGACATTAGTCGTAAAGGGCATGTGTTCGCCAGATTCATGGATCAGGTTAAGCGCGTCTCTATACCCAGCAATCTCTTGTTCTGAGCGACTGATTGGTGCAGTGTCCTTTAACACAAGCTCTTCTATTTTTTTATGTGACAGCTCTATACCCTCTAGTCGATTGGAGGACTCGCTGGACTCGATTTTAGCCACCATCCGCAAAGTTTCTAGAGTTTCAGGCGATTGTTTGAAAAATAAAGCTTGTTTGCCACGATATTCGCCAATTGCTCGTAATATACTAGCCTGTTCAGAATTAAAACTGAGGTTGTTTAGGTATTTATCAGAAAGTGAATGCACTTACACGCTCCGTTTAAGTGGGTAATGAATGAATTAATAGGGTAATATTAGCATCGATATTACCCTATTTACAAGATATTACCCCATTAATTACCTACTTAATTTTTTGTATTATTCCAAGACAGTAGTGCATTCATCAGAAAATCCAAGTTCATAATTTGTAAGTCAGTTAAATTTAAATTATGAATATTTATCGATCTTCAACTTAAAGTGTCCCTACCGTTAAAAATGTTAGCAGTCTCAAAGGAATTTAAAGAACGCAAAGGGGTTCGTTTCCAGGATGTACAATAAATTATGAGTACTATGAGTACCGATGGGCTGAGCAGTTGCTTTAGAAATCTTAATTATTTCCATGTAAGCACGGATTCCCATGAGTACATTGGATCAGTCATGCTTTTCAGCTCATTCATTCTGCCCGGAAGTCTTGTAATAAAAGTGTCTAGTGATTCATTCAGCAATTTTTTAATTAATTCTTTGTATTCATTTTTGTGTTCTATCAAATCAAGAAGAGGTAAAACACGTTGTTCGTAAAATCTTCCAAAATTTGGATAACACCACAGCCTTTCTTCGCTATTATTCGCAACTGCTTTTAAAAAAAATAAGAGATTAAACCGACAAGCAAGCTCTAAAAATCGTTCATTGTCGACATTAATAAATTTTTTGACAAAATTATTCATAGTAAAATTATCCTTAAGCCTATCAAACATTTTAATTACGCTAGGTATAGCCGCAGGGGCAAAGATAGACGAAGTGGACCAGATTTGAGAGTGGTATGTATGACCGTTACTGATCAATTGAATCTTATGCGTGATCAATAAATAAAGTGCGTCTTTATTGAAATCATCCAGCGCATATGTACCAAGGTAATAAAAAAAATTGTGGATTGAGGCTTGTGGAACTGAAAGAATGGTATAGTAGCCACTCAACAAATTAACAAAAGAGGCAATTTCCCCAAGTTTGTCTAATATCATGGGAGTATTTAAATAACTGTGTCAAATTCTGATATAGTATTCACACTTACTTATTGGAGAACACAGTATGTCAGCTGTTAGTCGAAGCAAATCCCCTATTATTTTATCCGAACTACAAAAACAAATTGTTGAATCCGTCAAAACGGGCAAATCTCTATTAGGCAAAGATGGTGCTCTTACCCCTTTAATAAAACAAGCTTTAGAAGCGGTTTTAGAGGGAGAAATAGAAGCCCACATCGATGGGGAGGGAGAAGATACCGATAACCGCCGCAACGGTAAAATGAAAAAAATGGTGAATAGTGAATCTGGTGCTTTTGAGCTAGAAACACCTCGGGATCGTAATGGAACCTTTGAGCCACAAATTGTTAAAAAACGGCAAACCGTCATTACAGACGAGCTGGATAATAAGATTCTAAACCTGTATGGTTCTGGGATGGGCTATCAGGAAATTTCAAAGCAAATGCTCGATTTATACGGTTATGAAGTATCACCCGCTACGATAACAAGTGTTACCGATAAGCTACTGCCGGTGATAACAGAATGGCGCAATCGACCTCTTGAAAGTGTTTATGCGATTGTCTTTTTGGATGCGATGTTCTTCAAAGGACGAGGTGAAGGAGGTAAGGTTGTTACCAAAGTTTTATATAATATCATGGGCATTAATCAAGAAGGTTATAAAGACATTTTGGGTTTTTATACAGCAGAAAGCGAGGGTTCCAATTTTTGGCTTGGGGTATTAAATGATTTAAAAGCGAGAGGGATAGAAGATATTCTCATTGCTTGTGTTGATGGTTTGAAAGGATTTCCCGAAGCGATTCAAGCTGTTTTTCCGCGTTGTGAAATTCAATCTTGTATTGTGCATCAAATCAGGAATTCAATTAAGTACGTAGCGAGTAAAGATCAAAAGGCTTTTATGGTAGATTTAAAGATGGTTTATCGAGCTTCTACTAAAGAATTAGCGGAGCATAATTTGCTAAAGTTAGATGAAAAATGGGGCACTCGATATCCGATGGTTTTGAAGTCTTGGACGACGAATTGGGAACATTTGACGTCTTATTTTAAATATTCTAGCGATATTCGTCGTTTAATTTATACGACGAATCCGATAGAGGGATTTCATAGGCAGGTTCGAAAATTTACGAAGACAAAAGGGGCTTTTACCTCAGAAAGTGCACTTTTTAAGCTGATTTATTGCGCATGTCAGCGGATAAAAGAAAAGTGGAATAAGCCATTATCGAACTGGGCTTTGACGGTTTCTCAGTTAGATATTTATTTTCCTGGCAGGCTTAGCTTGACATTAAAATAATTGATCTCGAAGTTGACGAAGTCAACGAGAGACACGTGCTGCAGAATGTCTTTTTTTATGGCAAGGCGTTTTTCGGCACGTAGTTTTATGGTTTTTTAGAATCTGATTTTTTTATTGAAAAGATTCACAAAAAAAAAATGATTGACAATAAAAAAATAACACGTACAATTTAGACCAAGGTTAGGATTTGAAGTTTAACCTTAACAAAGTGTCAGACTGACACAGTTAATTGAACACCCTCAAGCCGTATTAAACACTTCTTAATTTAACAGGTGGTATTTTCAGGCGCATACTCCACAACAGCAGAGTTTGGAAAATAGAAAACATCATGGCAGCTAATTCGACACTCCAAATACTACCAAAATCATAATAACCATTACGCCCAAGGACTGGCGAGCGCATTGACTGCTCCCCCAAATTATTGTCCATTTCGATTTCTGGGTACTCATAAAAGACCGTCAATCCTTGCCAATGCTTTTTCAAGCTCAATAATACTTTGCGTTGCGGAACTTCCAAGCGTTCGGAAGCTTTTTGATCGTTTGTAGCTGTATCTGCATCAAGGAGTGTTTCACAACGGGACTGCATAGCATCAAGAGCAGTTTTTAGTACCAGGTGTTTTTCCTGAAATACCTCTTTTTGCTCTCTCAAAGACAAAGCCCTGTCCCAAGCCGATACACGTTCTTTGTTGAGATGATAAAGATGAGCAATTTCTTCCACCCAATCCAAACACCAGTCTTTCAAATTTTCATGACCGCGCGCCAATTCTAAAAAATCTCTTCTGACATGAGCCCAGCAAAAAGCAATAATAACCACTAGATTCAATCGTGCTAACTTTTTATAGGCACCATACCGATCACAAATAACAATAACACATTAAATTAGACCACCGGACTCAAATTCCGGGCAATAGATTTTTATATAAGCTAGTTAAAATATACTGTATAATGGGTTATGAAACAAATACGTACTTGCTGGCTCTGTGAGTTAAACGATGCAAATTCCGATGAACATGCATATAAGAAAAAACGTAACTGCTCGCACCCCTTCAATCAAATTTACCAGCCAGTGCCATCTGAATCGCGATCAATGGATTGTATCCCTTGGTTGCCATTGTTTGAAGGTAGCTTGAAATTCGACAATACGCCTCAGCGTATAATTCTTTTCTAAAGCAGCCCGATACTTTCTGTTTCACTTTAGACATTCGAAGATCTCTTTCAGCACGATTATTCGTAAAGGACACTTCTGATTTTTTAGCAAACAGTAAAACAGAATATTCATAATCTCTTAACCGTTCCCACAGATTATGGGCATCTGATTTTGCCATTTTACCACGTTTCCCGTTTGGCTTAGTCGGAATGGCAGGTAATTCTTTTTCTCCACGCGTAATGATGTTTCTATAGCGTTTTTGCAAATTAGCATATTCCCGTTCACTGAGTTTTTTCCTTTTTCTTTTTGATACTATTTTGCATGTCTCCAAAAGAAGTGCTTTCATATTAATTGCCCAATTGTATCCGTTAGATTCGACTATACAGGTAAGTTCACGTACCAGATGCGAGCCACACAGACCATGATCACAATCATTGTATGTTAGATAAGATGACCAACAATCATGGATAATCGTTCCACTATATCGCGGTATAATATTAATTGCATTGATTGCTTCTGTTCCACGTCTTGGGTGCAAACACTTAAGTGTTATATCGCCAGCCGAATAAACATGGAGCCAGTGATTTTTTTTGTCGACCCTCAAAGAGGTTTCATCGACATTCATAGCCGGACTTTTCAGTAGCAGTTCTATTGAATCAGCTTCCCATTGGGCTAATGCTAAGTGAAAACGCAAGATGAATTTCAAAAGCGTTGCTTCAGCAAGAATTTCTCCAATTATTGATTTAATTAGTTTCTGAACACGGTTTAGAGATACCATTTGGCAAACTAATAGATTTATGGCATACGCTTTCAATCCATTGCCATATTGTAAAGGGCCATGCATGTCTGCGGGAAAGACCCCTTTAACAGTTGAACCGCAGTCAGGACAAAGCTTAACCTGCGCATCAATATGCTCAATTACTTTTTCAAAGATGATATCAATCTTAGTTCGTCTTTCAACATGTTGGCAGGTAATTTTTCTCAAGTCTTGCCCGCAAACATCACATTGAACCACCTCGGCTATTCTGATTATTTCTATGGTTCTCGTGTTGTCGGCAGTGGCATTAGATTCTGGCTTACCTTTACTATTAGTTCCATGATTTGTAAGGGAGGATTCATCTTTTTCGGTTTGCGAGGATGGTTTGCTGGAATTTTTGTTATTCTTCTTTGTCGTCTTCTCAAGAAAAATAGCTATCAGCAAATTAATAAGCATAAACATGCTCTGGAACAGCATCTTGGTTTCACTGTTTATTTTTTTATTTACAGAAAGTCGTTCGAACTCGGTTTTTATCCGCTCGGCTTCTTCTCGTACTGATTGTTGATTAATGGTACCCATGCGATAATGATAACATGAGTTTTTTTGGCTTTCGCAAATGCGTGCCATTGCAATAAATCGTGTAAACCCACTTAAAAAGACCAAAGTAGCCGTTTAAGATCTTGTAGGATCGTCATGATCGATTTAGGACTATCTTTGGGTAGGGATTACAAAAAACAAAATTTATATCAAAAATACGTGTCAAGTGTTTTTAGAAAAATATTTTCATTGGAGGGGGGCGAGTAGTTACGAAAAAACTTTTAAAAAAAGTGTCGTTTAATGGCATTAAAAATAATGAAAAACCCTATCTTTTCAATTTTCAAGCTGATAATGGGATAATAAAAGGTCCTAGTGCAAACAAAGTTCTTTACAAAGGCGTTATTTGTACTACTTGTAATAATAATCTTACACAGTCGTGGGACGCGGCATATGATAAATTAATGACTTTTTTTATAAGCCAAAATCAAGAAATTGATAATATGGATCTTAAGGAAGTTTTTGGAGATAAATACGTTAATGTGTTAAAAGATCTGCAAAAATACTTTATAAAATCTTTAGGTTGTGCGATAGTGGATTATGGTTATAAATTGCCTCATTATTTCCCGGATCCATTAAAAAACATGCATATGGATCAGTTTAAAGTAACAGGTTGCCTATCAGATAGTACAGCCCTTAGAGATCCCCTCAAGTTTTAGCTTGTACCACGATCAAACTATACTAAAAATAATATAGGTCTCGTTGATTTTTTAGAAAAACGGGATCAAAATCATCTGATCTTTGAAATTATGGAGAAAGATCATGATGAAGTTT
>JBGAIG010000042.1:0-3429 GCA_044225595.1 Gammaproteobacteria bacterium
TGGCGTCCATTCCAGTTTTCTTCATCATTTGCAAGCTTTTCATCCTTAAATTTAAAAAACCTGCAATATTATACCCTAGATTTTTTCAATTTTCTCTATAAAAATCATGGGGTTTTGTTTAATTCAGGCAAGACTACATAGTTTAGTAAAGCGTTTAGAAGACTTGCAAAAAATGGAACGTGAAGAGTTAAATCGTTTGGAAGTCTCTCACCATCGTATTAAAGATTCTATCAATAAGACATGTGAATTTTTCGCAAGTGAAATAAAGAAAATTAAAAATCAAATCAATAAATTGATTAAAGATGATGCTGATTTGCAAGCTCAAAAAGTTTTAATGGAGACAATCCCTGGTGTGGGAGACGCTACTATTACACAAATTTTAAGCACTCAATGCACTCCTGAACGATTTAGCAATGCAAAGCAGTTAGCAGCTTTTGCAGGTTTAAATCCTAAGCATCGTCAATCAGGCACTTCTGTTCGGGGCAAGTCACATATTTCTAAAACAGGTGACAGTAGTTTAAGAAAAGCATTGTACATGCCTGCTATAGTAGCTAAGCAACATAATCCAATTTTAAAACGTTTTTATGAGCATTTGTTGGCTGTTGGAAAACCAAAGATGCTAGCTATATGTGCTGTAATGCGTAAATTATTACATATTATTTATGGGGTATTAAAGTCCAGGAAGCCGTTTCATGTGAATTTAGTAATGGCTTAAAAACAAGACCCCCACCCGTCGGCAAAGCCGACAAGGGAAACGCGCCGTTGAATGTTTTGTTTAGAATAAGGTAATTCTCGGCGCGTAAGGCTATGTACTTTAAAAAATTTAAGGGAGGGATTAAGTGTCAAAAAAATTTTTACAAATGTATTGACATCCAAGACGATATCTTATATCCCCGACGTTCAGAAAACCTTAGAGAAACATCAGCGGACTAAAGAATCGGTTTTAAGTCATCTCGATTCAAACTGGAAGCAGTTAAGCCAAAGTGTGAATCGCCTAGTTGAAAACATCAGCGGTAAATACGACAAAGAAAATAACAAAAATTTAGCCGAAAAAACTTCTCAAGAAATCAGAATCCATTACGCTAAAGCGCAATATGAACAATCGGTTTGTATAGAAGGTACCCTGGCAGAAAAGTATTTGCAAACGTTTAGAGGTATCACGGGTGTGTTACCTTCAAGCTTTAGATATCACCCGGGTGTTAGACATTTAAACACAAAAAAACTGACACCGGCTCTAATCGCACCCATTCATGATAAAGACAATAGCATGACTGGGATTGTGCGTATCTTTTTAAATGCGGATGGCAGTAAACTTAAAGAAAGCTATAAAGATAAGCATGGTAAAGTGCAAGTAGCAATCGATAAAGCCAATTTAGGCCTATGGGGTAATGCTGCTGTGATTGTACAAAAGGGTGAATCAGAGGCTCTATGGATGGCAGAGGGGATAGAAACAGCACTCAGTGTGGCTAAAGCGGTACCCAATCAAACGGTGGTGGCCAGTCTCTCTCCCTCTAACTTAAAAAATGTCCCTGTGAGTAAGGATATTCAAAAAATTATGATTTGTGTCGATCAGGATCCTCAATCCAATACCACAGGAAATATCATAGAAGCTGTTGAGCGTTATTTATCCTTAGGCAAAAGCGTTTTTATTGCAATGCCGCCTGAAATACCCTTGGGAATGAAGCAGTACGATTTTAATGATTTATTAAGGCAAAAAGGTATTAGTAATGTAAAAACGGTATTAAACGCTGCTATTGAGATTAAAAGTGCTGAATTATTAAAAAATCCAGGCATTAATTTAGCCATAAAATTAGAAAAAATAAGAGGTACAGGAGTACCCTTAAAATCCGCATTGAATCAAGAATCAAAGGGTATTTCAGCAGAAAAACTGCCTATACAATTAGAACGATAGCGGAGATATGTAGTATGTCAATTTCTTACTAAAAAGATTGACTTTGCTGAAATAGGCAGTAGGATCTTATTTTAGAAATGAGGGATTAGGGAGAAAGAAATGGAACAATTCAATGATGCCTATGGGATTTTAAAATTAGTGGCTGCCGCAGAGATAGAGAAAGAAGAAGACAAAGACAACAATCAAAATATCTTTTTTGGAAAATTAGAAAAAGTATTACAGGTTATCAATAGCAAAGGAGGCTTCAATGATAATGGCATAAATTCTTTTTAGTTTTAGGAGAATAGTCGGCCCACCTTCTCAGTTGCGTTTGGCAGAGGTAGATGTGCGACGCATACGTGCTTGTTGATTTTAAGAGGAACTTTAGTCGTTAAACTACGAAAAAAGAAAGGAGATATCGTGGCGTCTTCACAGATGGAAGTATCGAAACTAGTTTCATCAGTATCGCTGCCTACTATTCCATACAATCGTGTGAGATTGGAAAACATAATCAAAAAATTCAACCTGAGCCTAGATTTTGAATCTCAGGTAATGAATTATTTAAAAAACATTGAAAACGAGATTTCAAGCATTAAAGATTTTCAATCTGAGGAGTATGTTGAAGACTTCTATCAAAGTATAAAATCTGCAATAGATGAGATTCGCCGTACTGCACTCGCTATTAATGAGTTAACAAAATCGTATCATCAAACCTTATCAAATACTTTAAAAGAACTGATTCTCAAATGGATTACACCGCTAGAAGCAGAACTTGAAAAAAGAATAGAGATGCCAGTTTCTAATCGGGACGAGCTAGATTTAAAAACCAAACATCTCTATGCAGAACAAAGTTTTATCTCTAGACAAACACCCTTACAACAAGTTTTGATGCAACATTTAGGGCGTCTTAAAGAACTATTATTAGTCTCTGGAAACCCAGCACCTCGTTGTTATATCAGTTATGCCTGGCCTTCAGAACAACATAAGGCACAAGAATACTGGGTACAGCCCTTTTTATTTGTATTGTACGACCATTTAAAGGCGGCCGGTATTCGCGTCGTTATGGATATCCGAGATAATAATCCCGGAGATAGTATTTATCAGTTTATGAAGCAGTACCATGATGGCAATTATATTATTTTGATTGGGACAGAGTCTTTATTACAAAAGCACTATGGTAAAAGGGCGCATGCCGTTCAAACCGAGCTCAGTATTATTAATAATCGATTTGAGCAAGACCAAAGCCAGTTTGGCCAAAGTCGGATTTATCCGATGTTGATTAGTGGTACGATTAAAGGTGCTTATCCAGAAATTTATGATAAATACCGTACGGTGAGAGATGCACGAGATGCTGGTTATGTAGGAACCTTAAAAAAACTCATCGATTGGATTTATGAAGCTTCAGTGAAGCAAAAGGCTTCAGAACATAGTGGTCTCTGGCAATCGTTTTATCATCAATATTCAGGCTTACCTAAAGAGATTCCCGCTATTGAGCAAGAATTAAGCCTTGAATATCACCGACAACGGCTAGAGTTTTT
>JBGAIG010000018.1:0-25555 GCA_044225595.1 Gammaproteobacteria bacterium
GCCTTGGATCATCAATTTCATTAAAATAATCAATAAATTGTTGTTTACTTCGTGCCAGCATACCCTTACCCCTGATATATCAAATAGGGGTAGGGTAACACATATCTTTAACTTGCTAACTGTTCATGAAATCGCCCTACTTTCCTGAATGGTCTGTCAACCATCCTGATATTGGGTATTGGCAGCTATAGAATAATGGAAGGATTATTAACCATTGGTACACTTATCGCTTTTCAAAGTCTGTTATCCAGTTTTAACGATCCACTCAATACGTTGCTCGGTATGGGTACAAAACTACAAGAGATACCCGGTGATATTGCCCGTTTAGAAGATGTCCTAAAACAAACGGAAGATGTTCGTTTTCGCATTAAGACACCTAGCAAAGAAAACATCACTCAAGAAGATACGAGCATTGTGATACAAGAACTTAGTTTTGGATATTCAAAACTTGAGCCACCACTTATCCAAAATTTTAATCTATCACTCAAAAAAGGCGGTTGTATTTCAATTGTAGGTGCAACCGGCAGCGGAAAGTCTACCATTGCAAAATTACTTAGTGGGCTTTATAGCCCCTGGTCAGGTAATATAACGATTGCATCCGCTCCCTTAACATCGCTCACATCTAAAGCACTCGCTCATCATCTTGCCTTCGTTGATCAAGATATTTTATTGTTTGAAGGTTCAATCCGAGACAATTTAACTTTATGGCAGTCGGGCTTTTCGACAGAAGATCTAGAACGTGCCTCAAAAGAAGCCTGCATTTACGATATGATTGTAAAACGTCCCCAACTATTTGATGCTTTTGTAGAAGAAGGCGGCAAAAATTTTAGTAGTGGTGAATGTCAGCGCTTAGAAATTGCAAGAGCCTTAGTACGCAACCCAAAAATACTCATATTAGATGAAGCAACAGCAACACTGGATTCACTGACAGAACAGGCTATCATTGAAAACTTAAAAACTCGCGGATACAGCTTAGTCATCATTACTCATCGCTTAAGTACTATTCGAGATTCCGATGAAATTATTGTACTGACGCAAGGTAAAATTTCAGAGAGAGGAACTCACGATGAATTGATATCTCTCAAAGGACAATACGCAGCGCTCGTCAGCGTTTCTTAAAAAGGAAGACCGTGAAACTATTGAATACAAAACAAACATCTCCCAAAAAAAGGCACCTAGAGGTTATGGATGAAAGTCTGATTGCGCTTCTATCTGTGCTCGAGCCTGAAAGCACAGAGACACTCATACCATTCAAAGCACATGCCGAACAAAACGGGAAAGATTGGCAAACGATTTTATTTTCTGTCTCTACGCAGGCTGCAGCTGACTCAGGCATTTCTCTCGTTAAACCGACTACCATCCTAAAAAAAGTCACTAGCGCAGAAGCGTTTTTAGAAGCAATTGCGGACGCATCCCAATGCAGAATACGTCTCATGACGCTTACTGATCAGTGGTGGCAGGCAGATTCGGGTTCTCTGATAGGCTTTAGAAAATCTGATGGACGCCCTAACGCTATCATTAGAAAAAATGAAAAATATTTTTTTGTTGATGCTGTTGATAATCGCTATACACTTGTTACACCTGAAACAGCAAATATTTTAAGCCCATCTGTCTACCGATTTTATAAAACTTTACCTGACATACCTTTGAACTGGCGCCATCTCTTTCAATTTGCTTTTAAAAATTTGAAGAGAGACTTTCAAAAAATTACCATCATTCAGCTATTTGCAGGACTTTTAGCGCTATTACTGCCTATTATAACGGGCATCATTTTCGAAACCATTATCCCAAATGCCGATATCAACAGCTTAACACAAACCCTATTTTTATTAGCGATAACGACGGCTGTCAGTGGTGGCTTTATGCTGGCGCAAGGCTTACTGCTAATTCGTGTTCGTTTTAATGCAAATGTTACCCTAGAAGCCGCTGTATGGGACAGGGTGCTGAGATTGCCACTTTCTTTTTTTCGACAATTTTCAGCAGGTGATCTCGCTAACCGTGCGCACGGAATCGATACCATACAACAATTTTTAACGACTTCCATGGTAAGCACCTTAATTAGCGGCGTTTTTTCAGTATTCAGTTTATTTCTGATGTGTTATTACGATATTTGGCTCGCATTAGCAGCTGCCAGCCTTGCTTTCATTGCCGTCATGATGAGCTTTTTATTTAACGTCATACAATTAAAATATCAAAGACCATTATTAGCATTACAAGGTAAAATATCTGGTATGTTATTTCAACTATTAACAAATATTCACAAGATCCGTAGTGCCAATCATGAACAAGAAGTTTTTACACTGTGGTCAAAAATATTCTCTCAAAAAAATAAATTTTTTTTAAAAACCCAACTCAACATGATCGCCTACAATATATTTTCTCTTTTATTTATTACTCTCTCCACAGCTGTATTATACGCATTAGTAGTAACACGAGGCAACGATTTATCATTCGGACATTTTATTGCATTTAATGCTGCCTTTGGCCAATTTTTCACAGCTCTTTTAAACATGACTTCTGTCGTTAACAGTGCATTAATGATTGTTCCACTCTACGAACGCGTTAAACCTATCTTAAACACTGTTCCAGAAATAGAAAATAGCGGTACTAATCCTGGCTCATTAAAAGGTAGCATCCGTATACAAAATATCCGTTTTCAGTATGAGGAAAATCTGCCGCTTATACTAGAAAATATCTCCCTGGAAATACCAGCTGGTTCGTTTTTCGCTATCGTCGGACCCACAGGTTCTGGGAAATCGACTTTATTTCGTCTACTATTAGGGTTTGAAGAAATCAAAAAAGATACAATTTTCTATGATGAGCATGACATCACTACACTCAATAAAAAAGCGCTGCGCAAACAATTCGGGGTAGTCTCTCATACAAGTATGCTGATACCGGGTTCTATTTATGAAAATATTACGAGCCTTTCCCCACATTTCACTGTAGAAGATGTCGAGGCAGCCGCAGAACAAGTGGGTTTATTAGAAGAAATTAAAGCGATGCCAATGGGACTGCATACCTGGATTGCTGAAGGCGCAAAAAATATTTCCGTTGGCCAACGGCAAAGAATTATTCTCGCTCGTGCCATTATTCATACCCCAAAAATTTTATTGTTAGATGAAGCAACTTCTGCTTTAGATAATATCACGCAAGCTTTAATTCTTGAAAATCTTTCAAAATTAAAAATGACGCGCATTGTCATTGCACACAGACTCAGCACGGTAAAAAACGCAGATTGTATTTATGTATTAGAAAAAGGCAAAATAGTAGAAAGTGGCACTTACGTACAATTAATGGAAAAGCCAGGGCTTTTCGAAAAACTTGCCAAACGGCAAATCTTGTAAACCCTGGCAATTCCCTCGTTGAAAACTACCTTGTTATGTAGGGGGCATAGCCGTACCTAACATGATTAACTAGGTCCTATGGACGTATAAAAATACCACCACCCAACAGAACAGTAGGTGGCGCACCATCTGTAAACACCACGGTCGCAGCATGTTCATTATAACCGATAACTCTATCGCGAGCTGCATCAACACCAGTAATAGGTTGGCTGTCGACAACTAGACTAACACCAGCAGTAAGATCGCCACCAACCACCTCTTGTAACATTTCATCTCTCAATTGTATAATACCCATGACACTCTCCTTCTCTAATTTACGCTAGATATTTCTAGCTATAATAGTGAGACCGAAATAAAGGAGATAAGTTTTAACTTTTTTTGTCATTAAAAAAAAATAAAAATTTGACAAAAGATTTTTGGAATAATTTATCAATCAAGTCAACTACACGATTCAATTTTTTCTATTTTTGCTTTCAATTTTTGCCCAGCTTTAAATGTCACGACACGTCTGGCTGCAATAATTTCGGGTTTACCCGTTTTAGGATTTCGACCTGGTCGTGCTTTTTTATCACGTAAGTTAAAATTACCAAGACCAGAAAGCTTAATGGGTGTACCTGCTTCTAAACTTAAACGCATTTCTTCAAATACTTGATCCACAATTTCTTTCGCAAGTGATTTTGTTAGGTTAAATTTCTGTTGTAACCCTTCTGCAATTTCAGCCTTAGTCAGCGTCCTGTTCTTCATGCTCTAGGTCCTTAATATTGCATTAAATTGTTTCTTTAACGAATCGACAACTGTCATTACGATCTGATTGCCTTCCCCCTCCACTAGCGTGCGCGAAGGATGCTGTAAAATCAAGCCTAAGGCCATACTTTTTTTACCAGATGGAATGCCTTGTCCCTCATAAAGATCAAATACAGAGATACTTTGCAGAAATTCACCTGCGGATTGCTCGATATTGGATTTGAGTTCGGCAGCAGAAGTTGATTTATCCACCAAGATCGCAATATCACGACGAATCGCAGGAAATTTAGATAAGGGCACAAAAGGCGGTAATTGAGAAGGCATTAATCCCTGCATTTCTAATTCAAACACCGATATTGTACCTTCTAACGACAAAGCTTTTATAATGCGCGGATGTAATGCACCCACAAACCCAATAGGCTGTCCTTTTCTAAAAATTCTAGCGCTTTGCTGCGGATGTAAGGCAGGATGTTCTGCAATTTTAAACACAATCGTTTCTCTGCCTACTAATCCCAACAATGCTTCTACATCTGTTTTGGCATCAAAAAAATCTTGCGGTTCTGTTCTCATTCCCCATTGTTCCGGGTATCTCGACCCTGAAATAAGACCGCTTAACATAGGCTTTTCTATCGTTTTTCCTTCAGCATTTAAAAAGCAAACTCCTGCTTCAAAAAACCGGGAACGCATCACTTGTCTGCGTTGATTTGCCGCTAAAGCCTGCACTAATCCTGGCAACAGACTTGTTCGCATCACAGCCATTTCAGCAGAAATAGGATTTTTTAAAGTCAAAGGCTTAGAGTCGGGTTCAAAAAGTACTGCCGTTTTTAAATCACCAAAACTATAAGTGATCGCTTCGTAATATCCTCTATCCACTAATAGCGCTTTTAAGCGCTCGACGGGCATCTTAGCTCGATTGCCTGCTGTATAATCTAAGGCGCCCATTAGATTTACACTGGGTAATCGATGTAAGCCATATACGCGTGCAAGTTCTTCAACTAGATCAGCTGGTATGGTAATATCTTGTCTAAAGCTTGGCACACTGACTTTAAAACCTTCTTTTTCTACCATAACGCCAAAACCGCCTTGCTTCAAAATAGAAACTACTTCTTCTGCTGGAAATGACGCACCTAAAAGCCGGGTAATCTCATCTGTTTTTAAAAAAATGATAACTGTTTTTGACAATGCCAGATCATCTTTTTTCTCAACAATCGGTCCACTATTACCACCTGTGATTTCTGCTAATAATTGCAATGCGCGTGCTAACGCACGCGCTTGTAATTTAGGATCAACACCGCGCTCAAAACGGTAAGCACTATCGGTTTTTATACCATAGTGGCTACTGGCTAAACGAACCACCACGGGATCAAAATACGCGCATTCTATCAGCACTGTATTTGTATTTTCTGTCACAGCAGAATCCAACCCGCCCATAATCCCCGCTAACGCTTGTGCTTTAGATTTATCCGCGATGACAAGTGTATCGGCATCTAAGACTATGTCGCGATCATCTAAGAGCTTTAGACGTTCGCCCGCTTTTGATTTTCGCACAACTAATTCAGTGTCTAATTTTGTCAAATCAAAAGCGTGCATGGGTTGTCCCAATTCCAGCATGACATAATTCAAAATATCGACGACTGGCACAAGACTGCGAACATCATCTGATGCTAAACGTTCTTTAATCCAATCAGGTGTAACCGCCCCATTACGAATATTTTTAACAATACAACCCATATATCGTGGGCAAAGCGTAGGAACATCAATATGAATTGGAAAAGTATCCGCATGGCCTGGTGTAATAGTAGGGACAGAAACGACCTGATACGGCATTGCGTTTAATAAAGCCAATTCTCGCGCAATGCCTTCTATGCTCAAACAATCGCCACGATTGGGTGGGATTTTAAGCGTAAAAATATTCTGCTGTGTTTTAGAATCAAAATCTAAACCGTCTACTTCGATGCCTGCATTAGTTAACTGTTCTGCCAATGCGAGAGCAGAGAGTTTAGGATTAATCAAGCCCCTTAACCAAAGTTCGCTAACTTTCATTTATACAATAACCCAATGTTTTATTAGCAATATTCTAACATAGGGGGCAGCAATTTAAACAGGTGAAATAAGCGCTTCTAAAAAAATCAAGCACCTAATGAATGTGTCTCCTTATCAATATCCTGTGATTTTTCTTAACATAATCCTGTAAAGCGTCTTTCGTTATTTTTTGCTGCTGTGCAATGGGATTATAAAAGACTGCTAATTCTTGTATTTCTTGCATCGGTAAATCCTGCATAGGATATCCGTCTAATACTTTAACAGCCAATCTTCCGCCTGCTTCGCCAATTGTACGTTCACGAACCCCCAATGCAACTGCAGCACCTTCTACCACCGTTCCTTCATCCGATGTTATTAAAGGGATACCACGTGAAGCTGCAATTGGAACTAACAGCCGAATGCCACTGGCCAACAAATGATCTTTACCAATTAAAATCGCTTCTGTATCCGGCAAGATAGCATGTGCTGCTGTTTCTAATTCCGGCAATGATTGAATCATCAATGTCTGTAATGTGATGCCTAAGGTTTTGCTTGCGGCTTTTAATTCTGCTATTTCCGCATAATTTTTTTCGTTACTGTTGTGATAAATCAAAGTAATTGCTTTAATGTTTGGCATAACACCTTGAATAAAGGCCAATTTCTTTTTGCCGCCTATTTCATCCAAAACACCGGTTATATTTTTAAGAGGACGCTTTTGTCGTTCTGCTTCCGTATATTGCGCAGCCAAGCTAACAATGGGCTGTGCTTTGACTAAAGCAAGCGTCATTTGCGTTGCACTGGTACCCACAGGCACAATCATATCAACTTTCTGTCCGACAAATAATTCAATAATGCTTCTTTGTAATTTGATATCACCTTGTGCACTTTGCACATTAAAATCGATTTTTCTATGCGGATAATGGGCTCGTACGACTTGCTCAAATCCCGCAACGATATCGCGAAGCGCCGCATGCTCCATGGGGATTAAAATACCAATGCGCAGTGGTGTTAAACTTAAATCAGTATGCGATTGTGCAGCCTGAATCTGCACAGAGCAGCCTAAAAAAGCAATTAAACAAAACAAGACACGTAAAATAGCTGGCAAGAAACGTGGCGAGATAAACGATTGGATGGATGATGCTAACATGGTGATATCCTCTAAGTTCAATCAAACAAAATGGCGCGAGAGACTCTACTGGCTTTGCCAACGCCAACCAAGTTTTGCTTTGAATAGAATACTTCTAGATATCATATCTTTAATCGTAATACAGGCTGAAAACAATTGTCAAGAGCCTATTTTTACTCAGAAACCAAGCGTAAAGTAGACAACAGCTGCTGCATATCCGCAGGTAATGACACGTCCCATTGCATTTCTACGCCCGTTTCCGGATGAATGAGGCTTAAGCTTCTGGCATGTAGCGCCTGTCTTGGAAATTCTTTTAAGCAGGTTTGCAATTCTAAAGAAGCTTTGGGCGGTAAACGCAAGCGCCCACCATACATCTTATCGCCAATAATCGGATGCTGAATATGTGCTAAATGCACACGAATTTGATGCGTGCGCCCTGTTTCTAACTGTACACGTAAATGTGTATGAGACTTGAATTTTTCAATCACGCGATAATGTGTAATTGCTGTTTTACCTGATTCTAATACTGCCATACGTATCCTATCGTGAGGATGCCGACCAATGGGCGCGTTAATAGTATTGCCCGATAATATCACGCCATAAACCACTGCTTCGTAAATACGCTTAACCGTTCGTGCTTGTAGTTGAGCCACCAGGCTGGTTTGCGCAGCAAGGGTTTTCGCAACTACCATAAGACCTGTCGTATCTTTATCTAATCGATGCACCACGCCTGCCCGCGGAATTTGGCTTAAAGCTGGACAATGGTGCAAGAGCGCATTCACTAAAGTACCGACCCAATTCCCAACAGCTGGATGTACAACCAAATTAGCGGGTTTATTGATGACCAAAAGATGCTCATCTTCGTAAACAATATCGAGAGCAATCGGCTCACCTGCCCAATCTGATACCACTTCTACTTTTGCATCCACTTCGATCTGATCACCTTCGACCACTGGCGTACGTGGACGTTTAAAAAGACCATTAACGGTTATTTTTTCAGTATCGACCCACTCTTTTAAGCGCGATCGTGAATGCGCTGGAAATAAAACAGCCAAAGCTTGATCTAAGCGCTTTCCCGCTAGCTCAGCCGAAATCTCAGCCGACAGCCTAATATGTTCTGTTAAATTACTCATAGTATGAAAGCCAGCTTATCGGATTACGACCCGGAATGCAAGATCGATCCCTAAAAAATAAGGAACTTAAGCAAGTGTTGAAAGTGAGAGAAACACAGGAAAAAATGGAGGAACTATTTTTTTTCATGATATCAGAACGAATAATTGCAGCAAGGCCTAAGCTGGGTTAGAATAGGGTCATTGATAAATTGGCCCAGTTTAGGTGATCTTTTGTTAAACAACTTAGGCATTATTATAACAGTTAGCGCAGCGCTCTTATTGGCTAGCTGTAAATCCAGTGATAAAGATCACTACAAAGGCATGTCTGCCGCAGAAATTTATGCGCAAGCAGAAAAAAACGTTGCTAAAGAAAAATTCCCCCAAGCAGCCAAAGATTTCGAAGCGCTGGAAGCACGCTTTCCTTATGGTGAGTATTCTGATAAGGCGCAATTGGGCTTAATTAATGCTTATTACAAACAAAATGAGCCAGCCTTAGCCATTTCTGCCGCCGACCGTTTTATTCGTATGAATCCCCGTCATCCACAAGTGGATTATGCTTATTATCTAAAAGGACTAGTGACCTTTGATCAAAACTATTCGTTTACATTCCGTTACTTACCGCTTGATAAAAGCACACGTGATCCTTCAGCTGCCATAGAATCTTTTGACACGTTTAAAGAATTATTGGATCGGTTTCCCAACAGTCAGTACGCGCCTGAGGCACGCCAACGAATGATCTTTTTAAGAAACCAATTAGCCCTCCACGAATTAAGTGTTGTACGGTATTATATAAAACGCGGGGCTTATTTATCTGCGGTTAACCGTGCCAATTATATTATCAAACATTTTGAAAAAACTGCTGTCATACCAGAAGCACTAGCCACGATGGTCCAATGTTATAGACAACTCGGTATGCAGCAGCTCGCAGATGATGCCTTAAAAACACTACAGACTAATTTTCCTGAAAGTCCAGAATTACAAGCCCTCAATTAAAATGATTCAAAATGGGCAGGGAAATGAAAGGCAACGCGCTTGCAATGCCTGCTATAAAACCAAAAAAATGGCTCTCCCAAGACACTTTTTCTTCTTGAGGAAAAATGCCTAAAAAAATAGAACCAAAATAATAGATAACAACAATCGCTAAAAGCCATGCTGTAAAACTAGACTCAAAGTATGCCGTTGTTAAAATATAACCAAAATAACCTGATACTACGCCGCTAGCACCAATATGCACTGCACGACGTGCAAATAACCATACGCCAAAACCACCCAAAACAACTACCACACTGGTTATCTTTAAAAAAGTAAAGAGCCCTTTAGCTAAAATTGCTAACCCTAATGCAAATAATGGAATGCTATTAAAAAACAAGTGACTAAAATTTTTGTGTAAAAAGGGTGAAAAAAAGATACCAAGTAACCCAAAAAAGCGCCTGGGATGAATGCCAAACGCATTGAACGGCGACCCCAATATCCAATTTAAAATATTAAAGCCCCACAAACCGGCAAAACCATAAAGCCATGGTAAAATATAGAATTGGCTCGTTTTTATAAAATTATCCAGTTCTTCTATAAAATCAAGTAGCATCTTCGACTATCGCCTGCAGCACTGACTCGAATTCTTGACTAATTTCGGCCTGGGGTTTCTGATCAAATAAACTCGTTACATAAATTGCAAGCGCAGATAAAATAACACCCGGTAAAATTTCGTTCATCATCCCACTTAATCCTAAGTATCGCCAAATAATCGCCGTCGCGCTGCCAATAACGATGCCCGCAACAATACCATTGCGCGTTGTTCGTTTCCAATATAACGACAATACAACAGCAGCACTAAAAGTAGCGCCTAATCCTGCCCACGCAAATTCAACTAAATCCATAATACTCTGCGTTGGCTGCCTGGCGAGATAAATGGCAAAGCCCGCAATCAATATAACAGTCACGCGCCCTACCCACATTAATTCGCGTTGCCGCTAACATTTGTGAATCAATGGCACACATGCTAGAAGAAAGAATAGCTGCTAAAATAATGCCCATCATCCAAGGTGAAAATATGCGCTCGGATAATTCCATAAAGACTGTTTCTTTATTACCTAAAGGACAATCGCAAAAATGAATGGCGCCGACAACCCCCACTAACACTGCGCCTATCAAAGATAATGCCATCCATGAGATACAAACGCGGCGAGCCAACGAAATTTCTTTAATTGAACTGACCGACATAAAGCGCACCAAAATGTGCGGCATGCCAAAATACCCAAGCCCCCAGGAAGCTAGGCTAAGCATTTTCCAAAATGATAGTCCTGTGGTTAAACTTAAGTAATCGGGCTTAACGGCTAATATTTTATCAATCCCAACATGCCAGCCACCAATACTTTCTATCGCATATAAGGGCACAAAAAGTAAACAGATTAACATTAAATTGCCTTGAAAAAAATCTGTCCAACTCACGGCCAAAAAACCGCCAACCGTGGTATAGAGCATGATAATTGCTGTACCCAACCACAATGCTTGCGTATACGATAAACCAAAAGTTCTACTTAACAATATGCCGCCTGCACATAAGCCTGCGGCCACATAAAAGGTAAAAAATATTAAAATTGCTAATGCCGCAACAATGCGAATACTTTTAGAAGTATCCCTAAAACGATTATCTAAATACGCCGGTAATGTTAATGAATCATTTGCTACTTCAGAATAGATTCGCAACCGCTTTGCAATTAAGCGCCACGAAAGATAAGCGCCAATCGTTAATCCAATCGACACCCAGATCTGACGCAATCCTGCTGCATATACAACACCTGGTAAGCCCATTAACAACCAAGAGCTCATATCAGAAGCACCTGCGCTTAATGCCGCAACTGCACCACCTAAACGCCGGCCACCTAATACATAATCGGATAGATTACGTGTGGCAACAAAAGCCGCAACGCCTACCAACATCACCAAGACTAAATAGCCTACAAATGGAATAATGGCAGACAGATCCTGTGATACGCCTAAATTTATATTCATAAAAACCGCTTAATGTTTATAAGAGAAGAGTGAGAGTTGATCTTGTACGGGCTGAGAATGGAAATTCAACAATATCGCATCTAATTGCTTTTCTCGTTCTTTCATAGGACTTAACTGCGCAGGCATTTTCCAATGTTCCAGGGTCGAGATGCGTTTAAAATTAAAACTTTCATACCAGCTTAAATGCGATTCATCTGTTGCATCCACAAGCACTTTTCTAAATAATCGACCAAACAAAAATGCTAGCGCGTGATAAACTAAGACACTGCCATACCCTTTACCTTGTTCGATCATATCAACATCTAAATCATACAAATACGCTGTTTGCTTTGAAAGATGCACATGTACTTTAGCAATAATTTTTTTATTCAAAATCGCCACAATAATTTCTTTCTGAGGATCTTCCGCCATTTGCAACAAATAACGTTTATAGTCTACTTCTGATACCTCGAATTGATTCGCTTCTAATTCAAACAATGCCGGAATATCTGCACGTACTGCTTTTCGAAAAGTTAAGTCAGCATCTGCAAGTGGTTTAATTTTTGCAAATTGCTTGGCGGTTATCCCTAATTTATAGGTAGAATCAAAAACACACGCGCCAAGCCCCTGCAAGAATTCTTTAAAAGCAGAGGCCTGATTTAATGTAAAAACAACCCGCGTAATCAAAATAGGACACTGTGATATCGCTTGTTTTATTTGCTCCCAAAGGAAGCTATAAAATCCTGTATTTCGATAAGCGGGATCAATCATTAAGGTAATTTCTATTTCATGTGCTTCAAAATGATACAAAGCCGCATAGGCAACGAGTTTTTCGTCCTCTGCATAACAAAGGATTTCGTTCGTACCGGGGTTTTTTCTATCTTGAATACTACTCCAATAAAAAACAGACAAATAGCCATCCGTTTTTTTGCATTGCGCTACAAATTGCTTAACGCGCGCGATCTGCTTTTTGGATAGACTTGTAAAGGTCTGAACGGTAACCCCTGGCTGTTCTTTCATACAGTTCCATATCTAACTTTGACTAAATTGTGCCTCAATTATACCCCAACCGTTTATTACGCAGTCAAGCTTTTGTCCTGGCATGTAACATATGGTGTTTGCATAACTTATTAGTCTTTCAGGTATCCTAATGGCATCTAGATAGCTCAGCATAATGGGTATCAGTGAGGGGAGAAAGTTGTGCAAAAAAAACGATATCTACTAATAACTTCAAAAAAAAGAGGTCATCTCTGGGTGCCTGGCTCTTTGTTATTCGTACAACGGAAAAAAGCGTTACCTCCTAAAACGGCTCTTGCTACACTACCTCCACCCTCAAATCCAATCGTTCATCTAGTTCAAACAGAACAAAGCAGTCCTTCTGCTACACCGACCACTCCACTCCTAAAGCCAAGCAGCTCGCCTCGTTTGGACCCTCTATACAAGCAAGACGCAGGAGGCTTGGAAAGTAAAGCGTCAAACGAGCAAGTTACTACTGAGAAATGGGCGCAATTTGCTGACTTACAAGTACACCCGGGGTTGTTCCAAAGAGGCATTGTAGCAGTCAAGCCTGTTGTAAGCACACTTTCATCGGATTCTCTGCCCAACAGTATGTCTTTCAAATTAAGCACCAGAGAACTTGTCTTTGGAGATACTCACACACCAATGCCTAAAAAGCAAATTCAACTTTTGAATCAGTTAGACACATTCTCTGGGCAACCATCTTATTCTGCTGAGAATCAACGACCCTTCATTTATAACACAAAACGTCGAGACGAAGTCTTTTTACCTGTGTTCTTAGGGAATGGGGAAGAAAAGCAATTTGGCTTTTATATTTATCCATGGCTTTCATCAAATAAAGATAATTTTGAATTTTCAGGATTTAGCCAATTTGTTGTTGCTGGGTGCATTTTTGGTTCATCATTAAAAGGCCAAGACGATAACGGTTGTATTTTTCCTCTCATTAAACACGATATTAAATTTTATCCTACGCAAAAAATAGTCGCTATCGATTTCAACCAAGAATTTGGTCCTTATGAGCACATGCTTTTTTCAGAATTTGAAAAGCAAACGTTGCTTATGAAAAAATTTGGTAAAAAGAATGAAAAAATACAACTGTATTACCATTTGCCTTATTATGACTATATATTATTTGGCGTAGAGCTATTTGTTCGAGGCAGGATAACACTTCCTGCACTAAATTCACTCTTTCAAGTAATTTTTCAGAGAAAATCCCAGCACAAAGAGCAAATCCGTAAGATTTGCGAAGCGAATGATATTTTAGTTAAAATAGAATCCCCATTCGAAAATATTTTTGGTAAATTGCCAGAAAATGTAACAGATTATGCTAAATTTATTTTTGATAAGTTAAATTTACCATATACAGAAACAGAACTTGAACCTGAGCTAGATACAAAATTACAAAAAGAAAAACAAGAAAAGCTTGTCCAACATTGTTTATCTCAATTAACAACGAATACTTACCGTGCAGATCACCAGGAAGCATGGAAAAATTTAGCCAGAATTCAAAAAACTAAACTTGATAACTTAGAGCAGCTCTTCAAGCTAGCAAACGCTACGATGATTGCGCTTGCTTGTAATGGTAAAAAAAATTATGAAACTTGTTCGCTATTACCGGCTTCTGAAAAACAAATTCAAGTGAGTTTTGCGGAATTAAATAAGCAATTAGACAATAAATATCCTATTGTCGTTAATATGACTACTGTAGATACATTAATTACTTATGATAATACTAGCAAAGGCTTGTTATTTTATTTTGTCCATGGTCACAAGACTTTAAGCAAATTAATCAATAAGGCGAACATTCTAGATGCAGCCCGCGCAAATGTTAACAATGTTAACCATTTTTCAACCTCAAACACGGCTAACTTACAAACATTATTGGCTCCGCAACACACAAGGGTAAGAGTTTAATATAAATGAAAAAGTGTGGTAACACGGAGCCCGCAAGTTTAGCTAAAGTTACCAGTATCATACTGGAAAAATATAAAAATATTTCGAAATCAGAAGAAAACTTATCTATTGAAAAAATTATTGAGCAAATCGTCAATTATTATGAAAGTATTATTGGCTGTATGCCAGGCAATGTTTATTGGTTAGACAAAAATGCGAGACTGCTTGGTTGTAATAGCAATGTTTTAGCGATGTTTGGTTTAAAATCTTTAGAAGAAATTAAAGGAATCACATTTGAAGAAATGGGTGCAATCGGCAAATGGTCTCTTGAAACAACGCAATCTTTTAAAACAGACTCACTTGAAGTTATGCGCACAGGAACGGCAAAATTAAATATAGAAGAACCGCCTATCCCGCACAGTGACGGGAGAATGATTTATTTTTTAAGCAGCCGCGTCCCATTGTTTGATGACGCTGGTTTTGTAGTCGGAATGGTTGGCATCTCTATTGACATCACTGAACGTAAAAAAGTAGAAGTAGAGCTGAAAGTCGCTAAAGAAGCTGCTGAACTCGCCAATCATGCAAAAACCGCATTTTTAGAAAACATGCGACATGATATTCGTACGCCGCTAAGTGGCATCGTTGGTTTTTCAGAATTGCTCTCCAATGAAAGCGATCCTGATAAAATAAAAGATTATACTATTAAATTAGCTAAATCTAGCAAAGAGTTACTTAATTTTTTGAACGAAGTTTTAGAATCTATCCACATTTCTTCTGGCGAAATACCTTTAGTACATCGACGGTTCAACTTAAAAGATATCCTGCAAAATTTAAACGATCTTTACCAACCAAAAGCACATGAAAAACAATTGGCATTAAAATTTCATTTTGATAATAATAATTCACCCTATCTGACAGGGGATCCTGTTCGAATTTATCGAATTATTCTTGAATTATTAGGCAATGCATTAAAGTTTACACAACAAGGACGAGTTGATGTCTATATAAATCTTATCAAAAAAAATGATCAAAACATGATTATTCAAATTGAAATAAAAGACACAGGGGCTGGCATTGCACCAGAAAATCAACATGACCTATTTGTGCCTTTTCAACGTTTTACACCTTCTTATAAAGGAATTTATAAAGGCTCAGGCCTAGGGTTGTCAAATGTAAAACAATTTGTAACCGATCTGCAAGGTGAAATTTATTATGATACTAAAAACACAACGGGCGCAAAGTTTGTTTGCTTAATCCCCGTAAAAGAAGCTTTATTACAAGAAGCATTATAGTTTTATTCTTTTTTTGGTAAATAAAGATCTGTAATCGTGCCTTCAAAGGCTTCTGCAGATTGACAAATCGTTTCAGACAATGTGGGGTGCGGATGAATAGTCAATGCAACATCTTCCGCGTCACAACCCATCTCAATCGCAAGTGTTATTTCTGCAATCAAATCGCCCGCATTTGGGCCTGTAATACCTGCACCAATAATGCGATGTGTTTCTTTATCGAATAACAACTTTGTGAGGCCCTCATCCCGTCCTAAACTTAAAGAGCGACCACTCGCTACCCAAGGAAAAACACCTTTCTCATAAGCAATATTTTTGGCTTTTGCTTCTGTTTCGGTTAGTCCCACCCACGCAACCTCGGGATCAGTATATGCGACTGAAGGAATACAATTGGGTTCAAAAAAGCGTTTCTTTCCTGCAATCACTTCAGCAGCCACTCGCCCTTCTGGAATGGCTTTATGTGCCAACATGGGATTGCCGACAACATCACCAATCGCAAAAATATGCGCAATATTAGTTCTTTGTTGTTTATCTACCGGAATAAAACCACGTTCATCAACACGAATACCCGCTTTTTCAGCGCCGATATTCCCACCATTAGGTACGCGACCCACAGCACACAAAATAACATCAAACCGCTCGGGTGTTGTGGGCGCATTTTTACCTTCAAAAGTCACAAATAAACCTTCCTGTTTTGCATCTACTTTTGTCACCTTAGTGCCTAATAAAATATGCTCATACTGCTTTTGACTACGTTTATATAAAGGCGCTGCCATATCTTTATCAACATTGCCTAATAAACCATCCATGAGCTCTACAACGGTAATTTTAGAACCCAAAGCATGATAAACCGTCGCCATTTCCATGCCAATAATCCCACCACCTATCACTAACAAACGTTTGGGAATTTCTTTTAAAGCCAATGCACCTGTTGAATCGATAATACGTGGATCATCCGGCAAAAAAGACAATTGCACAGGGCGTGACCCAACGGCGACAATGGCATTTTCAAATGAAACAATCTGATCACCTTCACTACTTTTAACTTGTATTTCGTTTGCAGAAAGAAAATGACCTGCACCACGAATAATAGTCACTTTACGTTGCTTAGCTAAACCTTTTAGTCCGGTGGTTAATCGACTGACAACACTGTCTTTCCACGCTCTTAACGCATTTAAATCAATCACAGGTTGCCCAAAAGAAATACCGTGCTCTTTCAATTCTGCTGTTTCTGCAATAACTTTCGCTGCATGTAATAATGCTTTAGAAGGAATACACCCTACATTTAAACAAACCCCGCCCATTTCTTCACGTTCAATTAATACCACTTTTTTTCCAAGATCGGCTGCACGAAACGCCGCAGTATAACCGCCGGGACCGGAACCCAAAACCACAACATCGACTTTTTGATTTGCATCCATGATAGACATCTCTTGTCTCCTTATAATAGCAGCCGCCGAATATCCGATAATTGCTTAACTAAAAAGGTGATAAAACGTGCCCCTAAGGCCCCGTCAATGACACGATGATCATATGATAATGACAAGGGTAATAAGAGACGTGGTTTAAACTCACCTGATTCATAGACAGGTTTTATTTGCGATTTTGAAACACCCAAAATAGCGACATCCGGCACATTAATAATCGGTGTAAATGCTGTACCCCCAATCCCACCCAAACTGGAAATTGTAAAAGAACTGCCTTGCATCTCTTGCGCACTTAATCCGCCATCTCGCGCTTTTTTGCTAATTTCACCCAATTCTTTGGCCAATTGAAACAGACCTTTTTGATCAACGTCACGCACCACAGGTACCACTAAACCATTCGGCGTATCAACAGCAACACCGATATGAAAATATTTTTTCAAGATCAGCTCAGCACCATTAGCATCCAAAGAGGCATTAAACCAAGGAAATTCTTTTAATGCCGCAACAATGGCTTTCATCATAAACACTAAAGGCGTTAATTTAACACCTTGTGCTTCCGCCAATGATTGTTGCGATTTGCGAAATTGTTCTAATTCCGTAATATCTGCTTCATCAAATTGAGTAATATGCGGCACCATCACCCAATTCCGATGCAAAAAAGAACCTGATAATTTTTTAATCCGTGACAGTGGTTCTTTGGAAATTTCACCAAACTTCGCAAAATCAACTTGTGGCCAGGGAGCAACAGACACGCCACCAACATTGCCACTCGTACCAAAACTGCCAGATTGCACTTGAGATAACATATTTTTAACGTATGCTTGCACATCTGATTTTAAAATACGATTTTTAGGACCAGAACCATTGATGCGCGACAAATCTGCGCCTAATTCTCTGGCAAAACGTCTCACGCCTGGGCCGGCGTGTACCGGACGGATACCCTGTTCCACCCCTACAGATGTATCCTCGTTTGTAGGTTCTGCCGTTGTTATTCCTTCCTTTGTCATCCCCCCCTTCATAGGGGGGTTAGGGGGGATGTCGGGGTTAGAGGGGATATCTTCCCCTGCCATTTCCACCGTTACAATCAAACTACCTTCCGAAACTTTATCGCCCACTTTGACATGCACGGTTTTTACAGTACCACTAAAGGGTGCTGGTACTTCTAAAGTTGCTTTTTCTGTTTCCAAGGTCATTAATGTAGCTTCTGCTTTAATGACGTCACCCGGCGCAACCGATATTTCAATAATATCAACATTCGAATAAGAACCGATATCTGGGACTAAAATTTCTTTTAGCATATATTTTTACCTTTCATTTTAGACCGACACAGGATTTGGTTTATCTGGATTAATTTGGTATTTCTGTATCGCTTTTACAACCAACTCTTTTGCAACAAGGCCTTCATCCGCCAACGCTTTTAAAGCGGAAACGAGCACATAATAACGATCGACTTCAAAGAATTGACGCAATTTTTGCCGAGAATCGCTTCGCCCAAACCCATCTGTACCGAGTACAACATAAGTGCGCGGCACAAATGCGCGTACTTGTTCTGCATATTGTTTGACGTAGTCGGTTGCCGCAATCACAGGACCCTTAGTCTCTTGCAAACAACTGGTTATATAAGCCACGCGCGGTTTATCCAAAGGATGCAACCGATTCCAATGCTCAACTTCTAAGCCATCCCGCCCTAACAGATTAAAACTTGGTACACTCCAAATATCTGCAGCCACTGCAAAATCATTTTCTAACAATTTTGCGGCTTCAATCACTTCCCTTAAAATAGTACCCGAACCTAAAAGCTGAACACGCAATTTGCTAGACGCCGGTTTTCTGATTTTTTAAAACGATAAAGCCCTTTTAAAATACCCGTTTCAACACCTTCTGGCATATCTGGATGTTCGTAATTTTCGTTCATCACCGTGATATAATAAAAAATGCTTTCTTTCAGCGTTACCATACGCCGCAAGCCATCATGAATAATCACAGCCAATTCATATGAAAAAGTTGGGTCATAGGAAATACAATTTGGAATGGTGTTCGCCATCATATGACTATGCCCATCTTCATGCTGCAACCCTTCACCATTTAAAGTGGTGCGTCCTGATGTAGCGCCCATTAAAAATCCGCGTGCGCGTGAATCCCCTGCTGCCCACGCTAAGTCACCAATACGTTGAAAACCAAACATCGAATAAAAAATATAAAAAGGCAGCATAATTTTGTTGTGTACACTATACGCCGTTGCTGCTGCCAACCAAGAACAAAAAGATCCGGCTTCGTTAAGCCCTTCTTCTAGAATTTGACCATCTTTAGACTCTTTATAAAACATTACCTGATCTGAATCGACCGGTTCATAGAGCTGTCCTACAGAAGAATAAATGCCTAATTGGCGAAACAAACCTTCCATACCAAAAGTACGTGCTTCATCTGGCACGATGGGTACAATGCGCTGCCCCACCACTTTATCTTTGCATAGTGCCGTTAATAATCGAACAAAAGCCATTGTTGTTGAAATTTTTCGCTCACCAGTACCCTTTAATAAAGCATCGAAAATAGACAATGGCGGAATCTCCAAAGTCTCATCGGCTTCTCTACGACGGTGTGGTAAAAATCCCCCTAAAGCTTCTCGCCGTTCCAAGAGATATTTGATCAATGGGCTATCTACACTGGGTTTGTAAAATGGCACTTCTGCTATTTGATCATCGGCTATTGGAATATCAAAACGATCTCTAAATTGCTTTAATTGTTCTAATGTCATCTTCTTCGCATTATGTGCAATATTCAGTGCTTCACCTGCATCACCTAAGCCATAACCTTTAACTGTTTTTGCTAAAATAACGGTTGGCTTTCCAACGCACTCAGACGCTGCTTTATAGGCCGCATAAACTTTTTGCACATCATGTCCACCGCGGTTTAAGCGCCAAATATCATCATCACTCATGTCAGCAACCAGTGCTTTTAGCTCTGGATATTTGCCGAAGAAGTTTTCTCGAGTATACGCGCCACCATGAGCTTTATAGTTTTGGTATTCGCCATCTACGACTTCTTCCATACGCTTTAAAAGCAAGCCACTTTTATCTTTAGCTAATAAAGGATCCCACAAGCCGCCCCAAATGACTTTAATGACATTCCAACCCGCACCTTTAAACGTGGATTCTAATTCTTGAATAATCTTTCCATTACCGCGGACTGGCCCATCTAAACGCTGCAAATTACAGTTCACGACAAAAATCAAATTATCTAATTTTTCACGCGCAGCTAATCCTATCGAACCAAGCGATTCTGGTTCATCCATTTCTCCATCGCCACAAAAACACCATACTTTACGATCAGCGCTCTTTTCTAAGCCTCTGGCTTCTAAATACCGCATAAATCGCGCTTGGAAAATAGCCTGTATGGGTCCTAACCCCATCGAAACCGTTGGAAACTGCCAATAGTCCGGCATTAACCAAGGATGCGGGTAAGAAGACACACCCTTACCATCTACTTCTTGTCTAAAATGGCTGATTTGTGATTCCGACAACACGCCTTCCAAATAAGAACGCGCATAGATGCCCGGAGAGGAATGTCCTTGTATATAAAGCAAATCACCATTTTGATTTGTATTTGATGCACGCCAAAAATGGTTAAATCCAACATCATATAACGTTGCTGAAGACGCAAAAGTGCCAATATGTCCACCTAAATCGAAATCCAATTTTCCAGCACGTACAACCATTGCAGCCGCATTCCAACGAATTAAAGCACGAATACGCCGCTCTATCGCAACATCACCTGGCATTTTCGTTTCTTGATCAGTTGGGATCGTGTTAATGTAAGGTGACTGAAATCCTTCGGCAACCGAACATCCCATCGCAAGCGCTTTTGCTGAAAGGGTTTTTAATAAAAATTCTGTGCGTTCTTTCCCTTCTGCCGTCAAGACAGAGGCTAAAGCATCTAGCCATTCTTGTGTTTCTATACTATCGATATCGTTAATATGATCATCATGCATCATTTTTCTCACTGTATCCTGTTTTCATGCTGAGTTCTGCCAGCAAATTCCAATCAAAAACCGAACCCGGATCTGTTTTTCGTGTTGGCGCAATTGTACTATGCCCTACAATCCGATTATCCGTTATTGCTGGATATCTCTTTTTTAACAAAGCAATTAACTCTACTAAAACGGTATATTGGATTGGCGTATAGGGTATTTCATCTGTTCCCTCTAATTCAACGCCAATTGAAAAGTCATTACAATTTTCACGCCCGTCAAAAGAAGAATCTCCCGAATGCCAGGCACGCTTATTAAAGGGCACATATTGAATAATCTCGCCATCACGTCGAATCAAACAATGGCTCGATACGGTCAAGTGCGCGATCTCTGCAAAATAAGGGTGCAGTAATGGATCTAAAACATTTGTAAAAAAAGCATCAATATGCAACCCACCAAATTCGCCTGGCGGCAAACTAATATTATGAATCACCAGCAAATCGATGACTGTATCCGCTGGACGTTCATTGTAATTCGGTGAAGGCACATATCGTACCTCAGACAACATGCCTGTTGCGGCATCTATTTGCATATTCTTCTCATTCCACTCCAAACTGAGGATCATAATGTGAATCGTGACAAAAGCGCAATCCCGGCATAAACTATAGCTTAGGCTTGTTAAATGATTATCAAGCAAGCTTGATACTGGCTCCAAAAAAGTCAAGGAACCAACTATGTTAGTACTTGTTCTGCTTATTGCTTGTCTATTTTCTCTAGGCATTTACCTAATCGTTATTTATAACAATCTTATCTCTCTTAAAAACAGCGCTTCTAAAAACTGGTCTAATATCAACATTCTTTTAAAACAGCGCTATAGCGAATTACCTAAATTAATTGATACCTGCAAAGAATACATGATGTATGAAAAAGACACTTTAGAAAAAATTGTTATCGCAAGAAAAACCGCTGTCTCTGCCAGCGAGACCAGAGATCTGATTGCGCTCGGACAAGCCGAAAATTCGTTAACAAATGGTTTAAGGCAATTGTTTGCTTTAGCAGAGAATTATCCAAACCTTAAAACAAACGCATCTTTCCAACAATTACAACAACGGATCAGCGAATTAGAATCCAGCATTGCTGACAGACGAGAATTTTATAATGACAGCGTTAATCGTAACAATACCCGTATTCAACAATTTCCAGACTTATTAGTAGCACGGGCTTTTCACTTTAATACATTCGAATTATTAAACTTTAACGAAGCTGAAATACAAGATGTTGGTATAGCAAAACAATTTAAAAGCGAATGAACTTCGACACGATATTAACCCTTCTTTTTTTCTGTTTGCCTATTTTTTTTGCGCTCATTTGTTTTTATTATGCGATCTATTTTCTGAAAACCGCGAGAAACATCGAAGATTCCCCAACCTCTAAAATTCGCTCTGCCGCACAAGGTTATGTAGAATTAACAGGCGTAGCAAAACCCTTAACAACGCCATCGACGATAGGTAAACTGACACAAAAACCTTGCGCTTGGTATCGATATACGATTGAAGTATTTGAAACCATTAACACTGCCACACAAACGCAAGCAAGTTGGAACCTACTCGACCAGGGGATCTCTAAAGAGGCTTTTTTATTGGACGATGGCACAGGACAGTGTATTATTCAACCCGGAGATGCTGAAATAATGGCCACACAATGCAATGTGTGGCGAGGTCATACACGTATCCCCAACCCACCAACCACTTCCTTTTTACGGTGGCTTTTTTGGGACAGCTTTGGTTCTTACCGCTATACGGAATATCGTTTGGAGTTCGATGTTCCAATTTATGCTTCTGGCATGTTCTATACATTATCTTCTGAAAATCAACTGATAGAAAATGCTACCTTATTAAAAGATTATCTTAAACACAATCCTTTTTCTCGTTGCAATTTATTATCGAAAGAGGGGTTGGCTCGAAATGAACACTATATTATTTCTGCGGTTTCAGAGCCGCATATCATCAGACAACTTAAAATAAAAGCTTTTATCTTTTTTATCGCATTTATTTTCTTTTCAATATTATCGGTTCACTTAAGCTACTACCCTATTAAAAACACTTTCCACGATTTTAAAAAATATAAGTCATCTATACAATTTAGGTAATAAAGTTCACCAACCTATAAAAAATCATCATAGTTAAATGCTTACAAAATTTCAAGTCAATCACGTATTTGTTTTCAATAACGCCAACGATACACTAATGCAAATGGACTTCATAGGTACAATGGAATTTGGCTGTTGCAAGGAGGCGCGGCAAGGGCAGGATGCCCAACCGCCCACTCCTCGAAAAAGTTAGTGTGGTTCCTCCCGAAATATTAAATCTCGTTCCGAACGGTACAGTCTAAAAATCTCGACTCGCCGCGATATAAAAAGATCTCGCCAAAAAAATTCCGATTCGATCCAACTTTGCGGAAAAAAACTTAAGTGATCACTGTCTCGGATATATCGAACTGTCCATCGGGAGGGTACATAAGTCGAAACAACTTCAAATTGTCGAATATCTAATAAAGCGGGAGATTCATCATTTGCTTCCAAACACACATAACGATTTTTTATACTAAAACTGATACCTAAAACAACATATTCTTTTCCTTTGGTTACCAAAGTAGTATAATTTTCTTCGCCACGGTGGGAGTGCCTTTTTACCGTTTTTTTGCATTTCAGTTTCATGAATACCCCCAAAAAGCAGTGTGCACTTACACTTCTATCGTAGGGGAATGTCGTAAAAAAGATATCCGTTAAATAACGGATAAGACGCACGTATGCACGTTCAACATTCGTACTTAATCACATTCCATGCAATCACTACTTTTTAGCAGCCATCAGTAAAATTTTATATAGCCCGGCAAGTCCGACCAGCATATAAATAATACGCGTCATAACGCTTGCTTCACCAAATAACATGGCAACAGCATTAACGTGAAAAGCACCAATTAATCCCCAGTTTAGGGCACCTACAATGATTAAAGTCATTGTAAGCCATGCGAAAATGCCTTTGATGTCCATGACACATACCTCCTATTTTTGCTCTGATACAAATACCTTGAACCTATAACTAGTATATCAATCAGATTGCTTAAAAATAGAGGTTTTCTAGCATATACACTTTTATAACACGTACCATCTACTGAGAAATGCGAGGCCTCCATTGATTTATAAACAACAACATCGCAATTATTTTCAGCAAGCGCCAAAAAAGTTTTAAGATAATAAACTTTCATCCTAGACAGATGATAGTATAACTATGTGGTAATGACGGCAATGCTGAACCCAATCTTCAAAAATATAAAGTTCCTCTCTATTGGGCTGCTTTATAACAGTGACTTTCGAGATATGCATCCCAATATGCTTTATAGACAATCTCTTCTGGACTGATTTCAAAAAGCCAACCTAAAGAAGCCGAATTATTTTTCATTTTAATCGCTGTTTTTTCAATGGTAGGATAATGTAAAGTTGCATTTAAGTAACCATATATGTTTTGATATGTAGCCATACTTCTTCTCCCGATTAAGATGTTACATACAAATCATCCTTGCCTCCGTTTGCTTGACATCCTGTCCCATAAAAACACGATATGCTAATTGCATTGAGAAAAGCAGCCGAATTTGTCATTTACTTTTGTGAGACATTATCCATTCAATAAGGATTTATGTTAAATAAGGTTTGATTTTAGTAGAGTAACTAAAGGGGTATCAGATCTTATTCAAACTTTTACACACAAATCTTGCAAATAGCGCTAGCTTCATATATTTTTACTTATTTATTTTAAATTTTTAAACTTTACACATTGGAGAGCAAGAAATTCGTGACAAATAGCAATGTCAAGCTTAGAAAAAAACAGATATTAATTATAGCCCTCGTCCTTGCTTTTTTTCAAACAATTTTTATTGAAATATTTCATTCAATACTCAAAGTGCATTACGCTTATTTGCTGATTTATTCAATCCTTATGTTTGCGTGGGTGCATTATGATAATTATGAATATAAATATAAAAGGTCGCTTTTCTTTAATCTAGGGCTAATAGCATTTTTTATTCTATTTTTTCCGATTTATATTTATAAAACACGAAATAACCTAAAGTCAACAGTTAAAATCACAGGCATACTCCTACTAGTTATAGCACTGATGGAAATATTGCATATTGTCGGGTTATTGTTTTATGGGATATACCAAAATCCAAAATTTTTCTTAGAATTTTTGTCATGCTTATGGGATAGCAGCTGCAAATTCAGTATAAACTTATAAACTTTGTAAAGTAAATTTCGTTGAATACTGAGAACTTAAAAATGGAGCTGGTGACTGGATTCGAACCCGCGACCGGCTGATTACAAATCAGCTGCTCTACCAACTGAGCTACACCAGCTTTAAATGGACCCTTATCCACCCTACGAACACTTTCTCTCATATGGCTATAGGGACGGATAATGTATCCGCCCTAAGAAGTTGGCGCCTGGCGATGTCCTACTTTCACATGGGGAAACCCCACACTATCATCGGCGCTGAGCGGTTTCACTTCCGAGTTCGAGATGGGATCGGGTGGGTCACACTCGCTATTGTCACCAAGCATAAACTG
>JBGAIG010000019.1:0-26994 GCA_044225595.1 Gammaproteobacteria bacterium
ACATCGGAGATGGATTTTAAAATTTTGGGTATTGCGGTACACGTCATTCATGCGGTTTGATTTTATTTTCAGGTAAAAATTCTTGACCCGCTGCGTGCACAAGCTGAAGAATTTTATGAAATTTACCATCCTTGTTATCGACAAGTTTAAGTTGTTGTTTTAAAAGATAGCCATCAATATAGTGGGGCAATAAATTTTCTTCTGTTTCTAACAGAATATTTCGTCCTTCTTTGCCATATATCTTTAAGATGTAGTCTAACATGCGTTCTGCAATCCCATCGCTTTTTGAGGTTTCTATTACAAGGTCAGCAACGTTTGTTGGAGAAGGTCTATGAGACGAAAACTGCACAGGAGCAGCGTCCGAAGGTGCAAGAGACGAAGGAGAATTTTTCAAAGTATCTGAAGCTTCCTTAAATTTGAGTTGAACGGCTTCAAGTTGTTCTTTTATGGATGATTTAGCCACACGCAATTCCTCCCTATGCTCTCACTCTAAGCCTTCTAGTCCTTAAGAAGACGATTTCAAGATAAAAGCATATATGGGATTTTTGGTATTTGCAACTACATGTTGTACTCTTTTTTTATATTACACATAATTTTGAAAACGGCTTTTTAAATATTGGGGTTTTTGGTACAATGACTCAGATAAATCAGGCCAAGGGGAATACAATGATTGTGAGTGAAGCTGCTCAAAAGCACTTTTCGAATTTGTTAGAAAAAGAAGAAATTGCAGGCATGAACCTTCGTATATTTGTAGCAAATCCCGGCACGGTTCACGCCGATGTATCAGTAACTTATTGCCCGCCAGGGGAAGAAATTTCAAGTGATCTTGTATTACCCTTTGAGTCTTTTAAATTATTTATAGATGCGAATTCTCAAGATTCGCTAACGGATGCACAGATTGATTTTATTGAAGATGCGTTAGAAGGGCACTTATCTGTTAAAGCGCCTTTTTTGAAGGGTCGAGAGCCATTGGCAGGGAGTTCATTAAGAGAACGCATTCAATTCGTGATAGATACGGAGATTAATCCTAATTTGGCGGGGCATGGGGGCAGGGTGAGTTTGGTTGAAATGATTGATGAACAAAGCGGGGTGGTTGTCGTTTTACAATTTGGCGGCGGTTGCCACGGATGCGGTATGGCAGGTGTTACCCTAAAAGACGGTATCGAGAAAACCCTGAAAGAAAAATTTCCTGAAATTGTAGAAATTCGGGATGTAACAGACCATACTACAGGAGAAAATCCGTATTGTTAAGAAGGCGGATGAGGGTTAGCAGTTATAGGCTAACAGACGAGGGATCACATGACATTTTTACGAAAAAAACCTTTATTCAAAAATTACGTCAGCGAAATAGACGAATTTTTGCAAGCATTTGACGAAAAAGCAGAAGCAAGCTCTGCTTCCAGAAAAGCTGAAGAAGCAAAATATCAGCGAATCAACAAGTTAAGAGACAATCCTGATGCGTTCTAGATTATCCGATGATGCCGTAGATGGCATTGCAGCGGTTGTTCTAATCGTCTTGGTGGTCAGCGTGGTGGTCTATTGGCTTGAGACTATGTAAGCGCTTTATAACATTTATTAAAAAAATGCTTTTAATTTTAATAGGTGTATTTACATCTATTTTTGAAGAATCAATCATTTTATGAACATATAAGAAAAAGTTATAAAATTGACTATACTAAAATATAGAATCACCTGAGGAACTTCATTATGTTTAATTTTGTGCAAGATGATCTAAAATACACTGAGAAGGATCTATTAGAATTTAAGACTAAAGTAAAAGAACAAGTAAAATCTATTAATGATGAACTGGTTCTCTTTGTACAAAACCTTTCGCCGACAACTCCATCAGCTCAGGAATTTCATCGTAATGTATTAGTCAAAATTCAAGAGATCACTGTTGCAAAAAAAGTATTACAGGAGCGCTTAGAGAATTTAAATGCAGCGGTAGATAACTATATAAAGAATCCTAATGAACAAAATAAGAAAGAGATTAGCGCGAAAAGAGATAATTTTGAAACTCAAATCAAAAATTTTAATCAAAAAAAAGAAGAGGCGGAATTCCTCTTAATGAATTTGGATGCAATATTACTTAACCAATCCCATTATGAGGCATTAGGCAAAGATGCCCGAGAAAAATATTTGAATTTAAAAATAGAAGAAGAAATGCAAAATAAAGTTAAGAATTTTTTGAATGAAAATAAAGAATTTCTTGAAGATGCCAATCAAAATATGATGGCAAAGAAAATGGAATACCCAGAGATTTCGGATTTTACATTTAATAAAGAAAAGAGTCACCTGTCAAGACTCGAAAAGGAGCTTGATGAAAGTTTAAAAAGTTTATCCATGGCAGTAGAGAACGGCAATCAGGATATAGATGATAATTCCGGTTTTTTTGACATACAGACAATTGCAGATGCTCGGGATATAATTAATGCAAAAATAAGCAAGATAAAAGAGCAACAAGCAAAAATTTCTTCTGTTATAGAGTCTAGTGTGATTAACGCAAAAAATGGAGCAAAAAAGGCTGTTGAACAATCAGAAGAGGTTGCAAAAAAAACTCCTGAAAATCTGGAAGAAAGTATCAAAAATAACCCACTCAACGTTCTTACTAGAAACAGAGAAGATGAGCTAATAAGATCAGAATTAAAAAAAGAAATGGACAAATTGGCGCGATTAAAGACGGCTCTTGACAATAAAACAAATCCAGCGATTCTAAGTATTCTGAGTCGTCGCGTCGCAATTGAAGATGATGATAATAATGATGAATTAGGCTCGGCAAAAAAAATAGGTGAGGAAGAGAAGCCAGAAAAAGAACTAGAAAGAGCGGTTCAAAGTTTAAAAGCTCAAATAAGTGAACAGCAAAAAAAGATAGAGGAAATAGAAAAAAGGATTCGCGAAAAAGCCAATAAAAATGTTGAGGTAAAACCTGAAGCTGCAAAAGTTGTAGCTGGTCCAGAAAAAATAGAACTCAAATCACAAGATGAAGAATTTATTGCTAGCACACTGCAAAAAATTATATTAGAAAAAACCGACAAAATCAGATTGGTGGAGATAAATCAAGAGCAGTCTGTTATTTATATTATCTTTGACTCTTTGGAAAATTCCGCGCAGGATGTAGAAGCGGTGGATGCTACATTACAAGATACATTAAAAGAATCAGGTATTACACTAGAAAAAAAGATTGGTGAAGATGAAGAGACAAAAAAATCCTTTTCATATCTAGCAGTTACATATAGTGATAGTAATACATTATTGAGTAAATTAACAGAAATTAACAGTATCCTAGAAAAAAAAGCTATTGCTGCTGAGGAAGCCGCCAAAGTTGCTGAAGCTAAAGCTGTGGAACAGGCTAGAGTTACTAAATTAGAAAAAATAAAGCTAAAACAGATTAAACAGGCCGAAGCTGATGAAAGATCTAAGGAAGCTGAAGCAGCAAAAGCAAAAGAAGCACGACGTGCTCGCAAGGCGGAACTTGCTAAACAGCAAGAAGCCCTTCAAGAAAAACAAAATGATCCAAATTTAGCATCACAAGATAATCCAAATCCTCTTCTTTTTTCAGAGCCTGCAAATGCAGCTGTTGGTGATTCTAAAAGTAGCTCAGTATCTACGAAAGCAAAGATTGAAGATAAGGCGTGGGAAAATATAAAAACAGAAGTGAAAAAACAAGCAGTAGATGACAATGTAAGCACATCTGAAGAGAATAAAGTGACAATTACCACAGCAAAAGATCAAGGAAAAATTGAGATCGTACGAAAAGAAACAGAAGTTACCGTATCATCCAGCCAAAACGCCCCCATCGAAACGCTTGTAAAAAATTACAAAATTACAGCAAAAGCTTTAGGAAAGACAGAATGCGGCATTGATGCATCGCCCAGCGCGCTTCATACGGCACAATTAATTTTAGCCTTGCAAAATGAGCCAGATAAAATAGAGCCAGTCATCAATAAGCCTAGTGTTGAAAAGGCTTTAAGAGAGGCAGCAGCAGAACAAAATGCAGATCCAAAACTCAAAGAAGCGCTGGAAAAATACGATGCCTTAAAAGAGAAACGCACAGCTGCAAGAAAACCACAAGCTGGATAAGCGTTTTCTTAATGTGAAAACGCATATTTTTCGCGACGGACCGACTTTTTATCAAAGCCCATTTCTGTAAGCAGCGCGAAATTTTCGTCTATCATATTGGGATTGCCGCACAAATAAACAATATCATTTTGTGGGTTTAAGGCAAGTTCATTAAAAACGGTTTGTACACGCCCAGAACGTTCAAAAGATCTTGGATTTTCGGGCGCTGATTGACTATAACAAGCATAAAACTTAAATTGTGGCTGTGCGGCTTCAAAGGCTGCAAACTCTTCACCAAACAATAATTCTGTGCGATTTCTAACGCCTAAAACCAATGCAACTTTTAATTCTGGATGTGAATTTTGAAAACGTTCTTGAATATCTTTTAACATGGAGCGATAAGGCGCAACACCGGTACCCGTGGCAATGAATACATAACGTGTTGGGCGTTCTTCTTTCAGCGTAAAAAGCCCAAAAGGACCGCTGGCAGAAACCATATCCCCGGGTTTTAATCCAAATAACAAGGTAGTTGCAACGCCGCCTTCCACATAGGCACAAGCCAGCTCTATCGTATTATCGCCTGGTGCGTTTGCGATACTGTAACTGCGATGCAGGATTTTATTAGGACCTTCAATGTTCAAAGTCATAAATTGCCCCGCCTTGAAGGGAATCGGCGCGTTGTCTTCGGGCACAAAAGCCAAATGCTGAATCAAGGGCGTAATGCGTTTGGTCCACTGTAGGATAAATCGCCGTGCTGGATGTGCCATAAAATATGCGTACCTTTAGAAGAATTCAATTTAAACGAATAATACAATGAACTTATTGGATATAATAGCAACAAAATTTGAAAATATATTTAAAAATACACAGTAATATAACCTACTCACTGAAGATACACATTGACACGCCGTACGCTGATCCAGTAGGATCAGCGACTTATCAATTTCTTTAAGTTTCCATACGATATGAGGTAAGAATACCATGGCCGTTCAAAAAAGCCGTCGAACACCTTCTACGCGCGGCATGCGCCGATCACACGATAAATTAACCGCTGCTGCATTATCTGTAGATGCAGAATCTGGAGAAATCCATAAACGGCACCATATTTCACCAAAGGGATTTTACAAAGGTCGTCAAGTAGTGGTTCCTCGCGTTAAAAAGTCTGTCAACGAAGACGAACTTCATACTGA
Source organism: Gammaproteobacteria bacterium (assembly GCA_044225595.1). Lineage (GTDB taxonomy): Bacteria > Pseudomonadota > Gammaproteobacteria > UBA6186 > Azoamicaceae > CADEGZ01. The sequence continues at coordinate 5,250 of JBGAIG010000019.1, forward strand.
CACAACAGCGGCAGGATAAAAACATGGCCTCAATCTGCATTGCATTGGACGCAATGGGAGGCGACCATGGCGCCCGCGTGATTGTGCCTGCAGCAGTAGAGGCATTAAATACCTACCCAAATTTGCAATTAATTTTGGTCGGCAATCGACAGGTCATAGAGACAGAACTGAAGGCTTGTGGTGGTCTTGAACATGCCCGTTTACAAATCCGTGAAGCTTCTCAAGTCGTGAACATGGGCGATTCCCCCGCCGAAGCCTTGCGTCATAAACGCGATTCTTCCATGCGCGTTGCCATCAACTTAGTCAAAGAAGGCGTTGCCGAAGCTTGCGTTAGCGCTGGCAATACAGGCGCACTGATGGCAACTGCCCGTTTTGTGCTAAAAATGCTGCCAGGCGTCGACAGGCCCGCCATTATTTATTCTTTGCCGAGCATGAAAGGCCATGTGCACATGTTAGATCTAGGCGCAAATGTCAATTGTTTACCCGAAGATTTGTTTCAATTCGCTGTGATGGGTTCTGTTTTAGCACGTGCCATTGCTAACAATAAGAATCCAACGGTTGGACTACTCAATGTGGGTTCGGAGGCCATTAAAGGCAGTGAACAAGTCAAAAAAGCCGCAGAATTACTCATCCATAATCAACGCGGCATTCATTATATTGGTTTTGTAGAAGGCGATGATATTTACAAAGGCACAGCAGATGTTGTGGTTTGTGATGGATTTGTGGGGAATGTTGCCCTAAAAGCCAGCGAAGGCTTAGCAAAAATGATTTTGAAAATGACCAAAGAAGCTTTTAAGGGTTCTATCTACGGTCGTTTTGCAGGATTAATAGCTGCGCCTGTTTTACGTGCATTAAGCAAACGTTTAGATCCCAGTCAATACAACGGTGCGAGCTTATTAGGCTTAAAAGGTATTGTGATTAAAAGTCATGGCAATGCAGAACAAAAAGCTTTTGGTATGGCCATTCGTGTTGCGATGCTAGAAGTCGAGAAAAACATTCCTGAAAAAATTCAAAAACAATTGGCTGTTCAGCTCGGATATACACAAACCACATGAATTACACACGATTCGTTTCAACGGGTGCTTATTTACCAGAAGCAACGCTTTCTAATACAGAACTTTCTAAGACTGTTGAGACCTCTCATGAATGGATAGTTGAGAGAACGGGTATTGAAAGCAGGCATATTGCTTCTCATAGTGAAACAACAACCCTGATGGGTGCACTTGCTGCAAAAGAGGCTTTAGAAACAGCAGGCGTTTCGCCAAAAGATGTCGATATGATTGTGGTTGCAACCTGTACACCCGATAAATTTTTTCCATCCACCGCTTGTTTAATTCAAGAAGCCTTGTGTATTCCGAATTGTCCTGCCTTTGATATCAGCGCTGCTTGCAGTGGTTTTATGTATGGTTTGAGCATAGCGGATCAGTTTGTGCGTTCTGGTATGGCAAAACGACCTTTATTAATAGGCACAGAGGCCATGTCGCGCGTCGTAGATTGGCAAGATAGAAGAACCTGTGTTTTATTTGGAGATGGAGCAGCTGCTGTTCTATTAGAAGCCGCAGAAACCCCCGGTATTTTAGGCACACATATGAGTGCTGATGGCCATCATAAAGATATCTTGTCTTTGGATAATGTAGAAGGGGCTTGTATTTATATGGAAGGTGGCGCCGTATATAAACAAGCGGTTAGACGATTAGGTGAAATTGCCACAAATATGCTTGCCGAACACCAATTATCAGTTGAAGATTTAGATTGGCTAGTACCGCATCAAGCCAATGTACGTATTATTCAAGCCACTGCCGAAAGACTGGGTTTACCCATGGAAAAAGTCATTTTAAGAGTCGCAACCCAAGGTAATACCTCTGCGGCTTCTGTGCCTCTAGCATTAGATTATGGTATTCGAAGCGGCCAGATTAAACGTGGGCAGCATTTACTGCTCGAGGCGTTTGGCGGCGGATTAACGTGGGGGAGTGCGCTGGTTCGGTATTGACGGTCCAAGTCTCTCTAAATAACTGGTACTATATACAGTTACCGTTGACACCGAAAAGAGAACCCTATACCATCGCCTCATGCAAAAAACCGCCTTTGTATTCCCGGGGCAAGGCTCCCAGTCTGTTGGCATGTTACAAAACATCGCCTCGCAGCACGCGATTATTCAAAAAACCTTTAAGGAGGCATCCTCAGCTTTGGGTTACGATTTATGGGCCTTGTGTGCCCAGGGTCCTGCCGAAAAACTGAACAAAACCGAATACACACAACCCGCTTTATTAACCGCTGGCGTTGCACTGTGGCGATTGGTAAGGGGAGAGACACCTCATGAGTCCATCGCATTTTTAGCGGGGCATAGCCTAGGCGAGTATACTGCGCTTGTTTGCAGTGAGGCGCTCACCCTAAGTGATGCTGTTTCTTTGGTAGCCCTTCGTGGCCAGCTGATGCAAGAAGCCGTTAAAGAAGGCGAGGGTGCTATGGCGGCTATTTTGAGTCTAGAAAATGATCGGGTTCAGTCTGTGTGTGAAGAGGCGAGTACTGATACTGAAATCGTTGTAGTCGCGAATGACAACACCATTGGCCAAGTTGTTATCTCTGGCCATAAAGCGGCGGTTTTACGCGCGATCGAGTACGCTAAAGCCAAAGGTGCAAAACGAGCACTCTTGTTACCAGTGAGCGTGCCGGCACATTGTGTATTAATGAAACCTGCGGCGCTTCACCTTCGAAAAGCGCTGTTCGCTGTCGCATTTCAATTACCCCGTATCCCCGTCATACATAACGTCGATGTGGCGGTACATTCATCTGTCGATGAAATTCGCGAAATATTGGTTGAGCAACTCTATAAACCCGTACGCTGGGTAGAAACTATCCAGTCGATGGTCTCACAAGGTGTTAACACCATTTATGAATGCGGTCCAGGCGCCGTATTATCGGGTCTTAATAAGCGCATTGATGCGGCATTAACGGTTGAGTCCTTATCGTTATCTTTAGCAAATGGAGAAGCATTATGTCCGTAACCGAACAGGTTGCATTAGTCACAGGCGCTAGCCGCGGGATTGGCAAGGCAATTGCCTTGCGATTAGGACAAGATCCTGCATTCACCATTATCGGCAGTTCTACAACAGAGCAGGGCGCCGAAAATATTACACGCTATTTAGAAGAAGCCAACATTAAAGGCAAAGGCATCGCACTTGATATTGGTGTACCGGCCAGCATTGAATCCGCTGTCGCATTATTAGCCGAAAAAGAGCAAATGCCAGATATTTTAGTCAATAATGCGGGTATCACCTCAGATAATCTTTTTTTGCGTATGAACATCGATGAATGGTCTAAAGTGATTGATACTAATTTAACAGGGACCTATCGTTTAATTCATGCCTGCATTCGAACCATGATTAAACAACGTTTTGGTCGCATCGTGAATATTAGTTCGGTTGTAGGATTAACTGGTAACCCAGGTCAAACAAATTATGCGGCTTCTAAAGCAGGTATGATTGGTTTCAGTAAATCATTAGCGCGAGAACTGGGGTCCAGAAATATTACCGTTAATGTGGTTGCACCTGGTTTTATTGATACTGATATGACACGCATGTTAACAGAAGAACAGCATGCAAAACTGATTGAACAAATTCCACTAAATCGGATGGGGCAACCGGAAGATATTGCCCATATTGTTGCATTTTTGGTTTCATCCCAAGCCGGATACATTACAGGAGAAACACTGCATGTAAACGGCGGGATGTATATGTGTTAGTTTAACGTTAAGGAGTTTTAAATGAGTAGCAAAATAGAAGATCGCGTTAAGAGTATTATCGCGGAAAATTTGGGTGTAGAACAAGAAAGAGTTGTACCTGAAGCTTTATTTATTGATGATCTGGGCGCCGATTCACTTGACACGGTAGAATTAGTGATGGCTTTGGAAGAAGCGTTTGATACGGAAATCCCAGACGAAGATGCTCAAAAACTATTAACTGTAAAAGATGCCATTGATTATATCAATGCGCATAATGTGATCGAAACGAAATAAATATGAAGGGAGACCGTATTCGTGTCTAAACGTCGAGTTGTCGTAACCGGGATGGGGATCATTTCCCCCATCGGCAATCAAGTTGAGCTTGCTTGGCAAACACTCTTGGCTGGCAAAAGCGGTATTCGCTTAATTGATGCATTCGATGCCTCAGAATTTAGCACACGATTTGCCGGTACCATCCGAGATTTTGATGCTTCTCAATTTATGCCCGCTAAAGAGGCAAGAAAATGTGATGCTTTTATACAATACGGCGTTGCGGCAGCCGTAGAAGCTGTGTGCAATGCTGGGTTAGAGAGTTTTGCAGGATTAAATAAAGATCGGGTTGGTGTCTCGATCGGCTCGGGTATTGGTGGTCTCGGTACTATCGAAGCAAATCACCATTTGTTATTAAATTCTGGGCCAAAACGCATGTCGCCTTTCTTTATTCCCGCCGCCATTATCAACATGATTTCTGGGCATGTTTCTATCAACTATGGATTTAAAGGACCTAATATTGCTGTTGCAACCGCTTGTACAACGGGTACGCACAGTATCGGTTTAGCCGCGCGGTTTATTGCACACGGTGATGCCGACGTCATGCTTGCAGGCGGTGCGGAATGCGCAAGCACACCTTTAGGACTTGGTGGCTTTGCGGCTGCCCGCGCCTTGTCTACCAGAAATGATGCACCAGAAGCGGCAAGCCGCCCCTGGGATCGTGACAGGGATGGATTTGTTTTAGGCGATGGCGCAGGTGTTTTGGTCTTGGAAGAATATGAACATGCGAAAAAACGGGGTGCGGTAATTTTGGCGGAATTCATTGGTTTTGGCATGAGTGCTGATGCTTTTCATATTACACGACCACCCGAAGGCGGTATGGGTGCAGTTGTTGCTATGCAAAATGCATTGCAGAATGCTGCGATAAACCCAGAACAGATAAATTATATTAATGCGCATGCAACCTCGACACATGCAGGTGATAAAGAAGAAACACTCGCGATAAAAGCAGTGTTAGGCGATGCTGCTAAAAAAGTAGCCGTCAGTTCAACCAAGTCGATGACAGGTCATTTATTGGGTGCTGCAGGCGCTGTAGAAGCTGTTTTTACAGTATTGGCACTTCGCGATCAAGTTGCGCCACCTACGATTAATCTCGAAAACCCAGATGATGGGTGTGATCTGGATTATGTACCCAACGTTGCAAGAAAAATGAAAATCGATTTTGCTTTATCAAATTCATTTGGTTTTGGTGGCACAAACGGTGCATTGGTATTTAAAAAAATATAGGATACATGAAAAGTTTTTTTAAATTTTTTGCCTTTTCCATCATTATTTTTATTATATTTTTCTATTATGGTTATCAATATTACACGTTTTTGCACACGCCTGTGCATGCTGCCTCTAAGGGCACTGTATTGACAATCCCTATTGGTACTTCCGTTTACAAAATTGCAAATGATTTAGCAAAAGCAGATATTATAAAATCATCAGGTCTATTTTTGTTTGCAATCTATACACAGGGTAGTTGGCATCAATTAAAGGCGGGCGAGTACTTGATTAAACCTGATAGCACGCCTGTTGATTTGATGAACCAGCTGCGTGATGGCAAAGTCATTCAATATGCTTTAACAATCGTTCCAGGCTGGACTTTTGAGCGCCTCATGCAAGAGATTGAAGCTTCTCCAAAAATTCAGCATTCTTTAACAGGCCTAAATGCAGCCGAAATTATGGCAACATTGGGTTATGTAGCACAACATCCTGAAGGCCAGTTTTTTCCAGAAACTTATTATTATCCAGCAGGGACGACAGATGTTACCTTATTACAGCGTGCGCATCGTGACTTACAAGCAAAATTAATTTTATTATGGGATGCGAAAAAACCAGATTGCATTTTAAAATCTCCCTATGAGGCTTTAATCTTAGCTTCTATTATTGAAAAAGAATCGAGCGTGATCGATGAATATCGGGATATTGCGGGCGTCTACACCAGGCGTTTAGCAAAAAACATGCCATTACAAGCTGATCCAACGGTTATTTATGGGGTTGATAAAACACGACATGATGCTATGTATCAAGGTGCTGTGACAAAGAGCATGTTAAGTCACCAAAATCCTTATAATACTTATCTAAAAACAGGGTTACCGCCAACACCGATTGCTTTACCGAGTACCAGGGCATTAGAGGCGGCTTTAGATCCTAAAGCAGGCGAAGCACTTTATTTTGTGGCAAAACCAGACGGTAAAGGACATATTTTTAGCGACAATCTTGCTGCTCATAATATTGCTGTAGAAAAATATCGAAAAGGACTCGTTAATATCAATACAAAAGGTATTCCCTAAAAAATCCCATGTTTAACGCAGATTATAAACAATGGCCAACTACCGGTGCCCTATTATTAGTCGGGGAGAGCGGTTCTAACACACAAAATTTAGAGCTTTTAGCCTTACAATATGCCAGAAAAATTTTATGTGAAAAGAGCGATCGCGGCGGCAATTTGTTTGATGCTAAAACGCATACAGATTTCCAATTCATCATACCTGAAGCAAAATCACAATGGATTAAAATTGATCAAATTCGTACCCTTATCGAATGGTCAAGTAGCACCCCTCAAATTGCAAGCAAAAAGGTTGCTGTTATATCACCGGCACATAGCTTAAATATTGCAGCAGCCAATGCATTGCTAAAAACACTCGAAGAATCACCTCCCAATGCATTATTTATTTTAGTGAGCGATAGACCCACCTTTATTGCCGCAACCATACGCAGCCGTTGTTATTGGGTACGCTTTCGTCAACCAAATAAAGTGGATGTTGATACTGCCTTACAAACGCAGTTGGCAGAAGACTTAACTGCGCTTAAAATCAAAAGAAATGATCCAATTTCTGTTGCGAGTCAATGGACCAAACATAATCCTAAAGAAGTTTTAGATTGTTTATGGATGATTGTAGAGACCGAACTCAAAGACACTTTGCTGCAATCGGATTCGAACAATAGGGTCTTATGGCGATTTTTGGATAAGATTCTAGATGCCAAACGAGAATTAAATTCGCCCAATCAGCCCAATATACAATTATTAATGGAATCGTTATTGCTTGAAGGTGCTTGAAGGAGCCAGCGCTTGATTCTATACTTTTTTAGAAACCCTACATTGTGGAGCAGCAAACGTGTTATCGCTTAGTATTAGAGATAAAAACGTTTTATATACGGCTTATATGCCATTCTTAAAAGAGGGCGGCTTGTTTATTCCGACCAAACGTACCTTTTCAATGGGTGAAGAGGTCTCAATGTTATTAACGTTAATAGACGAGCAAGAAAGCTTTACGGTTAATTGCAAGGTTGTGTGGATCACGCCGCAAGGTGCTCAGGGCAATCGAGCACAGGGCGTTGGTGTTCAATTCACCGGAGAAGAGGGTAAACGAGTTCGCAATAAAATAGAAACTTACCTGGCGGGTATGCTAAAATCAGACAAGCCAACGCATACTTTATGAAATCTTATGTTAATCGATTCACATTGTCATCTCAATTTAATAGATTATGACGCGCTGGGTGCTGACATGCACACGGTTGTCCGTCATGCGCTGGATAATCAGGTCTTGCAGATGTTATGCGTCGGCACAAATAAAGCCACAAGCGAAGCGGCCATTCATATTGCAGAGCAGTTTCCCGAAGTATGGGCATCCATTGGCATTCATCCGAATGAAGTGCTTGAAACGGAACCCACCTTTGAGGAATTAGCGCTTTTGGCGGCGCACGCTAAGGTAATTGCGATCGGCGAAACGGGGCTTGATTATTATCGTACGGAGGTAAGTCAAGATTGGCAACATGTACGATTCAAGACCCATATTGCAGTCGCAAAATCGCTTAAAAAACCTTTAATTGTGCATACGCGAAATGCCCGTCAAGAGACACTGGCAATTTTAAAATCAGGACAAGCAAACGAATGCGGTGGGGTGCTGCATTGCTTTACAGAAGATTGGGACACCGCTAGCGCTGCCTTGGATTTGGGTTTTTATATTTCATTTTCGGGTATTGTCACTTTTAAAAATGCAGTTGAGCTGCAGGCAGTTGCTAAAAAGTTGCCTTTAGATCGTATTTTAATAGAAACAGATTCGCCTTGGTTAGCGCCTATACCGTATCGCGGAAAAATTAACCAGCCTGCCTATGTTAAACATGTTGCAGCATTTATAGCGGATTTGCGGGGTGTGGCATTTGAAGAAATGGCAAAACACACAACCGAAAATTTTTATAGGCTGTTTTCAGTAAAACCTACACCAGCAAGAATTTAATGTTTGTTGGTAGGTTTACCATTTTTTCTCCAATAAAACTATACTTTATAAAGTAATGAGGAGGAGCATGACATGAAAAATGCAGCATTATATACATCGGGTATTCTTTTTTGGGTGATTGCAATTGCACAATTTTTAAGATATAAGTTAGGTATTGCCATTTTGCTGGGCAGCAAGTTGCAAATACCGACAGAATTATCACTTTATGCAGCTGTGATTATGTTTGTTTTGGGGCTTTGGATGTTTATTGCAGCCTTCAAGAAAAATAATTAGAGGGTGTAGCGTGTAGTTTAGCATTCCCATGACATTCTGTTGTTTCAATCTGAATGGTAGAATGGGTGATATGAAATCTTTCTTCTAATAAATGTGTGGCAGCTGCTAAAAGATTGTGTTCTTTTTCCAGATGGGGTTCTATCACAATATGCGCTGTTAAGCTAATTTTGCCACTCGTTAATGCCCAAACATGCAAATCATGCACATCGCGGATGCCGGGCAAATCTAAAAGTGCACCGCTAATCTCTGCTAATTCAATACCTTCGGGTACGCCTTCCAGCAAAATATTGATGCTTTCTTTAAGCAATATCCAAGTGCGCGGCAATATCCACAGTGAAATACCAATTGCTATTAAAGAATCGAGATGATGCCACTCGGTCAGGCGAATCAGAAACGCTGTTAAAATGACAGCTAAAGAACTCAGCATATCTGCCTGAGAATCCAAATAAGCGCTTTTAATGTTTAAACTTTCTTTGCTGCCAGCTTTGAGTAATTGTACGCTAACAAAATTAACAATAACCCCGAGTGCTGCTGTAATTAACATGCTGGTTGTGTGAATTTCGCTTGCTTTAAAAAAACGTTCGTAAGCCATATAAAAAATAAAAGCGGCAACCATAAACAAGGTGACCGCATTAAAAGTAGCGGCTAAAATTTCGATTCGATAATAACCAAAAGTACGTTTTTGGTCGGCTTGTTTTCTGCCAAGACGCATGGCTGTAATTGAAATAATCAAGGCGGCGGCATCTGTGAAAAGATGTGCCGCATCCGATAACAACGTTAAACTGTGGCTGATAACACTTCCGATAAGCTCTACCATAATAAAAGTGGTGGTTAGCGAAAGGGCAAGCCACAGTCTTTTTTCGTGATTGACGCTTTTAGATAATTGTTTGTCTTGTTTCAATTTTGGTTGCTCCTTTTTTATAGGGTGTGCAGTACATGTTGCACGACACCCCAAATATGAAACTCCGTTTCTTCAGTAATTTCTATGGGCTTATAACGCGGATTTTCAGGCAATAAACAAAGACGTTCTGGCTTATCGCTAAGCCTTTTAACTGTCAGCTCGCCATTCACAGCCGCGATCACGATTTTGCCATCGATAGGCGGTGTCGCGCGATCAACCACTAAAATATCATTTTCATAAATACCGACATTAATCATGGAGTCGCCTTCTACACGCACGAAAAAAGTAGCCGAGGGGCATTTTACTAAATATTCATTTAAATCCAAATGACTTTCGATATAATCATCTCCTGGCGCCGGCGATCCAGCCGCTACCCGAGTTGCATAAAGCGGAATCGGGCAGAGGTTGTTTTCAACCAAAGCTTCAACCTTGGAAAGTAATCTTACAGGAATTCGAACAGGGCAGGTTTCTTCACCATACTTACCTGTGCCTTTAGGGCGACCCGAGCCGCTTCGATAACCACCCGCTTTTGATTTTTTATTCATTGCTTGATCTCTTTTGATTAATGTACGATAATCAAATCTAGTATGAATGTATTTTTGTAGAAATGCAAACATTGATTACTAACTGGGTCATTGTCATGAATATACAGGAGAAAAGTCATGTCATCAAACTTAAAGCCTATCGCCGTTGACGCCCTCGAAACAACCCAACTGGTTTCTTCCGTTTTGCTGCAATGTTTGCAAACGCGTATTGAAACTTTAGAAAACCAACTACAAAAAGCGCTTGCCAATTCACAGAAAAAAGAAGCTTATGCCCATACCCTAGAAAGCGATTTAGAGCATATTATTGTGCAACTGCAACGCTTAGATTTGGTAAAAAAGTAAAGCTGTGTGGGTTTCCTCTTTTTCAAAGGGGTAAATTCGGTTACCATCAACCCCTTGGTCTTAAACAGGAGAAAATTATCATGCTTATCATGCCTAAAGTCAGAGGTTTTGTTTGTACCACGGCACATCCTGTGGGATGTGAAGCCCATGTGCAAGAACAAATAGGCTATGTTAAGCATCAGGGCACAATTGCCCATGGTCCTAAGAAAGTTTTGGTGATTGGCGCATCGACAGGTTACGGCCTTGCTTCGCGCATCACAGCGGCATTTGGCAGTAAAGCAGACACCTTAGGCGTTTTCTTCGAAAAAGAACCAGAATCCAATCGAACAGCGAGCGCTGGTTGGTATAATAACGTCGCATTTGAAAAGGCAGCCAAAGCAGAAGGACTTTATGCTAAAAGCGTTAATGGTGATGCGTTTTCTGATGAGATAAAAGAACGCGTGATTCAAATTTTAAAAGACGAAGTGGGTCCTGTCGATTTAGTGATTTACAGTGTGGCTTCGCCGCGCCGTACGCACCCTAAAACGCAATATACAGCAAAATCTGTTTTAAAGCCGATTGGGCAATCCGTGACGGAAAAAACTTTAGATACAGATAAAGCAGAAGTTAAAACGGTTACTCTCGAGCCCGCAACTGCTGAAGAAATCTCTGATACCGTGCAAGTGATGGGCGGTGAAGATTGGGAAATGTGGTTGCATGCTTTGGATACAGCCGGTTTATTAGCAAAAGGCTGCAAGACTATTTCTTATACTTACATTGGTGCAAAACAAACTTGGCCGATTTACGGCAAAGCGGCGATTGGCAAAGCCAAAGAAGATCTCGATCGCGCTGCTAGAGCATTGCATCAGTATTTAAGCACAAACGGTGGCAGTGCTTATGTTGCCGTCATGAAAGCGATTGTCACACAAGCGAGTTCGGCGATTCCCATTATGCCTTTGTATATTTCATTGCTCTACAAAGTGATGAAAGATAACCATATCCACGAAGGCGCAATAGAGCAAATCTATCGATTATTTGCAACACAGCTGTTTAATAATCATAGCGTTGATACGATGCATCGAGATGCAATAGGGCGTATTCGTATGGATGATTGGGAACTTCGCCAAGATATTCAAGATAAAGTGGAAGATTTATGGGCTAAAGTTGATACACAAAATCTCAATGAAATGACAGACTTCAAAGGCTATCAAGCAGATTTCTTGAAGCTTTTTGGTTTTGGGTTTTCATCGGTTAACTACGAAGCGGATGTTGATCCAATAGTAAATCTTCCATATCAGTAATACGATAAAAGTTTAGGCCGACCTATATTAAATGAAGTATGCCTTTAAACTTGCTTTTTACGGTATTTAGCGCTAATACTGAAGTAAGTGATTAAGAAAACTAATTTTATAGGGATGGGTTCAAAATGCCTAGTATTAAGCAAAGAATAGCAACCGCATTAGCGCGTAGAGCTGCAAGAGCTGCAGGGGATACAGCACAACGCAGGGCAGAGCAGATTAGGGAAGGGGTTGTCGAAGAATTTACGACACTTGTAAGCGCATTCTTGGGAAATGATGCGAACCAGAAACTTGCGGAGGAACAGAATACGCTGGCACGCGAAACAGCGACGTGGTTAATGAGCCTCAAAGAAGACGCAAGAAAATTTAAAGAGAATGCAGATACACTACAATCGACAGTGCTTACGGCTATAGAGCCTCAACAGTTTGCTATGCTAAAAGAAAAAGCACCAGCCAAAATAAAAGACTATCAGACTTTTTTGAAAAAAACAACAGAGAATGCCACAAAAATTCAATTGGCTGTTAGTGCTTTAAGGCAGAATTGTACTGCACAAAATGTTAGAAAACTTGAAACAGCTATTACGCGAGCAGCCGCAGATTATAATGCATGGTCTCGTTACATAGCATATATGCAAGAGCCGAAAAGCGGTATTTCAAAAGCAGTTGCTTTTGAGCTTAAAAAACCTTTCATAAAAGTAGGCAGATGGTTATCAGATCTTGCAAAAAGTGCCTCGGCTTATTTCCAAAGTGCTATATTGCTAGAAGAAACAAGGCTAATACAAGGTGTGCTTGCAAGCGAAAAGAAGGCACGAGCGGAAGCGACACAAGCCACGTCTGGTCTGGGGGCGCAGCTAGAGCATTTTGGTGCTACACTCACAAGCAAGATTCCTCGTATGCAAGAACAAGGAAAACAGTGGCGTGCGGAGATAAAGGAGGAGCGTGAGTTTGGTCAAGAAGCAACTTTCTTAGATGCCCTAGAAAAGGCTAGTAGGGAAACGTCAGAGGTATTAAAGCAGGTTACTAATCAACTCGATCAAGCTCTTTCCACGCATGCAGCGCAAGAAGCAGCCGTCGCAACGCAGAGCAAGCATGAAGGCAAGCAGGATCGACGAGGTTTATCAGATGTACAACCAGAGCCTAGGACGCTACAAACTATTAATAAAAGGAGAAAGCGGTAGACAAAAGGCTATGCTAAGATATGTCCTCATATGAAAGGCATTCTACTCATTAATTTAGGCACACCTGACAACTCTGATCCTAAATCCGTTCGGCGTTATCTAAAGCAATTCTTAAACGATCCCATGGTAGTTGATTTGCCCGGCATAGTCCGTTGGCCTTTGGTCAATTGGCTTATTATCCCAAACCGTTATAAAAAATCCGCTGCCGCTTATCAGCAAATTTGGCTGAAAGAGCATTCGGCCTTTAAAACGGGCTCTCCCTTGCTGATACATTCAGAAGCGATGAAAGACGCACTAGCCATTGAACTTGGCGTGGGGCATCAGGTCGAATTAGGCATGCGTTATGGCAATCCCAGTATTCAAAGTGCCTTGGAAAAACTAAAAAACTGCGATAATTTAACGGTATTACCTTTATTTCCACAATATGCAGCAGCTTCAACGGGAACAGCAATTGCAGAATTTTTAAAATGCGCTTTAAAATTTAAAGCAATCGATGTATCCAAAGTACGTATTCAAGAAAATTTCTATCAAGAACCAGGCTTTATTGCTGCTTATGCATCAGTGATTCAAAAACATATTCACGAAGACATAAAAAATCAAAAGCTAGACAAGCTTTTATTTAGCTATCATGGATTACCCGAACGCCAAAACTGTAAAAGCACGCCATGCTATCGAACACAGTGTTTTGCAACCTCAGATGCCATCGCAAATGCTCTAGGTTTATCAAAACATCAATATTGTGTTGCATTCCAATCTCGGCTGGGACGAGCATCCTGGGTTAAACCTTACACAGATCACATGCTGCCTGAATTGATTCAAGAAGGCATTCGAAATCTCGCCATTGCGTGTCCTTCTTTTGTTGCAGATTGTTTAGAAACTTTAGAAGAAATTAATATTCGTGCGCGAGCACAATGGCAATCTTTAGGAGGTGATCAATTGATAGTGATACCCTGCTTAAATGCAGACCCTCGCTGGATTCAAGCGATGGCGAAAATCGTTGGGGAATAATCCTAAAATTATTCCCCCATAACCTAACAAGATTTTTTATCTTGTTTTTTGGTTAGATTGATCACGTTGCGGTTGTTGTTGCCGTTGAGGTTGCTGCTGCTTTTGACTTGGATTTGTCATATACCTACTCCTTTAGGTTAAGTTAACGGTTTTTACGATTAACAATATCAGTTTAGTCAAAATTTTAAAATTCGCGTCTTGCTGCCAAATGAGCTAAATGATAGGTCAAGATGGATTTTAACTCACAAAAGTCTTAAACTAAGCCTGTGACTTAGAAAAAATGAGAAAGCTTTAGCATCTCCAATGAGTAAGAGGGCTGAAAAGTGGCAGGAGAGAGTGACTTAGATAATAAAATAGCCGTCGCGTTAAAGGCTATTGATAACGAAGAAATTCGCGTACTTATTAGGCAAAAAATAATCGTTTATATAAAAAAAGAAAAAGTTCCAAAACGAAAGGATAAAGTTGCACAAAAATTATTCGCTATTTCACGGAAAATAAAAATTTATCCCTTAATTCCAAGTAATGTCAACAATATTTGCAATATAATCGAAGAAAAACATAACGCTTGGCAACATAAAAAAATTAGATCATTTTATTTATATTTAGAAGAAATTGAAAAAGCCATTTCAGAGGTGATTTTTCATAGCTTGGCTGAAGAAGGATCAGAAGAAGCGCAAGAAAATGAAGACATTGGTTATCATGCAGGAGAAAAAGAAGAGCCTGAAAGAGCATCTGAAGCGGAGGTTGAGGAAGAAGATGAATCGTATGCGCCTGAAAATACCACCTGTTAAATTAAGAAGTGTTTAATACGGCTTTAGCAAGTAGAATCTGCTCTTCAGCAAATGCTTTTAGTTGAGCCAAATCAATTTTATGCGGCAACAAAGTCATCGGATCGATAGTTTTTGCTCTAATAGCATGAATTTTAGTCAACAAGAAATGTATGTAAACCCTAGGATTTAAGTCATTGATAATAGCCGAAAGAACGAAGCTATACCACAGCGCATGAATAGCACCACTTTCTTCATGACCAAAGAAAAGCCAATTACGACGACCCAGTGCTATCGGTCTCTCCTGATTTTCGACCCAATTTGTATCTATCTCAACAGAACCATGTCGCAAAAATCGGATTAAATAAATCCATTGATTTAAGGTATATTGTACGGCTTCTGACAATTTGCTTTTCGCAGGTACTTTAGTTGCATTTTGTTTTAACCAAGTATGCAATGCTTTTAATATAGGCCAAGATTGCTTCTGCCTTAAGCGTTTGCGTGTATGAAAATTTAGCTTCATTTTTCGCATTTTTTCTTCCAAAGCATATACAGGCTTTAAACGTTGAATCACTTCATTAGCAATACCATTTTTGTTTTTGGTAATTTTAAGAACACCATCAAATTTTCGACGAGCATGGGTCATGCAGCCAAAACCAGTAATACGTTCTTGTTTTCGAAGATTGGCATAGCCTGCATATCCATCCGTTTGCAATAAGCCTTTAAAATCAATTAATCGACTCTCAGGAACAGTGCTGCTACGGGTTAAACTGAGTTCCAAGACAACTAACCCCTTACCAACATGGGGTGCAAAATAAGTCCACAAATAGCCTTTCTTTTGCGGCTTCAGTATTTTGACAGGCGTTTCATCGACTTGAAGATAAGAAGCCCCAAGAACCGCTTGCCAATAAGCCTCAATCATCGGCATCAATCCAGAACCTGCTTGAGAAAGCCAGGCGCTCAAAGTATTATCTGGAATGTCTATATTATAACTGGCTAAGATTTTAGATTGTCTATATAAGGGTAAATGAGATTGATATTTATTAATAATAATTTCGGTAATTAAACTTCCGCCTGCTAAAGCTTTGGGAATCGGTGCTTTAGGTTTAGGTGCCATGATAAGCGTTTCGCAACAGCGGCAAGTATATTTATATCGGACATGCTCTGCGACATAGAGCTTTAAAGGTAATACCTCGAGTTGTTCTGAAGTTTCGGTATCTATTTTTTCTAGCCAATGGTCGCAAACACGACATTTTTTATCTTCCTCGGGCAAATCATGATGAAACTGATATCGGGGTAATTGACTGGTATCAATGCGTCGGCCTCTTGATTTAACACCTCGTTTGCGCGTATAGGCAGAGACCTGTAACAGACTGTCAACTGGTGTAATAGGTTCCCCTAAATTAATTTCAGATTTTTTACCAAACCGTTGATGCTGCATTAATTTTATTTGTTCTTTTAATCGAACAATTTCTTCTTCAAGACTAAAAACTTTAGCATCCAAACTTTGAATCTTTCTCAAAGCCATTTCGTAATCAGTCATTAATAAAGAATAGGCCGCATCCAATTGTTGTAAAGCATTTGTTTGACTGGGTAAATCCAACATCGCAGTCAATTAATCCCTAGCTGAATTTGTCATACGATAGTTCTCGCCAGTTGCGCATCTTTTGCCATTCTAATCCCGCAAGCAACCATCCCAGTTCTTCCATGGTCGTTTCACTAACCCCTTGTTCCTTATTAAAGTGAAAATAAAATTTCCCTTTGTCTAGTCGTTTATAAACTAAAACAAAACCATTTTTATGGTAAGAAAGACATTTTACTTTATCTTTACTTCGATTGTAAAACAAAAAAATCCCGCCTTGTGGGTCTTGTTTTATGTCACTCACAATCAGAGCACTTAAGCGATCAATCGAGGCTCTAAAATCAATGGGTTGTCGAAAAATCCATATTTTTTTACCGTATAGTTGCAATTGCATGATAGAGCTCCTGAAAAAAATTGATGGCTTCCATTCTTGAAATCTGAATACGGGCAATCGCTTGATTAGGTAAAGTTAATTCAATCGATACACCTTCTTCTGGAGATTCTGTGCTTTCAGGAGGATTGATTAAGAGCCAGTTTTGTCGCTTCTCATTTGTTTGAGAAGACGAACTAGCCTGCCGCCGGTGTTGCCACTTATATAAAGTTGATTTTGAAATGCCTTTGGTTTTGCAAAATTGTTCTGCAGTTATGCCAGAACGTTTCCACTCCTCGCATAATGCCAACTTTTCTTCGGCATGATAGCATTTAATCATTTTTGAAGATGTTTTTTGTTTATTGTTCAATAGAGTGCTTTGAAGACCCGAGCCTTTCTGAAGTGCCCTGGTAACCGTTGTTGCACTCATTTGAAGTGCTTCGGTTATATGATGGGTTTTATGGGATTTTGCTAATTCTCTAATATGGTCAGCAATTTCTTTAGGTAATGCCGATGTTTTGTGCTGCTTTGTTTTTCGCCAAGCTGTCACTTCTGCTGCAACATCGGCTAACGATAGTTCTCTCATCATTTGTGCCTCCTCCGTTTAATCCTTCAGAGGCTAGAGTATCAACTTGTTAAACATCAAAAACAGGTGGTATTTTCAGGGGCATACGATGAATCTGAAGAAGAATGGGAAGAAAAATCTGAACCAGCATTCGAAACTGAAGCAGTAGAATCTGAAGAAGCGGAGTTTGAAAGAGAAGCACTCGAAGAAGCTGTTGAGGTTGAGGCGGAAGCAGAAGCACTCGAAATAGAGCAGGCTGAAGAAGAGAACGAAGCAGAGGAGCGTGAACAAGAGCAGGAAGAAGAATCTGAAGCAGAGGAATTAGAAGTAGAATTAGAAGAAGAGGAACAGGAAGAAGAATATTCAGAACATACTGGACACGAACAGCATATGGACCCTGAAACACATCAGGAGCACGAATTGCATCAACAACATGAAACCCACCAACCGCATGAAAAACACGATGCACATGTAAAAGAGCATCCAGCCCATTTATTTTTACCTTTAGACCATTTAGAAAAAGAAAAATTTTTCAAAACACATTCACTTCATCAAACCAGCAACAAATATGGAAATGAAGAAAAACCCATTCCAAAAAGGTGATAGAGTTACAGACTCGCTTCTAGTTCTTCCCAACGCTGATAATTATCTTTCAGCGCTTTTTCAAGTTTTTGCAGTTTAGCTGCTATATCTGCGATATAGGTTTTGTCATTTTTATAGAAATCAGGACTGGCCATTTCTGCTTGAAGACGAGCTTGTTCTGCTTCTAATTTTGCGATTTTTTCTGGCATTTCGGCAAATTCTTTTTTTATTTTAGAATTGAGTAGCGTTGGTTCGGGTTTTTTAGGGATATTTGCCGAGATGTCTGACTTTGAGGCAACAGGTGGCTTCGGGGTAGCAATCGGAATAGCACCATATCCACCGACGTATTCGCGAATAACACCTGCTCCGGCAAAATGCAGGGTACTGGTTGCCACTTCATCTACAAAGGTTCTATCGTGGCTAACCAACAATAAAGTGCCTTTATAATCGACCAGTATAGATTCCAAAAGTTCTAAGGATTCAATATCTAAATCATTAGTGGGTTCATCTAGAACTAATAAATTTGTGGGTAAACTAAAAAGTTTTGCAAGCAATAAGCGATTACATTCTCCACCCGACAGCATTTTAACAGGCGTTCTAGCACGTTCGGGGGTAAACAAAAAATCGGACAAATAGCTAATAATATGTTTTTGGCTGCCATTGACCATAATACTTTCTCGACCACCTCCAACATTTTCAGAAGCTGAGAGCTTAGGATCGATGCCTAAGCGCAATTGATCAAAATAGCCAATTTGCAAATGCGTGCCTAAAGCAACTTGGCCACTTTGAGGTGCGAGTTGTCCCAACAGGATTTTGATAAAAGTACTTTTGCCAATGCCGTTTGGACCCACCAATGCGATTTTGTCACCACGGTATATCCGCATGGAAAAATCTTTGATTAAAACCCGATCGTGAATTTGATAATGAACATGTTCTGCATTAATCACTAATTCGCCAGATAATGTCGTTTCATTGGTGGTAAATTTCGGCTTACCTTGCAAACTGACACGTTCTGCACGCTCACGTCTTAACTGTTCTAAAGCACGAACCCGGCCTTCGTTTCGCGTTCGGCGCGCTTTAATGCCTTGTCTAATCCAAGCTTCTTCTTTCGCAAGATTTTTATCAAATAATTTATTGTGGGTTTTTTCGACTTCTAAACGATGCTCTTTATCAGCCAAAAAGCTATCGTAATCGCCAACCCAAGAAATTAATTGCCCCCGATCTAGTTCCAATATGCGGTTGCTTAATTTGCGTAATAAAGCTCTATCGTGTGTAATACACAAGACAGCACCTTGATATTGCGCTAAATAGCTTTCTAGCCAATCGATCGCCTCTAGATCTAAATGATTCGTTGGTTCATCTAACAATAATAAATCCGGTTGCCCCACAAGTGCTCGCGCTAAAGCAACGCGCCGCTGCCAACCACCTGATAAAGTACTCATCTTTTTGTCTGCAGGCAGTTCAAGCTGCGTCAAAATGCTATCTATCATTTGCACCAATTGCCAGCCTTGCTTGGTTTCTAGGGCTTTTTGTGTTTTTTCAAGTTCATTTAACCATTGATTTTCGGTACCAGTACCAAATTCAGGTGGGTTTGCGATTAAGTGATGGTATTGTTTGAGTAGCAATCCGATTTCTTCAAGGCCTTCGGCAACGACATCATAAACAGTTGCTGATTCTAAATGTGTAAAAGTCTGTGCTAATTCAGCAAGTTTTAATCCTGGCATTTTAAAAATTTTGCCATCATCGGCTTTGAGTGACCCCATTAACACTTTTAATAAACAAGATTTCCCCATGCCATTTCGGCCAATTAAAAAAATTTTTTCTCGCGGTTCTATTTTTAAATGGATTTTATTTAAAAGCGGAGACTCGCCAAAAGCAAGAGAAATATTTTCTAATTGTACAAGTGCCATTTTAAATCTATAACTGAAAGATATTGTTTGGGTTTGTCAGCTGATAAGGATATCACGACTGGCTGTATTTGTCTATAATATGAGAGAGAGGGAGGGGCAAGGATGCAATCCAGTCTATTCGAGTCACGCCTGTTGTTATTTATTATTAGCCTTGTGATTTTGGCTGCTATCTACATCCGAGACGTGCGGCAAAAAGAGCACACGATTTTACGTAATTTTCCGATTATCGGGCATTTTAGATATATTTTAGAAAACTTAGGCGTTTATTTGCGCCAATTTTGGTTTGCCCAAGATAGAGAAGAACTGCCTTTTAACCGCGCAACACGCGGCTGGGTCTATAGGGCCGCTAAAAATGAAGATATGACGATAGGCTTTGGTTCTACCCGTGATTTGCGCCCGGTAGGCACGGTCTTGTTTGTCGATGCGCCATTTCCTGTGTTAGGACAAGATGCGAGTGAAATACGGCCCGTTACCATAGGGCCACAATGCAAAATGCCATATATTGCTAAATCTTTGTTTAATATTTCAGGCATGAGCTATGGTTCGATTTCTAAAAATGCAGTACTCGCCTTAGCAGAAGGCGCTAAAATAGGCGGATGTTGGTTAAACACGGGCGAAGGAGGGGTTTCGCGTTATCATCTTGAATCGGGTTGTGATCTGGTTGCACAAATTGGCACAGCCAAATATGGATTTTGTGATGCCAATGGAAAACTCAGTGATGAAGCGGTGAGAGGTGTCGCGCTTTATCCGCAAGTCAAAATGTTTGAATTAAAATTAAGCCAAGGTGCAAAACCAGGTAAAGGCGGTATTTTGCCAGCCATTAAAGTAACACCTGAAATTGCAGAAATTCGTTTTATTAAAGCGCATCAAGATTCTATCAGTCCCAATCGACATCCCGAGATTAGTAATGTCTCGGAACTCTTAGACTTTGTAGAGCATATTCGAACACTCACTGGAAAACCGGTTGGGTTTAAAACTGTCATAGGCAGTTACGAGTGGTTAGATGATCTCTGTCTTGAAATCTTAAAAAGAGGTATTGAAAAAGCTCCTGATTTTATTACCTTAGATGGCGCAGAAGGGGGCACAGGTGCTGCACCCGCTAGTCTCATTGATTACATGGGATTACCGATCACAGAAAGTTTACCAGTGCTAGTTGATACCCTCGTTGAATATGGATTACGCGATCGCATTAAAGTCATTGCTAGTGGAAAATTAGTAACACCTGCAGAGGTTGCTTGGGCGTTATGTATAGGGGCGGATTTTATTGTCTCTGCACGTGGTTTTGCATTTGCTCTCGGTTGTATTCAAGCCTTAAAATGTCACACCAATACTTGTCCAACGGGCATTACAACACATCAACCGCATTTAATGCAGGGATTAGATCCACAACTAAAAGCGGTTAGGGTTGCTCATTATATGAAAAGTATTTTGTACGAAACAGGCGTTATCAGCCATTCTTGCGGCGTTCGAGAACCCAGAGAGTTAACCCGAAAACACGCACGCATTGTAACAGAAAGAGGAACTTCTGTGTTATTATCCGACCTATACCCTGATAAAGTACCTGGATCGAAGAGATGAGACCTGATATGAGTCTTGTAAAAGTTGTTATGTCAAAAATTCAAGTAGCCTTTACTGACAGTAAAAAAGTGTGTCTACAGGGCTATCATTACCTTAAAAAGCAGGTTTTTCAGCTTTATCAAAAAAGTGGCATGAGTAAACAAATGGCCGTCATGCTCATTTGCATGATTAGCTTATTTGGTGCTATCTTTGCTTATAAATTTATAAGTGGCTTTATCTATTATAAATTTATGATGCACGCGCCACCACCCGCGAATGTCTCGGCAATAAAAGCAGAATATCAGAATTGGCAGTCTCGCATTAAGACTTCTGGAAGTTTGCGTGCTGTACATGGCGTTAATATAAGTTCTGAAATTGCAGGCATAGTTCGAAGCATCCACTTTACACCAGGTAGCTCCGTTAACGAGAATGATCTGCTAATCGAACTGAATGCGGACTCGGAAATTGCGCAATTGCATTCATTAGAAGCGATTACTGAGCTTGCCAAAATCACTTATGAACGGGATAAAACACAATTTAAAGCAAACGCTGTTAGCCAATCCACGCTAGATGTCGACCAAGCCGATCTCAAAAATAAAGCAGCCCAAGTC
>JBGAIG010000020.1:0-23794 GCA_044225595.1 Gammaproteobacteria bacterium
CTGCGAATTAAGCGCACCTGAGATTGTGCAAGAACAGTGTTCAACCGATGGGACGCGTAAATGGTTGATGCGCCTAGATAGCGGGAATAATATCGAAACGGTGTTTATTCCAGAAAAAAATAGAGGAACACTTTGTGTTTCGTCTCAGGTGGGTTGTGCCTTAAATTGTACCTTTTGCTCTACAGCAACACAGGGCTTCAATCGCAATCTGACCGTTTCTGAAATTATTGGGCAAGTATGGCAAGCGAGCCGCCGTTTAAGATCTTTAGCCCCAAACGACGATTATAAAAATGTCATTACCAATGTGGTGATGATGGGCATGGGTGAACCCTTATTAAATTTTGATGCCGTTGTCACTGCTTTGTCTATCATGCGGGATGATTTAGCTTATGCGCTTCCGCAAAGGCGCGTGACTTTAAGTACCTCTGGTCTTGTACCAATGATCGATCGCTTAAGCATTGAAGCAGATGTATCGTTAGCTATTTCGCTACATGCGCCTAATGATGAATTGCGAAGTCAATTAATACCTTTGAATAAAAAATATCCCATTGCAAGTTTAATAGCCGCTTGTAGACGATTTGTTGCTGATAAACCAAATCGGCATGTCACCATTGAATACGTCATGCTGCAAGGTATTAATGATAAGCGTGAACACGCTAAACAATTAGCCAAGCTTTTAGAAGGACTACCTTGTAAAATTAATTTAATTCCCTTCAATGCTTTTTCAGGTGCGCGTTATACACGATCGACATTTGAAGACATGATGGCATTTACGACTATTTTAAAGAAAGCGGGGTATATAACGACTTTGCGTAAAACGCGCGGAGGAGATATTGATGCAGCCTGCGGGCAGCTGGTGGGTAAAATTACGGATCGCACGAGCCGCAATGCACGGTTTGTTAAAACGCAAATTAAAGCAGAAGCAGCATAAAAACAAGAGAGGGTTTTGTATGATCATAAAAAGATACACAGCTTGGTTCGTGATAGTAACTTTATTTGGACTGATGTCCTGCGGAAAATCCACCACCTCTAAATCAGAAGTCAGTACAGAGCTTGAACAAACGCGTACCGTAAAAGCATTGTCTAGCGATACTGCTGGAACAGTCGATTATTATCGCGCCGCATTGGTGAATGTGGAATTAGGCATGGGTTATTTAGCACAAGGCCAAGTAATACGTGCAAAAACAAAATTGACACATGCTTTAAAATTAGCGCCTAAAATTCCGGAAGCCCATTCTGCCATGGCATATTTTTTAGAAATGACTGGAGAATTTAAAGATGCTGAACGTGAACATAAAAAAGCGCTCAGTTTATCGGCACAAGGTGCAGTTTATAACAATTATGGCGCTTTTTTGTGTAGGCGTGGTCGTTTCAAAGAAGCAGATCAAGCTTTTCATGCAGCGATAGCGGATAAAAACTATGTCAGGACGGCGGAAGTTTATGAAAATGCGGGGCTTTGTGCTTTAAAATGGCCAGATGACAGCAAAGCGACCGAATATTTAACAACAGCGGTACAGCGAGATCCCAATCGCGCGTCTGCTTTGCTCGAATTAGCAGCGTTAAGTGTTAAACAGAAAAAATTTGATGAAGCAAAAGCTTGGCTAAATCGTTATCATGCGATTGCGGAGCCAAATGAGCGATCGTTATCTTTAGAAAACGAACTGAGAAAAAAATATGACCAAAAAATTTGAAGGTGTTCGCGGAATGCCCGATGTTTTACCAGCGGATACGCCGCGTTGGCATTACTTTGAACAGTGTTTTAAACGCGTTGCCGCTGCTTATGGTTATGGCGAAATTCGTTTGCCAATTTTAGAGCCAACGGCTCTTTTTACACGCTCGATTGGTGAATTAACAGATATCGTCGAAAAAGAAATGTATACCTTTCGAAGTTTAGCGGATAAAGAAAGCTTAACTTTGCGGCCCGAAGGAACAGCAAGTTGCGTACGTGCGGGCATAGAACATGGTCTTTTGTATCATCAAATTCAACGCCTATGGTATTTGGGCCCTATGTTTCGTTATGAAAGACCTCAAAAAGGGCGATATAGACAATTTTATCATGCAGGTGTAGAAGCTTTTGGTTTAGAGGGGCCGGATGTTGAAGTCGAACATATTTTGATGATATCAAGGCTTTTTCGTGAATTAAAAATCAATACAGGTGTCACTTTACAGGTGAATAGTTTGGGCACGCTGGCTGCTCGAAATGCCTATCGCGTAAAACTTGTCGACTATTTATCGAGATATCAAAGTGATTTAGATGAAGACAGTCAGCGACGTTTGCAATCGAATCCACTTCGAATTTTAGACAGTAAAAACCCCAGTATGGCAAATATTATTGCGGGCGCACCTAAATGTCATGATTATCTCGACATCGAATCTAAAGAACATCTTGAAACATTTTTGGGGTATTTAACCGAATTGAATGTACCTTATGTGGTGAATCCGAATTTGGTTCGGGGTTTAGATTATTATAACCGGACCGTTTATGAGTGGGTAACCGATAAATTAGGCGCACAAGGTACCGTTTGCGCAGGTGGTCGTTATGATGGATTGGTTGAAGAACTGGGTGGAGATAAAACCCCTGCAGTTGGTTTTGCCATCGGTATCGAACGTGTTTTACTATTACAGCAAGTATTAGCCGATAATGATGCAGCATTGAAACTATCAAAATCGGATAAAACGATTTATGTCATTCATACGGGCGGTATTCAACAAACAGCAGCGATTCAGTTAGCAGAAAAATAACGCGATGAAATGCCAGATTTACGATAGTTAGTTAATTGTGGTTCCGGTAAATTAAGTCAACAATTTAAAAAAGCAGATCAGAGTGGTGCGAAACTTGCGTTGATTTTGGGTGAAATAGAACATGAGCGTAAAGCGGTTCGCATTAAATTTCTGCGTGAAGAACGCGATCAAGAACTCAGATCTCAAGATGATTTGGTAGAATTTTTAAAAACGTACTTAGGAAGATCATTATGATTGAAATGAAATATAGCCAAGAAAAATCTTTGTGGCAACAATATGGCAAAGGGGTAATAAGCTTATTTGTATTGTTTTTATTGACATATGCAGGTATGCAGTTTTATGGTCATTATCAATCTAAGCGGGCTTTAAAAGCCTCCCTCGTTTATGATAAATTGATATCTTTAAGCCAAAAGCCTGAAAAGGCGGAAGCGATCGAAACCGCCAATACGCTACTAACGCAATATCCCAAAACGCCTTATGCACCTTTAGCCGCTTTGTTTTTAGCGAAGTTTGCTTTTGAAACGCAAGATTTCGCAGCAACCATAAAACATTTAAATTTCGCGATAAAAGCAGATGGTCCTGTTCAGCCAATTGCCAGAGTGCGGTTAGCGCGTGTGTTAATGGATCAAAAAAAGCCAGAAGAAGCTTTAGTATTGCTGACAGAGCGGCAAGTGCCAGCAGGATTTGTGCCACTCTTTGAAGAAACCAAAGGGGATATTTATTTGATGCAAAATGAGAGAGAAAAAGCTGAAAAAGCGTATCAAGCTGCGCTTGATGCGGCGGATCCCGGTATGCCTATTGCACGCTTGCAATTAAAACAAGCCGCTTTAGGCAAAACGCCGAATGAACAGAATTAATTGAGGAATTTAACATGCGTACAATGCGTTATACGATATTAGCATTTGGGCTTTTATTGCTTTCGGGTTGCACAACCATTGAAAAACAACCAGAGCTGATTAAGAAAGGGCCATTGCCAAAATTATCTGCCCATAAAATGATTCCGAAGGTGCTTTGGACAAACAGTAAAAGTTCTGGCAGCGGCAAAAGCGACGCCAACTTGCGTTTAGCACTCACTTCATCTGAGATTGTTCTGGCAGATAGCAAAGGCAAGCTTTTATCTTTAGATCGCCAAACAGGTACTGAAAATTGGCATATTGCTACCAAGGCTCAGGTGACAGCGGGACCTTCGATTTCTGAAGGGCGTGTGTTTATTGGCACAGATGATGCAAAAGTGTTGGCTTATCAGTTATCAGATGGTGCTTATTTATGGGAAGCAGCCGTCACGGGTTCTGTGATGGCTGCACCAACAGGTGGTTTTGGTGCGGTATTTGTTCATGTTTTGGATGGCAGTGTTGTTGCACTTAAAGCAGAAAATGGACAACAGCTATGGCGTTATGCAGTACAAATACCTCCTTTAATGTTAAGACAAAGCAGCAGTCCCGTACTATTTAATCAGCATGTGATTGTTGGATTTTCAAATGGTAAATTAGGGTCATTATATCGCATGGATGGCGTACCCGAATGGGAGCGAGAATTGGCTATTTCTAAAGGCCGTTCCGATATCCAAAGAATGGTGGATATTAGCGCTGATCCCGTCATTAAAGATGGTCAGCTGTACGCGGTGAGTTATCAAGGGCAGATGGCTGCTATGGCAGGATCGACGGGTGCCATTCTGTGGGAACGCGCTTTATCTTCTTATTCGGGTGCAGCGGTTTCGGCGCAGACTGTATTTGTGTCAGATCCGGATGGTGTCCTTTGGGCGCTTAATCGGAAAACAGGTGATGTGGTTTGGAAACAAACGGGATTAATGGGCAGACAATTATCAAGGCCCGCGGTAATAGATAATTTTGTGGTTGTGGGTGATAACGATGGTTATTTGCATTGGATGTCACTTGCTTCTGGTGCTTTTGAAGGTCAAAATTTAATAGATAGTAAAGGTATTAAAGCGCCTTTAATCGTAAAAGATCATGTGCTTTATGTATTGGGGCAAAGCGGAAAAGTTGCGGCTGTAGAACCGGGAGCCTGCATATCGCAGGAGAATTAAAAGGTGCTCCCTGTTGTTGCAATTGTTGGGCGGCCCAACGTGGGCAAATCCACCTTATTTAATCAATTAACGAAAAGTCGCGAGGCTTTAGTTGTTGATTTACCAGGAGTCACTCGCGATCGTCGATATGGCGAAAGCAAAATAGGAGACAGACCCTTTATTGTGATAGATACCGGTGGCTTAGGGGCAAAAAAAGCTTCGAAAGAAGCAGAAATAGAGTCGCTCACCGAAATTCAATCTTGGCAAGCTGTGGTTGAGGCAGACATTGTTTTATTTGTAGTCGATGCCAGAAGCGGCTTAATACCAGCAGATAAAATGATTGCAGAGCAACTGCGTGTAAAAGAAAAAGCGGTATATTGTGTTGCCAATAAAACGGATGGCCTGAATGCTGATATTGCGCTAGCGGATTTTTATGCTTTAGGTTTAGGAGATCCCATTCCCATTGCGGCTAGTCATGGACGTGGGCTGACTGCGCTGGTTTCCGAGATATTTCAGTCTTTTCCGCCTGTGCTGATTGAAACAGACATCGAGACAGCCAATGTTGAAGCAGATGGCATTAAAATTGCCATTGCAGGACGACCCAATGTGGGAAAATCAACTTTAGTCAATCGCTTCTTGGGCGAAGAACGCGTGATTGTGTTTGATCAACCTGGTACGACGCGCGATAGTATTTATATTCCATTAGAACGGGCAGGTAAAAAATATACCCTGATTGATACGGCAGGCGTGCGAAGACGTGCTCGGGTTTTTGAGGTGGTAGAAAAGTTTTCAGTCGTTAAGACTTTGCAAGCCATTGAAGATTGTCATGTAGTGATATTGGTTTTAGATGCAAAGGAAGGTGTGACTGATCAAGATTTGGGGCTTTTAGGCTTTGTTTTAGAAACAGGTCGTTCTTTGGTCTTAGCGATTAATAAATGGGATGGGTTAGCGCCAGAACATCGAGATAATGTTAAAAAGAGCCTAAATTATAGATTAAAATTTGCAGATTTTGCCAAAGTGCATTACATTTCTGCCTTGCATGGCAGCGGCGTTGGCAATTTATTTGATTCGGTACAAGAAGCTTTTCAATCGGCGATTAAAACGTTTTCAACCGCAGAAATGAATCGTGTCTTGGAAGCGGCGGTTGGTGCACATCCACCGCCGATGTTTCAAGGCAGACGTATCAAGCTGCGTTATGCGCATACCGGCGGTCATCGTCCACCGTTGATTGTGATTCATGGCAATCAAACGGAACATGTACCCGAAAGCTACAAACGATACTTGATTAATACGTTTAGACAGCATCTTAAAATCGTGGGTACGCCGATACGTATCGAATTTAAGACCAGCACGAACCCCTTTGCCGGGCGTAAAAATGCCCTAACGCCGCGACAGCTTTATAAGCGTCAACGCTTAATGAAATTCAAAAAACGGCAGAAATAAGCCATTACAATGTAGGGACCGGCCCCTACATTGTCGTTACCCGAATTGATGCGTAATATCAAATCTTATACTACGAGTGAACGAAATAATGTTTCTAAAATAAACTTTTGATTACTCATGACTTTCGTGGCGGGGGGATTTAAACCTAAGTCTTGTAACATTCGATATTTATTTTTGTATACTATACCTTTGTCCAATTTTCTACCAACAAGTTAGGGATTCGAGAAAATTCTTTTGTATTGTTAGTCACCAGTGTTAATTTTAAACTTCTTGCATGAGCAGCAATCAATAAGTCGAGAGACCCAATTGGCGTTCCTTTTTTTTCTAAAATTGTTCTTAAGATTCCATAGTGAAGCGCAGCCATGTCATTAAAGGGCAAAATTTCTAATGGAGACACAAATAGCTCAAGAGCAATACGATTTTTTTCGGAATGTTGACTTTTTTCAACACCATATAATAGTTTTGCAAAGGTAATTGATGATATTCCAATATCGTTTGGAGATAATTGTTTAAACTTTTTTAAAACAGGTGTAGGGTTGTTTTTAATAATATAAATACAAATGTTTGTATCTAACATATACTGCATCTTAAATAGATTCCTGATCTTGTTGTTTTGGCTGATTACGATCTGCCATAAAATCAGGAGAAAATTTAGAAATGCTTTTAAAAAGAGATTCCCACGGATCATCGGTAGGGATCAGAATAGTCATATTACCCAATTTTTTTATAAAGACTATGTTGCCTGTCATACGGAATTCTTTGGGAAGTCGTACAGCCTGGCTTTCTCCGTTTCGAAATAATTTTGCGGTTTTCATGGGCTTTCTCCTAAGTCTATATTAATTAGTATATATTAATATTTTTCAGATTAAAAGGGTTTTTAAGGTTAATAAATAATTTAAATCTGATACGCATAAATTTAAGCGTATTGTTTCTGTGCACTGTTTATAAATACAGCTTATTAAGAGAGTGGGACCCTAAAGTTTTTAAAATCCCACAGATGATGATCCATCAACTGGCTTGGCTTAACGTTTTGCAGTGCACTTAACAAATTACTCGGTATTTTGGGATTATCGACTGCTAAATCATCAATCAGTTTTTTAATTCTGACGCGCGCAAGATTTTCTTGGGCGCCGCATAGATTACAGGGAATGATGGGGTATTTGCGTTCTTTTGCGTAGGTAATAATGTCTTTTTCTTGGCAGTACACCAGGGGCCTTATCACAATATTTTTTTTACTATCGCTTAACAATTTAGGCGGCATAGAACGAATTTCGCCATTGTACATCATCGACATTAATAATGAGCGAATCAAATCATCTCGATGGTGCCCCAGTGCAATTTTATTAAAACCATTTTCTTCGGCATATTTATAAATAATGCCGCGCCGAAGCCGAGAACAAAGTCCGCAATAGGTTTTGCCTTCGGGGATTTTTTCTTTTACGATAGAATAAGTATCGCGATTTAAAATTTCGTGTGGGATACCTTCTTTTTTTAAAAAAACACGCAGTGCGTTGTCATCCCATCCGGGTTGTGCTTGATCCAGTGTAAAAGAAAATAATTCAAACTTATTGCCCGATCGCATTCTTAACAATTTTAAGAGTGAGAGCAGCGTAAAAGAATCTTTGCCGCCTGACAGACAAACCATCACGCGATCGCCTTTTTCAATCAGCTTATAGTCTGCGATGGCTTTACCGGTGTAATGCAAAAGTTTTTTTTCAGCTTTAGAACGAAATACCTGAAGCGGGGTCTCAATGCTGTTAGAAGTTTCAAGGCTCATGCTGAGTTTTAACCTATTTATGTCTTTGTTGTTGGCAAAATTTTACTTAAAAATGGCTTTATTCGCAAACCGGGAAAATGATCAGGGCAGCATTATCTTCGTTATACTGATATGCTATAGTTTTTAGTCTAAAAGCTAGATAATGCTGCTGAATATACCTAAACAGTGGAAGCGTCTGCGTGTATGGTGGGATTCTGCATTGGGGTCGGCTTTTTTGGCAGCAGAAGCAGAACAGCTTAAAAAAATGCTGCCGCCATTATTTGGGTATCATCTCTTAGTATTAGGTGAGCCTGTTTTTTTGCAATGCGTGCAGGGCAGCGCGATTACACATCGCGTTGCCGTGCATGCGTATCCTGGCTTTAGCAAAACTGAAAGCACTTTAACCTCTAGACATGATAAATTGTGCATTGCTTCAGAGAGTGTTGATGTCGTTTATTTGGCACAGTGTTTGGCATTTATTAATAATCCGCATGAAGTGTTGCGTGAAACCTTTCGTGTTTTGATGCCACAAGGTCATGTGATCATTTCTAATTTTAATCCTTGGAGTCTTTGGGGGCTTTGGCGCTGGTGTGTGCATTATATTAAGCGCGTTCCTTGGGATGGCCATTTTATTTCGGTGACACGCTTAAAAGATTGGTTGGCGCTTTTAGGGTTTGATATTTTAGAAGTAAAACATTATTTCTTTAGACCGCCAGTTACGCATCCGGTCATTTTACAACGTTTAGCTTGGTTGGAAAAATGCGGCTGTTGGTTTTGGCCAGTTTTTGGTGGCGGATATGTGTTATTAGCACAAAAATCTGTTGTGACTTTAACGCCGATAAGACCCGTGTTTGTCGATGACCGCAAAGTATTGATACCCAATCATATAGAACCCTCACCTTTGGAATAAGGCGTTTTGTTTGATTTTAAATTTTAAGAGCCAGTTAAAAAACCAAAAAAGCTGCTTGACTGGGTAGCTCACTTCTTCGATAATGAAAATAATTCTCATTTAGAATAAGGTGTATATAACACGCATGGCAGTACGGCGCACAAACTGGACGCATAGAATTGATGCGATTGTCTTAAATCGATTTTTCGCCCTTCCGTTATTCTTGGTTTGTATTTATCTTGTTTTTAGTACGGCTATACAAGCGAGCGATGTATTAAAAGATTATTTTGAGGGATTAGCAAGCACACTCTTCATTGACCATGTTAATGATGGACTTGTTTCGTTAAAAGCGCCCGATTGGTTGATTCGTGTGACGGCATTTGGTATAGGGCAAGGGCTTAAAACGACGATAAGCTTTATTCCCGTGATTGCAGTGATGTTTTTAGCGATTTCTTTTTTAGAAAAATCGGGCTATATGGCGAGTGCGGCTTTTATTGTCGATCGTGTGATGCGATGGGTTGGTTTACCTGGCGTATCTTTTGTACCCATGATTATCGGATTTGGATGTAACGTACCGGCAGTCATGGCTGCAAGGACGCTTGAGAATTATCGTGAACGCCTTTTAACGATTTTAATGAGTCCTTTTATGTCTTGTGGGGCAAGGCTGACTATTTATGCGCTTTTTGTTTCAGCCTTTTTTCCGAAGAATGGGCAAAATATTATTTTTGGGCTTTATTTAATCGGGATTGCTGTGGCATTACTGACAGGTTTTGTATTGCGTGCGAGTGTGTTAAGGGGGGAGCGTTTGCGCGTTAAGATCGAATTACCCGATTATCGCTGGCCGCACATCAGTGTGCTATGCCAAATAACTTGGCAGCGTCTAAAGCAATTTGTTTTAAAAGCAGGCGCTTTAATTGTGCCCTTATGCGCAGTCATTGCACTCTTAGGCGTGGTGCAAGACAAAGTGGGCAATAACAATTGGTTAGCCACCGCTGGACGCAGTCTAACCCCGGTATTTGCGCCCATGGGCATCAAAGAGGATAACTGGCCTGCAACGGTAGGATTAATGACGGGTGTGTTGGCCAA
Source organism: Gammaproteobacteria bacterium (assembly GCA_044225595.1). Classification (GTDB taxonomy): domain Bacteria; phylum Pseudomonadota; class Gammaproteobacteria; order UBA6186; family Azoamicaceae; genus CADEGZ01. Next base: position 9,940 of record JBGAIG010000020.1, read on the forward strand.
AGAAGTCGTTGTCGGTACGTTAAATACTTTATATACGACAGCAGAAGGAGGGTCACAAATGGTGGAACGATTTGGGAGTACTGCTGCGGCTTTTTCTTATCTTTTGTTTGTTTTATTGTATTTTCCTTGTGTTTCAGTGATAGCAACGATTGCCCGCGAACTAAATCGCTCTTGGGCTTTATTTTCGATTGTGTGGACAACGGGAATCGCTTATATAACGGCAGTTTTATTTTATCAATGCGCTACTTTTGCAGAAACGCCAAAAACTTCGTTTGCTTGGATAGTGGGACTGTTGACTGTATTAATACTTGGGTTTTACGGCGTTCGAAAGCGCATGAACACTCAAATTAACAAAGCACCTAAGGCTTTTCCAACGCAGATTGTTGTTAATTGATCCTTCTCCCGTTTTACGGGAGAAGGTGGTGCAAAGCACCGGATGAGGGCTAAACCATTGCTTTTAGACGTTGCAACGGTCTTACTTTGACAACATTTCGTGCTGGCTTTGCTTTAAACATCATTTCTTCACCCGTAAAAGGATTAACCCCTTTGCGTGCTTTTGTAGCAGGTTTATGTTTAACGCTGATTTTAACCAATCCGGGCATCGTAAATTGACCAGGGCCTTGCTTCTTAAGATGTGCAGCAATAACAGTACCCAAGTCATCAAACAAATTGGATATTTCTTTTCGCTGTAAACCGGTGGAACCTGCTAACGTGGTAAATAATTGACCTTTTGTAAAGGCTTTATCAACGCTGGAGAGCGAAAGCTTCTTAACGGGTGCCTTTTTAGCAGCCATTTTAGAAGACTTGCCTTTTGCGACTGATTTCTTTGAGACTTTAGCAGCGACTTTTTTCACTGCTTTTTTAGCGACTGAACGAGTGGGCTTGCGTTTTTTCGCGGCCATGTCATGCTCCTTTAAAAAAAATCAAACATAAATTAGTGTAGGCATAACACTTGCATTCAGCAAGGTTTTTTACACGTTTTTGAGTGTGCTACAACTTTTTGTCTTGATAATCTAACCGCAACTGACGGGTAAATGTCCTAAGATCACGATTATGCTACATGAGAGCTATTTTAGAAGTCAATTGGCAGTGTATTTTCTCGGGGTTTGGATAACGAATAACATTGACTTTGTATTCTTGGGTTTTGTACAATGCCTGCTTTATGAGACTATCAAAATCAGCAGATAGTATAATTTGATTCTCTAACTGGGGATATAGGTTAATGAAAACATTTAGTGCAAAACCCGAAGAAACTCTGCACGCTTGGCTCTTAATTGATGCCAAGGGCAAGGTGTTAGGGCGATTGGCGAGCGAAATTGCGCGACGCTTAAAGGGTAAACATAAGCCAGAGTATACGAGACATATCGACACGGGCGATAGTATCGTTGTAATCAATGCAGCCGATGTTCAAGTGACGGGCAGAAAGGCTAAGGATAAGCTTTATTATCGTCACAGTAATTATCCTGGAGGCCTTAAAACAGAAGCTTTTGAAGATCTGGTTGCGCGTCGTCCAGAACGCATCATCGAACTTGCCGTAAAGGGCATGCTTCCTAAAAATCCACTAGGGCGTGCTATGTTGCGCAAGCTTAAAATTTACGCAGGGTCGGCACATCCCCATTCTGCTCAACAACCCGAACTTTTAGAAATCTAATTAGGTAAAAATATGACTGCAATTGCGAAAAAGACCTCAGTTTCTGCAAAAAAACGCCAATGCTATGCAACGGGTCGTCGTAAGACTTCTACTGCGCGTGTTTTCTTAAGGCCTGGCTCAGGTAAGATCACCATTAACGAGTGCAATTTAGATACGTATTTTGGGCGAAAAACGGCGCGTATGGTGGTGCGGCAACCCTTAGAGTTGATCGAACTGACCGACAAGTTTGATCTGGTTATTACCGTTAAGGGTGGTGGTGTGATGGGACAGGCCGGCGCAATTCGCCATGGCATTAGCCGTGCTTTAGTTAAGTATGATGAAGAAATTAATCCACCGGCTGTAGATGTAGAAATGACAGAAGCTGAAGCAGCTGCTTTTCGTAGCAAGAGCTTTAGACGTAGATTTCGAACAGAAGCTAAAGAGACTGGTATCAGTTTTCTGACACGAGATGCGAGAAAAGTCGAACGTAAGAAAGTTGGCTTACATGGTGCGCGTAAACGGCCGCAGTTCTCGAAACGCTAATTCCTGTAACCTCCCCACCCTAGCCCTCTCCCTTATCGGGAGGGGGCATTTGAAAAGAAACCTTCAATTTCCTAAGTTTTTTTTCTATAATTTCGGAATGAATTCCGAGATTTCGAGGGATATTCGGAATCTATTCCGAGCATTGGAGGCAAAATCATGCTGAAACGGTTACTTGAATTACCAACCGATTATAGTTTTTTCTTATTTGGTGCGCGTGGTACCGGAAAAAGTACATTATTAGGCGCTATTTTTGAAGCGTCTAATACCTTATTGATTAATTTGTTAAATCCCCTAGAAGAAATGCGCTTTTTAAGAAATCCGGCAGAATTAAGGCAGGTGGTCTTAGCTGTTAGTCCTGAAATACGTTTTATTGTCATTGATGAAATTCAAAAAGTACCCAAGCTGTTAGATGTTGTGCATTTGCTATTAGAATCTGATAAAAGCGATAAATGTTTTATTCTAACGGGTTCCAGCGCAAAACAATTAAAAGCTGCGGGTGTTAATTTATTGGCAGGGCGAGCTTTTACGTATCATCTTTTTCCTTTTAGTTATCTCGAGCTAAAAAAAGCCTTTAATTTAGAAGAGGCGCTTTGTTTTGGCATGTTGCCTAAGATTTTTTCATTTAAGAATAACGCACATAAAGTAAAATTTTTACAATCCTATACGATGACCTATTTGAAAGAAGAAATTTGGTCTGAGCATCTCGTCAAAGATTTAGAGCATTTTCGCCGCTTTTTAGAGGTTGCTGCACAATCTAATGGCAAAATTGTCAATTATTCAAATATTGCAAGAGATGTTGGGGTAGATGATAAAACCGTTAAAAATTATTTTACCTTGTTAGAAGATACTCTGATTGGGCATTTTTTAGAGCCTTTCAGTCATTCTTTTAGAAAAAGATTAAAAACCGCATCAAAGTTTTATTATTTTGATGTAGGCGTTGCACGCGCATTATCGGCAACATTGGCTCTAACGCCTCTGCCAGGCACCAGTTATTATGGTGATCTATTTGAACAATTTATTATCATGGAAGCGATTAAATTAAAACATTATTACCAATCAGAGTATCGGTTTTCGTACTTAATGACGGCTTCTGATGTAGAAATTGACTTGATCATTGAGCGGCCAGGCTTGTTGCCGCTATTTGTAGAAATTAAAAGCAAAGATGCCGTAAATGAACAAGATTTAAGTGGGTTATTGAAATTAAGTGCGGATTTTGGGGAATGTGAGGCCATTTGTTTGTCTCAAGATCCTCGGAAGAAAAAAATAGCGCATGCGACGGTTTATCCATGGCAAGAAGGATTAAAAGCGATTTTTAGGCATTCGCTGTAACTAAAGCTGTCTGCAAACTCTTTATTTGCGCTATGCAGAATAGTAGAATGATTTTTACCTAGATAAATGGAGTTAAGCACTATGAGTGTCGACGATGGGGAGACCATTAATACCGGACGTCGACGGTTTTTAACAGCCACTGCCTCGGTTATTGGCGGCCTTGGCGCTGCTTGTGCGGCTTTTCCTTTTCTGGCTTCTTGGGCGCCGAGCGTCAAAGCGCGTGCACTAGGCGCGCCGGTTGAAGTTGATATCAGTAAGATTGAGTCTGGTCAAAAGATCACCGTTGCTTGGCGCGGTCAGCCAGTTTTTATTGTACATCGCACCCCCGAAGAATTAAATGGATTAACCCTCGTTACACAGCAATTAAGGGATCCTTTATCCAAAGAATCAATACAACCTACGTATGCAGACAATGTGCATCGTTCCATTAAACCCGATATTTTAGTCTTAATTGGCATTTGTACGCACTTGGGTTGCGTACCCTTATATAAACCAACGGTGGGTTCTATCGAACCGGGCTGGGAAGGCGGATTCTTTTGCCCTTGCCATGGCTCTAAGTACGATATGGCAGGGCGTGTTTATAAAGGTGTGCCAGCACCGCTTAACTTGGTGGTTCCGCCTTATAAATTTGTGAGCGATACGATTATTCTGGTTGGTACGGATGGCGTAGCAGCATGATAAGACTGGCTTCTGTTGCTACTGCTGCGCGATCTTTCATCACTTGGGTAGACGATCGTTTTCCGTTGACAAAACTGTGGAACGAACACCTCGCACACTATTACGCACCAAAGAATTTTAATTTTTGGTACTATTTTGGATCACTCGCACTTTTTGTTTTAGTGAATCAGCTCGTCACGGGCATTTGGTTGACCATGAATTATGCGCCTACCGCAGAAGGTGCTTTTGATTCGGTTGAATATATTATGCGCGAAGTGCCATGGGGTTGGTTACTGCGCTATTTGCATTCTACGGGCGCTTCTTTTTTCTTTATTGTGATTTACTTGCATATGTTTCGAGGGCTTTTATACGGCTCTTATAAAAAACCCCGAGAACTAGTTTGGATTTTGGGTATGTTACTTTTTTTATGTCTAATGGCCGAAGCTTTTTTTGGTTATTTACTGCCCTGGGGCAATATGTCTTTTTGGGGCGCACAGGTGATTACCTCTTTATTTGGTGCGATTCCTTATGTAGGAGAGGCTTTGGTTGAATGGATTCGCGGGGATTACAATATTACAGGCGTGACGCTAAACCGCTTTTTTTCCTTACATGTGATTGCCGTGCCGTTGATTTTCGTCGGTTTGGTTGCAGCGCATATTTTGGCTTTGCACGAAGTCGGGTCTAACAATCCCGATGGTGTTGAAATTAAAAAACATCAAGATAAAAACGGGGTGCCGCTTGATGGTATTCCGTTTCATCCTTATTATACGGTAAAAGATTTAATGGGCTTAGCGGCTTTTTTGGTGATTTTTTGTGCGGTTGTATTTTTTATACCCGATGTGGGTGGTTTTTTTATCGAACCGCCGAATTTCGAGCCAGCAGATCCCTTAAAAACACCCACACACATTGCGCCTGTTTGGTATATGACACCGTACTATGCCATTTTACGCGCAATTCCCGATAAATTATTAGGTGTGGCTGCCATGGGTGCTTCTATTATCGTTTTTTTCTTTTTGCCTTGGTTAGATCGTAGTCCTGTCAAATCGATTCGATATCGCGGTCCATACTATAAAATTGCCTTAACACTCTTTGTATTCAGTTTCGTGATTTTGGGGTATCTGGGATCGCATCAACCGACGCCAACTTTAGTATTGATGGCAAGAATTTGCACGATTATTTATTTCTTATTTTTCTTTTTAATGCCGCTTTATACAAGCTTCGATAAAGTAAAACCCGTACCTGACAGAGTGGATTGGTGATGAAAAAAGGGATTCTGTTTTTTCTGATGTGTTTCGTGCTTGTAACGGGCGTGTTAAGGCTGAATGTAGGCTATGCGGCAGAAAGTGAAATACCCTTAGATAAGGCCCATATTGATCCCACCGATCTGGCGTCTTTGGAGCGTGGTGCCAAGCTTTTTATGAACTACTGTTCGGGGTGTCACAGTCTTAAATATATTCGATACAGTACCATGGCAAAAGATATTGGTATTGTGAATGCTAAAGGACAAGTATTAGATCAAGCTGTTAAGCTAAACTTAATGTTTGTGGGCGATAAATTGGTTGATACAATACAGAGTTCCATGACCAAAGAAGAAGGTGTTAATTGGTTTGGCGTAGCGCCTCCTGATTTATCACTGGTTGCGCGTTTGCGTGGTGTAGACTGGCTCTATACCTATTTACGTTCTTTTTATCCAGATCCCAAGAGGCAATGGGGTGTGAATAATCGATTATTTCTCGATGTGGCCATGCCTGATGTATTATTTAACTTACGTACGCGTTTATTATTGGAGCCAGAGGGGCAGCAAAAAGTAGATAGGCTTGTGTTAGATTTAGTGAATTTTCTGCATTATGCTGGAGAACCCACAAAGGCGAAACGGCAAAGCTTAGGTAAATGGGTGCTTTTGTTTTTAGGCGTATTTTTTGTGTTTGCTTATCTTTTAAAGCGGGAATATTGGAAGGATGTTAAATGATGACATCAACACGTCCCTATTTGATTAGGGCTTTTTATGATTGGATTGTCGATAACGGCTGTACGCCGCATATTGTGGTAAATGCTGATATGGCAGAAGTGGATGTGCCAAGCGAGTACGTCGACAAGGGGCAGATTGTCTTAAATATTGCGGTTAATGCTGTACAAGGTTTGAGATTAGGTGATCAAGAGATCGAATTTCAAGCACGATTTGGCGGTAGGGTTCGACATGTGTATGCGCCTGTTCATGCCATATTAGCAATTTATGCCAAAGAAAATGGTCGTGGCATGGTGTTTGCAGAAGAAGAGATGGATGATGATGGCAAGCCTGCGCCCGATTCACCTTCGGGTGTTAATAAACAAAAAAATGCCAAAGAGCCGGGTGGCACCAGGCCCCCAAAACGATCTAAAGGGGATCGTTCTCATCTAACGGTTGTGAAGTAACGTTATCCTCAGCGCCGGATGAGGGGCGGGTGGGGGTGTAAGGCTCAAAAATCTGCACCACCTTTTCTACACCGCTAATAGCGCGTGCAATTTCGGTTGCGATTTCGGCTTCTTGATGGGTGACGAGTCCCATCAGATAGACAATGTCGTCTTCTGTAATCACTTTAATGCGTGTGGCACTGACTTCTTTGTTTCCTATCAATTTGGCTTTAATTTGCGTGGTAGCCCAGCTGTCATGAGAACGAGTGCCCAAGGAAGAAACAGGACCGACAGTTATTTCATTATGAATATGACGTATCTTAGGGATGTGGCCAACCGCTTCAAAGGCTTCTTGTTTAAAGGATTCGGTCGGTGTTTGTCCGACTAGTAATAATACATTGTTGTAACTAACAGCCGTAATATGGCTTTGTTTCCATAATTCCTTATTTAGGCTTAGCGCATGAATGGCTTTAAATTCGGCAGTTTTGTCATCCATAATGGTACCGGCGGTTCTTCTGTCGGTCACCATAAAAGCACCGGTTGTGGCTCCGCCTGCAGCGGCTGCAATACAGCCTTGTAATAGGGGCATCAGTAAAATAAGTGCAGATAGTTTTAAGAAAATGCAATTTTTGGTCATACCCTCTCCCCTTGATGCTAACAAAACGCGTTTTGGATCCAGTCTATCTCTAATTTTGCATTAGCGCTATTTTTTAGTGTAACGGCAACTACATCAAAACGACAAGCATAGTTTGCGAGTTTGGGATACCTTAAGAAAAAAAATTGGGCTGTTTTCAGTAGTTTTCGTTGTTTACGAAAATCAACGCTGGCGGCAGCGCCGCCGTAAACAGCGTTGCGCCTAAATCGTACTTCTATAAATAGCAATTGATTTTGATGCAGGCCAATTAAATCAATTTCGCCAAGACGACAGCGAAAATTGCGGTGCAGCAGCTGGAACCCTTGCTGTTGCAGGTATGTCCAGACCTGCGATTCGATGTTCTTCCCTTTATTCTGGGACGGGGACGCCTTGTTCAAATCGGGCACAAACAAGACCTCGTTGTATGCGGTGATAGTTGTTTATCTGAAGTTCGCCTGTAAATCCAGCGGTACTGCTAGGCGAGAACCTTTGTGTATTCGCCAATTGTGCTGCTAATTGATATGCATCTAGTCCCAGTGCAAAGAAGCGAGGAGATTGGTTAATACTTTGCGGCCATAATTTTTGCAGTGTGCTTTGTGTTTCTTCTATTTCTGTTGTGTGTGCCAAAACCCAAGGCATGTCACAAAAATGTATGCCATTTAAATCTTGATCCCTATTCGGAGAGGGCGTACCGGAATAAATGGCAGAAGTTGCATAAACGGGTAGTGTTTCGGCATGGTAAAGATTGAGCAAAGGTTTAATTTGTAGCGCAAGTTCGTGACTTGCTGCAATAAAAAGCATATCTGCATCGGTGCGTCTTGTAGCACCTTGCACTTGTAGTAAAGCACGAATGTTGGATTCGAGTTCGGCTGGCGATTTAAAAAGTTTAATGTCGACGATTGTTGCGTGTTGGGATGTCCAAAAATGTTTAAAGGTGTCTGCCAAACGCAGGCCCCATTCGCTGTGTGGCGCAAGAATAAGCGCTCGCTGATGACCTTGTTTAAGAGCTTGTTCGGCACTTGCTACCACCTCGTCTTCTGGCATTAAGCCAAATTGATAAAGATTTTGCGGCAGTGAATTATCTTCAAAAATTGTGTTAAGCGCTAATACCGGCAGTCCTAATGGCAGCTTTGCAATTGCTTGCACTTCCGGTTTGGTTAAGGGACCGACAATAACGCTGGGTTGCTCAGCAAGGGCTTTTTGATAGGCTTCGCTAACAGGCTGTGTTGAGGTATCGTAAATTTTGACCGAAAGAATGGTGGATCCCATCGGTTGATCTTGCTTTGCCTGATAATAGGCCGCTAAAAGACCATCGCGTATCGTTTTGGCAGCAGCGGCGTGCGATCCTTTGGTGGGTAATAGTAGTGCGATATGTTGATTTGTGCCTTTTGGCTTAGAAACAGCATAGGGGTTTTGAAAGCCTTGCTTGGATGTAGATGTCCATGGCCGGTCATTAGTTTTGCATCCAGCTAATAATGCAAGACAAAAAATAACGCTAAAAATGATGGGATAACGTGTTTCCATTCGTTTCAAGATACTTGATTTTTTGTAAAAATACAAATCTAATCCGAGTTATGTATAAACAAATAAAAGCAGGCAAATTATATATTGTTGCAACGCCTATCGGGCATTTAGCAGACATGAGTCTTCGCGCAATCGAAACGCTAAAAACGGTTGATCGCATTGCAGCCGAAGATACGCGTCATAGCTTACGCTTATTAAAACATTTAAACATTGAAAAACCTTTAGTAGCCTTACATGAACACAACGAACGTGAACAAGCCCAAAAATTACTGGCTTCTATACAAGCAGGCGAAACACTTGCTTTAATTTCCGATGCGGGTACACCATTAGTGAGTGATCCTGGTTATCACATCGTGCAACTAGCGCATCAATTGAGTATCCAAGTTGTGCCTGTTCCTGGCGCTTGTTCAATTATTGCAGCGCTTTCTGCAAGTGGGTTAGCAACTGATCGTTTGGGTTAGCAACTGATCGTTTTGTGTTTGAAGGGTTTCTACCAGCAAAAACAACTGCAAAACAGAAACAACTCGAAAAATTAGCAACTGAAACACGTACCCTTATTTTTTTTGAAGCACCGCATCGTATCTGCGAGACTATGGAGGCAATGCAGGTTTGTTTTGGCAGCGAGCGTTTAGCCGTTGTCGCGCGAGAATTAACCAAAACTTTTGAAACTATTCGAAAAGGCACATTATCAGAATTGTTGACTTGGATAAAAGCGGATCCGATGCAGCAGCGTGGTGAATTTGTGCTGCTAGTAGCAGGGCAGAGCGTAGGATCCACGCAAGAAAAACTTTCTGCAGAATCTCTTCAGGTTTTAAAAATCTTATTATCTGAGTTGTCTGTTAAACAAGCCGCGCGTTTAACTGCAAAAATAACGGGTGTTAGCAAAAATTTGTTATACGAGATGGCATTGAAATATCTCAAACATCCCCCCGATGTTCCTTCGCTATCGCTCAAGAACACCGACCCCCTATGAAGGGGGTTTAAACAGAGGCCAAGCGTTTGATAGGTGCTTTAGATTGCTTTTTAAGCGGTTGTTTAGCCTGTTTTTTGCTTGCTTTTTTAGAACACTTTGTGAGGGTAATAATTTTACGCCGAACAATGCGTTTCTTTTGATAAAACAGTTTTGTTTTGGTTTGTATATAACTGTGTTTATGATGCGGAATACCCAAGTAATGTTCAAAAAATTTGACAGCTGTTTTCGCTGAAAATCGATTTTCACTATTGTGCAGCACAACAATACCAATTTGTTGATCAGGCATAAAGGCGATCATGTTGGTAAATCCTTTAACCCAGCCAGCATGAAAAACCAGCTTATGGTGATCAAAATCGACCACACGCCAGCCGAGTGCATAATGCGCATTTTTAATCAAATTCGGTGGACCTGCATTGGGTCCGAGCGTACAAGGCGTGATGACTTGTGGCGTTTGCAGACGTGCCAGCATGCGATGATTTAATATTTGAGGATAACCGCCCATTTGGGCTTTTAAAAAAATGGACATGTCTCTAATAGAAGAATTAATACCGCCCGCTGGTGCGACAGCATAATATCCTCGAGAATAGGTTTCGGAGGGGGTTAAAGGACCGCGATTACCACGCGTATGCGGCACTGCACGATTAGGCGTTTTCATTAAACCCGCAAATGTTGCAGAGGTTCTGGTCATATTAAGCGGCGCGAGTAGGTTGACTTGTAGCGCATCTGCAAAAGGCAGGCGCGTTGCCGATCGGGTGATATCACTCAAAAGTCCGTACATGGCATTATGGTAATCATAACGTTTACCCATCGCTGTTCTTGCGCGTGTTGTTTGCAGCTTGTGTAAAATGCGATCGTAGGGTGTATGGGTTTCGATCAAGCTATTAAATCCGGCACGCGGAATGCCGGTCGAATGGCTTAAAATATGTTTAATTCGTAAAGCGTTTGGCATTTGATTGTTTTTAAGTGAAAAATTCGGTAAGTAGCGCGTGACGGGATCATCCAGTCTCAATAATCCTTTGTGTTCTAAGATAGAAGCCAAAGTAGCAGCGACGGGCTTAGAAACAGAGCCTAATTGAAAGAGCGTGTCGGTATCTATTTTTTCGGGTTTGCCAACCATGCGCACGCCATAAGTATGCATAAAGACGACGTGGTTGCGGTAAACAACGGCAACCGCGCATCCGGGGATTTGTCCACTTTGCACCAGTTGTTGAATATCCGCATCGAGTTTAGCAAGAATAGGTTGCAGGTTTGTAGCGGGGGTGGCAAATGCTTTAAATGACAAGCAGCAAGCGGCAAAACATAAAAAATAAAACAATCGTATAATCATAAGAACATTTTAGCATAGACTAAATTATAGGGAATAAGGTTGCACATAATGCGCCATAAGCGTTATTCTTGCAAGTGGAGTTGGCTAGACAGTCGCTCTGTTTCTTAGTTGACACAGAGAGGAAAGTCCGGGCTCCAAAGGGCAAAGCGCCAGGTAATGCCTGGGAGGTGCGAGCCTACGGAAAGTGCCACAGAAAATATACCGCCTTATTTTTAAGGTAAGGGTGAAAAGGTGCGGTAAGAGCGCACCGCGTTGCTGGTAACAGTAACGGCACGGAAAACCCCGCTTGGAGCAAGACCAAATAGGAACCTAATAGTGCGGCCCGCACTGGGTTCGGGTAGGTCGCTTGAGCCATTAAGTGATTAATGGCCTAGAGGAATGACTGTTCGCGACAGAACCCGGCTTATCAGCCGACTCCTTCGTTTTATTTAAGATTAATTTCGTGTGGTGCCGGGAGAGAGAATCGAACTCTCACAATGTTACCATTACCAGATTTTGAGTCTGGCGCGTCTACCAGTTCCACCATCCCGGCTATATCGAAGTGAACAAAGCTTAACATATCTAACAACGGGATCACACCCCATTGCACCCACACACATTGCCTAGTAGGATATATCTTAAATTTTTACGGAAAAGTGAGATCCAAAACATGAAACTGAAACAATCCACAACGCTAGTTAGCTTGCTATTAACTTTAATGACGCCACAAGCCTTTGCCGAAGCTGCCGCCACTGCCAGTGCGAGTTCAGGTAGTGCGATGACGCAACAAGGTATTATGCTTGGTGCTTTTGCTGTGATTTTTTATTTCTTATTTATTCGACCCCAAAGCAAGCGTGCCAAAGCGCATCAACAATTAATCACCGGTTTACAAAAAGGTGACGAGGTTGTTACAACCGGCGGTCTTTTAGGCAAAATTACGCGCTTATCAGATAACTTTTTTGTGATGATGATTGCAGAAGGTGTAGAAGTACCTGTGCAACGAAGTGCGATTGCGATGTCTGTACCAAAAGGCACGATGAAGTCATTGGGTTAGGTCGTGTCAAGTTCTTATCCGCGGTGGAAGGCCTACCTATTATTAAGCCTATTGGTGATAGGCTTAATTTATGCCATCCCTAATTTGTATGGCGAAGATCCAGCTGTACAAATTTCGGGCCTAAAAGGAAAAGTTGTTGATGCAGAGACCCTCGCATCGGTCACTCATTTACTGAAAGAAGCTTCGCTGGCACCCAAATCGATGGCGCTTGAGCAGGAAAATGCCCTGCTTGTGCGGTTTTCTAATGCCGAATCACAATTAAAAGCCAAAGATCTCATTAAAAAAGCTTTAAATGAAAATTATAGCGTTGCTTTAAATCTAGCACCCGTGACTCCCGCTTGGCTAAGCGCAGTCGGTGCCAAACCGATGAAATTAGGTTTAGATTTAAGAGGGGGTGTGCATTTTTTAATGGAAGTAGATGTTGCGTCGGTAATGGCAAGGCGCTTGGAAGATTATCCCGAACTGCAAAAAGAACAGCGTGACACAAAAATTAGAAACGAAGTGATTGAACAAACCCTATCGATATTGCGTAATCGTGTCAATGAACTCGGTGTTGCAGAGGCTATTGTACAGCGTCAAGGTTTAAACCATGTAGTGGTCGAGTTACCCGGTATTCAAGATACGGCTTATGCCAGAGATATTTTAGGGACAACGGCGACTTTAAAATTTGCCATGGAAGATCATGAGCATGATTTACAAAATGTCTTAAGCGGTCGTGCGATAGCTGTCGGTTCTAAGCTTTACTTTGATCGTTTTCAAAGGCCGGCACTTTTAAAAAACCAAGCTATTTTAACGGGCGAAGCCGTCACAGGCGCAAGCACGGGGCAAGACAGAGACGGTAGTCCCGCAGTCAATGTGCGTTTAGGTGGTAATATCAGTCTTTTTGCAAAAACCACCCGCGAAAATGTGGGGCGGCGCATGGGCGTTATTTATATTGAAGTAAAGGATCATAAAACCACAGAATCTATTATTAGTTTGGCCACCATACAAAGTGCACTCGGTAACAATTTTCAAATTATGGGATTGTCGATGCAAGAGGCGCGCGATTTAGCTTTATTATTACGTGCAGGTGCATTGCCAGCACCTGTTTCGATTGTTGAGGAAAGTATTATTGGGCCGAGCATGGGGCAAGAAAATATTCAAATGGGACTGGTTTCTGTTGGTGTGGGTCTTGGTTTAGTATTGATATTTATGGCCATTTATTACAGCGTGTTTGGCATTATTGCCGATATTGCGTTATTAGCCAATTTAATTTTATTGGTTGCCATTATGTCCTTAATTGGGGCAACGCTAACATTGCCGGGCATTGCAGGCATTGTATTAACCTTAGGCATGGCGGTGGATGCTAATGTTTTAATTTTTGAGCGTATTCGTGAAGAGCTTCGCTTAGGGATGTCACCCAAAGCGAGTATTTTACGGGGATTTGAATATGCTTTTGCGACGATTATCGATTCTAATTTAACCACGCTTATTGTTGGTATTGTTTTATTTGCCATTGGCTCTGGGCCTATTAAGGGTTTTGCCGTTACTTTGTGTATTGGGATTTTAACTTCGTTAATAACAGCAACCACAGGCAGCCGTGCTTTAGTGGAATGGTTATACGGCGGTCGTGCGGTTAAGCGCGTCAGAGTGGGGATCTAGTAGAGATGGAATTTTTTAAAAAAGAAACCCGCATTGATTTTATGGGCGTTCGTCGTTATACGGGTTTATTCACCGTTGTTTTGTGGGTCGTTTCTTTAGCTTTATTATTGACCAAAGGTATTAATTTAGGCTTAGATTTTACGGGTGGCACGCAAGTTGAAGCGCGATTTTCA
>JBGAIG010000021.1:0-22724 GCA_044225595.1 Gammaproteobacteria bacterium
ATTCCGATTGGAATTTCAGTTAATTTAGGCCGGACTTCACTGTTAAAACGATGCCTATCCATTCCTAAATAGGCTGGTATATCTCGAAGCCTAATGAGTCTTGGTAGTAACTGCATAAGCTGTCTCCATGTTGCGTAATTCTTCTTGAACAATATTGATTTCCTGAGGTGCTGTAATGGCAAGACGTGTAGTGCCGTTAACATTACCCAATACAGTGATTTGAATATTGTCACCAATCCAAACCGATTCTCCTGCTCGCCGCTGTAATATCAACATTTTTAATGACTCCTTATTCTGAATATCAATTCGTGTTTTATGCGTATGAGTTTTTGTATTGTTTTGAAGTTTCTTTTGTTTTTGAAACAACTTTTTTGCTATTGAATAGTCTGTCGTAGATAGAGTTTGTTTGTAATCCATCCAAGCTTTTTTGAGCTACCACAGTGTGATCAATAAACATACTGTCCTCCATTAAAGACTTAATTAATTTCACTCTACCAAAAAAAGAAACCGGTACACCGGTACGTTTTTGTGGATTAATGATTGCAGTAGCGGAGCATGTTAATAGCGCATTTCTTCACTTGGAATAGACGTTATGAACAGAAATCGTGAGAGGGTTTCAGGATGATTCACAATCTAGTTGATAAATATCAGGTTCGTAGTCAGGCATGGACAGAAGTATTGCGAATATGTGGTGGCGAGAAAGCTTACATAAAACTTATCAATAAACCTCAAGAAACTGTAAATGATTGGCGTAATAAACCTGAGATGAAGGTTCCTTCTATCGAGTTAATGGAAACAGAAATGCTGACGGGTGTTCCGATTGAAAAATTAAACCCATTTTTCCCGGAAGATAATAAAAAAATGCGGAGATGGCAGGAAAGTCGAAAAAAATTGCACATTCGTGAAATGTTTTTAAATGATATTGTGATAGAAAATATTCGATATCTTTCTCTGCTGTACGAGGATGAAAGGATTCTTGTTGATAATTACGGCGTTTTAATTTCGGGTTTGGCGCAAATAGAAACCCACAAAAAGAATCACAAAAACAAAGTGCAAGTATTTGTGGTGGATATAGAAGCATTGATTTTAGAATTGTCCGCTCTCAATGAGGCGAGTGATTTTTCTAAAAGTGAACTCATCTGTATTGGCTATCGTATTAAGCAATTAATCGGCAGTAGAAAAGGTAAACATATTTATTCAGAAAACTCAGAATCAAAAAAAGATGAAATAAGTATCGATAATCAATCAAGAGATGGAACCGTTCGGTACGAGGTTAAATGGGCTGGGCTTACAAACGCACATCTTGCCAAAATACTCGGTTTTTCGAGTAAGAATACTTACTACCGTACAGAGAAAGTTTGCGAGCGAGGTACACGATCGTTAATCAATGCACTTAACGGAGGACTTGTTTCGATTGATAAAGCTTTTGAAATATCCAAATTGCCTAAAGACAAACAAAACGAACGTGTCGCGCAATTAGTATTTTTCAAAAAAGATCTATCCAGTCAAGAGGAGCAAGATGATAAATAAATTTGGTATTTAAAATATACATGAATTTTTTCATTAATTGATCAATAGAGGAGCTAAAAAATGCCTATTATGCCGAGAATTCGAACGATCAAGCCGGAATTTTTTATGCACGAAGGATTATTTGATCTCGCGAAAAAACATCAATTACCGATTCATCTCGCGTTTATGGGCTTAATTGTTTGCGCTGACAAGGAGGGTCGTTTTTGTTGGGAAGTCAGACGTTTAAAGGCAACGATTTTGCCTTATTACGATGTTGATATGTCACAAGTGCTTGAGATATTTGTCAAGGCGGGTTTTATCCGAAAATACGAACATCAGGGTTCGTGGTATGGCTGTATCCCCTCCTGGTTAAAGCATCAGCGTATCAAGAATGAAGAGGACAGCATTTTGCCACCACCGGATGATCCGAATTGGGTTAAACCGGAACCTAAGGAAGCGTCTTTTGAGATGTCTGAAGCAGCGCTTGAAGAGAGAAATCAAGCCTCGATTTTGGCACCTTTTTCAGCCGTACCGCCGCCAGAAATCGACAACAAAAAAGTTATAAAAAACAATAGGTTGCAAGAGATTGAACAACTCGCGCCTCGCGCGCACGCGCGCAGGTCCTGCGCGCGCGTGGAAGGGAAGGGAAAGGAAATGAAGGGAAGGGAAGAGAAAAAACCAGGAGAAGAAAACAATATTGTCGTGCAGACAGAACGACCTCCGATTGCAGATTCAGTGTTGTTGATTTTTGAACATTGGCAAAAAGTGATGGAGCATCCTCAGGCTAAGCTCGATTCAGAACGTAGAACCCTGATTCAACGAGCACTTAAATTGGGGTACAGCAAGGACGAGTTGTGCCGTGCTATCACGGGTTGTAGTTTGACGCCACATAATCGCGGTGAGAATGATAGAAACGAACGTTACGATGGACTGCATATCATTTTTGGCAGCAGCGAAAAAATTGAACGCTTTATGCGGCATTATGAGAATCCACCCAAAAGCAAGACTGCAGCCGAGAAACATACCGAGAGCAACATTCACACTTTGCAAAATTGGATAAACGCTAAAATGCAGGAGAAAACCGTGTATGGAAGAGCATGATGTAACTGAATTTGGAAAGTTGTTAGTAAAACTTGGTGAGCTCTACACTAAACCTATTTCATTCGACTTGACGACTATTTACTGGAAAGCCTTTGAGGGCTTTGACTGGGTTGATGTTAAAGCCGCTTTTGAAGCGCACGCGCGTAATCCTGATTGCGGACAGTTTTTCCCAAAGCCTGCAGATATTGTGCGGTTTATCGAGGGTAATGGCGAGACTCGCGCACTTCGGGCTTGGACAATTGTTGAAAAAACCATGCGTCAGATTGGGATTTATCAAAGCATTGTTTTTGATGATTATTTAACACACGCTGTGATTGACGAGATGGGGGGATGGGTTCAGCTTTGTTCGATGACAATCGATGATTTGCCCTTTAGAGCCCGCGAATTTCAAAAGCGGTACATGGCGTTTGTGATTAAAAAACCCACTCGCTATCCGAGTATTTTGTACGGATTAGCTAACATTCAAAACACTAAAGACGGTTATGCGCTTGAGTTACCCTTATTGATTGGCAATGTCTCGGTTGCCGAGCAAGTGATGTTAACCGGGGGCGGTACTGCACTAGAGGTAACACCTTTGAAAACCATCGAAAGTGCATTGAGCAACACCATCAAACAACTGGAGGAAAAATCGGATGAAAACCTTTAAAAATTTTGGCCCTTTAAAACCAGCAGTCATGCTTTTCAATATTAACAAAATATTAGCGAATAGAAAGTTGTTTTGCCTAATCCTCGTTATGGTATGCGCAGCTAATCAAAACGCTTGGGCTGTTGGACAAGATACTTTAGGCGCAGGAGTAACAACCGCTGAAGGCATTTTAACCGGCAGCATGATGCGTTTAATTGTGATTGCAGGTTCTATTTTTGGGGTCATTAAGGCTTATATGGCGAGCAGTCCTTTGCTAATGGGCGGCTCTATTGCGATTGGTATTGGCATTAATTTGCTAATGACTTGGGTTCAAGCCACTTGGCCAATTTTAATTTAAGGAAATACCATGGAACCAAATCATGTTTTACTGAATCACTTGGATAAACCCGCACGGTTTTTGTTTTTTACTTTGGACGAGTTTTTATGTTTAGGTATCCCTACTTTTACAGGTATGGTGATGCAATGGTTAACCACAGGCTTTTTAGTGGGCTTAGGTTTTTATTTTGGGCTTCGAGCCTTAAAAAAACAATTTCCCCATGGCAGTTTACGAAAAATCCTTTATTGGTATCTGCCGAACACACATAAAGCTTTTGAGTTACCCATTCCCTCTGATATTCGAGAGTGGTTATGAAATACGCGTTTAGCAAGCAAGAATGGCATTCTTTGGTGCGTGATTTAAACCATCGATTGATTTTCGGGGTTGTGATGCTTGGGGTTAATGTCTTGTTGGCGTTGATGTTATTTAATCATAAAGAGCGCATTGTGGTTGTGCCACCTCAATTGCATACGAGCATTTGGACAGAGAAAGACACCGTTTCTCAAAGCTATTTAGAAGAAATGGCTATCTTTTTTGCAAAACAAATTTTAGATTTGACCCCCAGTACAGCGAGCTATCAACGCGAACATATCTTGCGTTATGTGGCACCCAGTTTTTATCACGCTTTAAGAAAAAAGATGCTGGATGAAGAAGAGCAATATAAAAAAGATAACTTGTGCACAAGTTTTAGACCCTTGTCAGCGGTTGTCAATGTTAAAGCCTTGCAAGTTACTCTAACGGGATTATTACAGCAATACGTGAGCAATAAATTTGTTCAGCAAACCAAAGAAGTTTTCGAGATGCATTTTTCGTATGAGGCAGGGCAGCTTTTGATTAAAAGCTTTGTGTTTAAAGGACAGGAGGTGAATTAAGATGCGACGATTTTTAATAGTCTGTGGGTTAGTGTTTTGTACTAATGTTCTAGGCAATCCCTATTGGGTAGAATCCGATATGCGAGTCCAGGCTGCGATTGCGCTCAATCAATTAAATCGTATTCAAGTCTTTGAGGACAGAATTAGTCAGGTCTTTGGGGGTGAAGACATTAGCGTCGAGACTGATACGGAGAATGGCCAAATTTTTATCAAAGCCAAAGATGAAAAACCGATATTTCTAACACTCGTAACCGAAAATGGTGCCTCTATTGACTTAAGCTTAAATCCGATTGAAACAGAGGCGCAAACCTTGGTCTTAAAAACCAGCTCTGTTCCTCAGCAAAGCTCGGCACTTAAAAAAGAGCCTTTGACAAAGCGCATTATTGACTTAATGAAAGCGATGCATG
Source organism: Gammaproteobacteria bacterium (assembly GCA_044225595.1). Taxonomy (GTDB): domain Bacteria; phylum Pseudomonadota; class Gammaproteobacteria; order UBA6186; family Azoamicaceae; genus CADEGZ01. The sequence goes on from JBGAIG010000021.1 coordinate 4,852, forward strand.
AAGGGGCTATAGACAGCTTTAAACATTTTGCAGTAACCGAAACCGAAGAGCTAGATGCTTTAAGCCTTGTATTAAAGTCCGTTTATCAAGCTGATGAGTTTAAAGGAGAGATTTGGACCCTTAAAAATACTAGCCCTAAACCTCAGTATTTAAGCGAGAAACTATTTGCAACAGAACCCGGCATCTTGGCCGTCGCATTTAAAACCGATGTTTTAGAACCCAATGCCAGTACCACGCTTTTTAAGGTGCTTAACCATGATTAGTTCAACCTTAGCCAAAATAAAACAATGGAAGACGGCCTTTGCATTGGGTGCTTTTGTTTTTATCGTCAGCAGTGCTGCCTTATATCTCTTTCGAGAAAAACCTAAACCTAAAAAAGTCCTGGAGGCTGTCTCTTTGCAAATGACTAGTGGCGTTGATCGCCTAAATGCAGAAAAGATTTGGCGTGAAAAAATGGAAGATGAGCAAAAAGCCTTTAAAAAAAATGTTGATGATTTACAAGGGCTTTTAAGTGAACAAGCTAAAAAAGAAAAGAGCCAGGCAGATATTTTAAATGAATTACAAAATTCGCTTTTGGTTTTTCAGGATAAGGTCAATAATTTTATGGAGAATCCCGGCTATAGAACAACAGAAGAAGCCAATACTGCTTCAACAATTGAAGCTCCTACAGTGGTGCTTAAAAAAATCATTTTAAATTTAGCAGAATCAAAAGGCAATCAAAAAGCTAAAACGGTTTTAAACACCATTCCAGCCGGTGCCTTTGCACAAGCAATCATGTTATCGGGTTTGGATGCTTCTTCTGCAATGAATGCGGCCTCTAATCCTATCCCACTTCTATTACGCCTCATTCATCCTGGGACTTTACCCCGTTATTTTAAAAGCGATTTACAAGATTGCCATTGTACCGCAAGTGGCTATGGGGATATTTCAAGCGAACGCATTCATGTGCGGTTGGAGAAACTAAGCTGCATTGAGCGCAAAACAGGAGAAATTGTTTCAACAGAAGTTGCAGGCTACATTGCGGGCCCTGATGGACGAGAAGGGGTTCGGGGTACCATTGTGTCTAAAGAAGGCGCTTATTTAAGCAGAAGCGCATTAGGTGGGGTATTTTCAGGTTTAGCCAAGGTTGCCTCTCCCAATAATCGACAAACTATGATGAACCCCTTTTTAGGGCAAAATTTTCAAAACCCCAGCACCAAAGAATTATTTCAATCGGGCTTTTTAGAGGGCAGTGGTAGTGCCTTGGATAGGCTCTCGCAATATTACATTAATAGAGCGGAACAATTGCAACCGATTGTACAAGTCCCTGGTGGCCAAATCGTTGATATTGTCTTTAGCGAAGAGGCGGATATTGGTAAATCTCAATTAAAGGAAGCTATTTCTAAAAAACGGGAAAAAGCGAGATTTAAGCTTATTCAAAATGAAAGCGCTTCACAACAAAATACCGAGGCATTTTATACAGGAGAACCCCATGAATAGTTTAAAAATCGTTGCCCTCATTATCACAGGATTCACCTTAAGTGCTTGCAGTGCTTACCAAGAACATTTTAAATGTAAAGCCCAACCAGGACTCGGTTGCTCTTCTATTACAGAAGTGAATAATTTAGTCAATCAAGGCTGGCCGGCTACGGATGTACTTAAAAAATCTGCTAAAAAAGAGTCTTTTTTGAGCCGTCTTTTTAAATGTAAGTCTTGTCACAATACAGCTGCTCAAAATCTGAATGATGTTAGAACACATTTTTTTAAGCATCACCCAAACACTTTAAGAATTTGGATAGCGCCTCATACATCTCAAAATCAGTATTGGGATGAACAATTTGTTTATAGCGCCATTCAGAGAAATGCTTTTGATGTTGATACATCGAATATCGAAGAGGCGCATTTATGAATCAAACAACCGATTTTAAAAGGGCCTTTGCGCCTTCATTGCAGGCGAGTCAAGCCTTTTTAAGACAATATGGCTTAAGTCATTTATTACCTTATCTGGCCTTTGATGAAGAAAGAGAATTATTTATCAATAAAAAGAGTACTGGCTTTATCTTGGAAACAGTCCCTTTAATGGGCTCAAGCGAACAAATTGAACGTCAATTAACTGGGTTATTTCAGCATACTTTGCCAGAAGGCTCTTATATCCAGTTTTTATTATTAGGGAGCTCTCGGGTTGAGCCTTGGCTAGATCGTTGGCAAGAGCCGCGCTTTTTACATCCACTGCCTATTTATAAAACCTTGGTTCAAAAAAGAGCGGCATTTTTTAGGACAAAAACCCAAAGTGAGGGTTCTGTGCCTTTTTGTATTCGGCATTTTAAACTGATTATTTCCTATTCTATTTCAGGGACGCATCAGACAGAGGTTGCATTAGATGCATTAACAAAATTGCGCCAACAATTAATGACCGCTATTCAAGGCTTGAACTTGCCGGTTAGAACTTGGGATGCCAAAGATTTATTGCAGGGTTTAGATGAAGTTTTAAACTTAAGTTCCAGGCTCGACTATCCCATGCTGCAGTGGAATCCCTACCAATCTTTATCTGAGCAATTATTAAGCCCTTCTACGCATTTTTTAGTCGATAAAGATGCACTCTATCAAGCTAATGGTCAGCACAGCATTCGGGTCTATCAAACACGGGGCTTGCCTTTGCACTGGTGTTTATCCGAGATGGGACGCTTTATTGGCGACCCCATGAATCGGCTTTTACAAATACCGATGCCTTTTGCGCTGCATTATGGTATCCACATTTGTGATGAAAAAACACTCAAAATGCGATTATTAGCTAAATGTTCTCAAGTTGAAAACCAAGCCAATTCGCCTTTAGCCAAATGGCTTCCTTCTTTAAGCCGAGAAGCCTCAGAGTGGCAATATGTACGACAGCAATTTGAAAAGGGTCAGCGTTTGGTTAAAACCCAATTTCAGGTCTTATTGTTTGGGGAAACCACCAAAATCCATTATGCCGAACAACAACTTTTGAATCTCTTTAGAGCCAATTGCTGGGAACTTGCCAGAGAAAGCTTAACAGTGTTGCCAAGCTTTATCAGTTGTCTTCCCTTAAGTTGGGGCGAGGGTGCTTATCACGATCAAGCTTTGTTACAAAAAGTGAAAACCACCCTTTCGCATGAACCGACGAACTTATTACCCATCCAAGGCGAGTGGCAAGGGACCCCTTCACCGGGCATGTTATTAACCGGCAGACGAGGACAAATTTTCTTTTGGGACCCCTTTGATAACGAAGCTGGTAATTACAACTTATGCGTTGTAGGTAAATCGGGCAGTGGCAAATCGGTTTTTATGCAGGAGTTGATGACAGCCACTTTAGGCCGTCAAGGCAGAATTTTTGTTTTAGATGTGGGCAGAAGCTTTGAGCGCACCGCAAGGCTCTTAGGCGGCACCCTGATTGAATTTAGCACACATTCACCGGTTTGTATTAATCCTTTTAGCACCATCCCATTAGATGATAAAGAGGCCATTACCGATGCTTTAGCGATGCTAAAGCCCATTGTTTCTTTAATGGCAGCCCCTCTAATGGGCACTAACGATTTAGAAAACGCGCTGATTGAAAAGGCCATTCGTTCCAGTTGGAATAAAAAGAACCGGGATGCGACCATTCAAGATATTGCTGATGATTTATTAGCGAATAGCAACCCTAAAGCCCAAAGTTTGGGGCAAATGTTATATCCCTACACGACTCAGGGTTCCTTTGGTCGGTTTTTTTGTGGCAAGGCCAATATTGATTTAAAGGCATCCCTCGTCATCTTAGAGCTAGAAGAATTAAAAGAAAGAAAAGATTTACAAGCCGTCATTATCCAAATGGTGATTTTGCAAATCACAAACCAAGTCTATTTGGGCGATAGAAAAACCCCAACCCAAATTATTTTAGATGAAGCTTGGGATATGTTAAGAGCCAAACAAGCGGGTGAGTTTATGGAAACCGCGGCTCGCCGTTTACGTAAATATCGGGGTGGCCTTGTTGCGGGTACCCAAACGGTAGATGATTTATATGCAACACCGGGTTCTCGTGCTGTCTTTGACAATTCCGATTGGCTTGCTTTATTGAGCCTCAAAAAAGAATCTATTGCTCAACTAAAATCCAGCGCTCGTTTAAGCCTTGAACCTTATATGGAAACTTTATTAAAAACAGTGCATACCGTTCAAGGTGAATATGCAGAGATGATGATTATAGGCCCTGATGGCTATGCGGTTGGGCGTCTGTGGTTAGATGCTTTTTCAAGTGCTTTATATACCACCAAAGCCTCAGAATTTACCGCGATTAAAAATAAAGAACAGCAGGGATTGAGTTTAATTGAAGCGATTGAAGCATTAGTTGATGAAAAGGAGCATGATGAATGAGCAATGTTATTAAATGGTTTAAGCCCTATTTATTCTGGTTGATGGTGATTAGTTTAGGTGCTTTCAGTGGACTTGCATTAGGGGCCAGTGTTGCCACTGCGCTTAAATTTATCAAAAACCCACCTATTCAGATAATCAGCCTCAATGAAGAAGCCTTGTTTAGGGAACAGTCACTAAAGCTTGCCAGCTTAAATCTAGACGAGAAAGCACTTAAAAAACATCTGGCAGATTTTAAAAAAGCCTTTCTGAATTTATTAGAACGCTTGCCTAAACATTTTGTTGTGGTGCCTGCACATCTTTTATTGCGAACTGACAATGTAGAAGATTTAACAGAAGTGTTTAGAAACTTATTGATTGAATCACAAAATGCCGGCGTTAAACAATGAAGTTCAATTATTCAAATGTTTCGAAAGTTCTTGTAACTGTTTTTATCGGTCTCTACGGTATCGGTTTTTTAAAACAGCATACGATGTTATTAATCGCACAAAGTGATAGCTTGCCTTATCGTTATTTACTGCTCATTAAAAACGCACCCGTTAAAAAAGGCGATTTAATCGCGATTCAAAACCATCCGTTAGGTGACACTTCAAACATCATTTTAACCAAAAGGTTAATCGGCGTACCCGGAGATAAAATCACTTTGCATGGCCGCATTATGCGGGTTAATCAAGAGTGGCAAGGGGCCTTACATAAACAGAATAGCTATGGACATCCTTTGACGCCTTTAAATATCCGGACGATCCCAGAAGGCTTTGTATTTGCTGCAGGTTCTAACGCAGGTTCTCTAGATTCGCGCTATGCAGAATTTGGATTGGTAGAAAAACGTCATATTTTAGGCAGGGTGTATGGGCTATGGTAATGGCTTTTAAAAAAGGGACATATCTCAGCGTGTTTTTACTGTCATTCATGAGCGGTCCATTGCATTGTAAAAATCTCGGTGTCGTGGGAGCAGTTTTTGAGATTAAAGAACTGGACATGATAGAAAGTATTCAACAAAAATTAAACGCTATGGCAACTTCGGGCGCTATTGCTTATCATCAAAATCAATTAGTCGACAAAGCCAAGCTTGCATTACAAACGCCCAAACCTGTATTAGGCCTTAGCGACACCGTTAACCCCAGAACCTTTGAGTGGGACCCGAGCATTCGTTTCTCTTTTGATATCAAAAATCATCAAAACCAAGTGATTTACAAAAAAGGAACCCGTTTAAATCCCTTGGATACAGCCTCTTTTAAAGGCCAATGGTTATTTTTTAATGGAGAGGATGAAAAACAAAAAGCCTGGGCAAAATCCCATTACAAAATAGGCGACAAGTTAATTTTAGTGCGTGGCTCCCCCTTGGTATTAATGGAAACCTGGCAACTGCCTGTTTATTTTGACCAGCAAGGTTTATTAACCCGTAAAATCGGCATTCAACAGATTCCCGCGTGTGTTTATCAAGAAGGGCTTGTATTAAAAGTCGAAGAACTTTGTTTAGAGGAAACACCATCATGAAAGAGACACTCTTCGCTTTTTTATTATGGAGTTTAGCCTCAATGGCAACAGCCGGTTGTGTTGGTAAAATGATTAATCCCATTACGGATATTTGTTGGTCTTGTTTATTGCCTTTATCAATTGGCCCCGTACATGTGAATAGCAGTGGCTTAGCCGATACACCCAATCCCAGCGGACCACTTTGTTTTTGTCCAAGGCCACCCAGCCCTGTGCCTATTCCGGGTATTCCGATTGGGTTTTGGGAACCGGTTCGTTTAATTGATGTGACACGTACACCCTATTGCATGGTGAGTTTAGGTGGCATCACATTATCCAATAGCCGCACCCAGGGGACACATGGCTTAACCACTGATGCAAAATCAGGTCTTGAGAGTAGCTTTTACCATGTGCATTGGTATGTGTATCCAGTCATTTATTGGTTGGAACTCCTCATAGATTTTTTATGCCTTGAAAAAGCTGACTTTGATGTGGCTTATTTAACCGAAATCGATCCACTCTGGTCGGATGATGAAATTAGTTTTATCTTAAACCCCGAAGCCGTGTTATTTGCCAATCCCTTAGCACAAGTGAGTTGTGCTGCCGATTGTGCTGCTGCAAGCACTGGATTGCCGCTCGATTCACTATTTTGGTGTGGTGGTTGCCAGGGCAGTCTTTATCCTTTTACGGGAACAGTTGCCAATCATAGCGGTGGTGTACAAGCAAGCTTATTATTAGCTGAGCGCATGATAGCCAAATTACATCGCTCACTGCTCTTATGGGGCACTTCAGGTCAAGAAGGCTTATGCCAAAAATATGTGGCACCGATTATTAAAAAATCCCAATACAAATTACAAATGACTTTCCCAATGTCTGCCACTCATAAAACCTTAGGTTGTCATCCTTTGGGTAGAACCAGTGTATTTTTAGAATCCGGTAGAGAATTTCCGGTTAAAGGCGAGGATTTTGCTTATTTGTTATTTCGTAAACGCAACTGTTGCATCTTTTGAGGATTGATTATTATGCAAACTAAATTTTTTCAAGGGAAACATTTTTTAGTGTTGGGTCTTTTTGGATTATTTGTAGTGAGGTCTTATGCTTTAAATCCGGTTGATGCTTTTCAAAAAATGGAACCGTATTTAGAAATAGCCAAAGAACTAGCATCAGATGCACAGTTTAAAATGGAAGACTTTCAATGTGGCTGTGCTGCTCAAAATGATTTTTCTTCTACTCATCAAACAACAGAACGGGTGGATACTTTATCTTTACCCCTCAAAAACCAAGCTAGCACTGCGCTCTATCTCTTTGTATCTTTATCGATGCCAAAACCTGCTTTGATTGCTTTAAACAAAGAGGCTATCGAATTGGGTGCCACTTTGATTTTAAGAGGTCTTAAAGACAACAGTTACCAAAAAACAGCTCTTTATTTACAAGACATGATTGAAAAAACCGGGCAAGGCTTTTTAATTCATCCTGAGCTTTTTAAACGTTATGAAATTCATCAAGTGCCCGCTGTTGTATTGACGAAAGATACTTTGGGTTCTGAGCCTATCTTTGATGTTGTCAGTGGCCATATTCCTCTTAAAACGGCACTTTTAGAAATCGCACATCAAGGTGAACTTAAAAATGAAGCTAAAGATTGGCTTCAAAGGGGTAGGGATGCAGATTAAAACTGTCGGTATTAAGTTAACCCTCTTCGGTTTATTGTTACCGCCTTCAATAATTGCTGCACCAGTAGAAGGCTATCAACAAGGTTGCAGCATGGGAACGGCTTTTAAACAGCAAGAACTTAAAGAAATGAAAGACATGTCAGGTTTTTTAGGTAATCAAGAAGAGCGCGCAAAAACAACCCATTATGAACAAAACATGGCTTTATCTCAAAAAAACTTATCGGATGCCTCGGTTTTAGAAATCAATACCAATCAAGCAGGCCAATTGGTGGTTCAATCTGAGCAGTCTCGTGCTAAATTTGAAAGGATTCAAAAGACAGCCCTTGATAGCTTTGCTGATATGATTGTACCCCAAGCACCCATCTTGATTAAAAACCAAAACCAAGATTGTATAGAAATACCTTTTTTAGAACAAAAAGCTGTCATAGAGCAACACAGCTGTGAAGCCTCACGAGAACCTGAAGAAAAAACTTGTATCCGTTATTTACAAGAACCAACGGTGACAGTGGTTCCGGCTAAGTATTCGCATTTTTGGTGTAGCCAAGGGAATCATCGCCCTGATGATCCGAATTGCCGTGCTAAAACCTATTATAACCCTGCCAGAATGTATCAGGCAGAACAAGTGACCATCGGTCCTGAGGAATGGATATCCCAATGCGCCGCCTTAGATGCTCGTGCCGAGTGTAAAAAAGTCAAAATTATTTGTATAGAGCCCAATCAAACCCGGATTATTAATGAAAAACCCGTCACGAAACCCTGTTGGAAAGAAGAGCACACTTATGTTTGCCAATATCCCAGTAAAAACGATTGTGCTACTTATCACCAACCGGATTGCCAACAAATAGCCTCAAAATGTCAATTTAAAGTGGATGATAGATGTTACATTTGGCAGCACAAATACGAATGCAAAAAAGAACAAACACTCAAAACCAAACGCATCTGTGGTAAAGACATCTTTTGCATACAAGGCGAGTGTTATAGTCCAAATGGAGAGCCCAGTCATGACTTTTCAGAAGTGATGGCACAGCTCAGTATTTTTCATGAGATTCAAAAAACGAAGGCGACTGCTTTTCCGGAGATTTTTAGAGGCAGCACCGAAGACTGCAAAAAAGATTTAGTGAGTTTTAAAAGCTGCTGCAAAGTCGGTGGTTGGGGCGCAAGCTTAGGGCTTGCCGATTGCAAACCCGAAGAAAAAGCTTTGGCTCAAAAGCGCGAAAAGAAACTGTGTCATGAAATTGGCAAATATTGTTCTAAAAAACGCTTAGGCGTTTGTATTGAAAAAAAGACGGTCTTTTGCTGCTTTGGCTCTAAACTCATGCGAATTTTGCATGAACAAGGAAGACCTCAGGCAGGTCTCAATTGGGGTGAGCCTGAATCGCCTCAATGTCGTGGCTTTACAGTGGAGGAATTAAGCCGTATTGATTTTTCACGTCTCAATTTAAGCGAGATTTTTGAGGATTTAAAACCCTCATTCTCGCCACAAACGGTTGATCGTATGCAAAGCAAAATTCAGAACCGCTTGCAGCATTTCCAAAATGCCAAAACTGAAGAGCTCCAAAAATGAAAAACAGAACCATGAACCGCTGGTGTTTTTTATTGATGGTTTTCTTTATAGCATCTGTCAATGCTGAGGCCCCTTTTTATCATAAAAAAGCCGAAGGCTGGTTTTGGTATGAAGAACTTAAAAAAGAATCGGAAAAAAGAGACACTAAAAATGAAGCTGATTTATTGGCAGACACAAAACTAACCCCAACCGAGCAGATTTTAATGCAGCGAAAAACCCTCGAGCAAAAACTCCATCAAGCCATTATTTCGCCTTCTATGGAAAATATTAAATCCTATTTGACCGTTCAGCGTGCTTTGATGAATCAAAGCCAACGCTTTGCAGAAAGCTGGCAAAAAACTTTGTTATATTATCCCCATTTAGATGAGACTCGGCTTCATCCGGTCAATCAAAGAGCGAGACATCTTTATCTGGCCTCAAACGAAAGCCAAAAAAACCAAAAGCTCAAAGCATTGGCCAAAGATTATGGCCTCTTTTTCTTTTTTAAAGGCAGTTGTGTCTATTGTCAGGCATTTTCTGAAACCTTAAAGCATTTTGGCGAAAAATACGGATTTTCTTTGTTAGCCATTTCGATGGATGGACAACCTTTAAGCGCATTTCCTGAGTTTAAAATTGATAATGGATTGAGGACATCATTCAATATCAACACCGTGCCCGCAGTTGTTGCCCTGCACACTAAAACCAAAACCATTATCCCTTTAAGTTTTAAAATGATTTCTTTATCTGAATTAGAAGCCGTTGTAGACAGGATGCTTGGAGACAAAGAATGAAAGATTACAAAAAACGCGTCTCTTTGATTTTAGGGCTTATCACAATGGCTTTTGTAAGCTTGTCTCATGCCGGTGTCAAAGAAGATTTAGAGCAGTTTTTTATCAGCCGAGGCCAAAGCGTGAATGTAACGGAAGGTGGCGCTTATCGCGACCAAATGGGCAGTTATTTTACCGGTGGCAGTCTGATGACCCGGGCTAAAGCGACCAATGCGGATTTAATGAGTCTTCAGATGCCAAGTTTTAATAGTGGCTGTGGTGGTATTGATTTATTTATGGGCGGCTTTAGCTTTATTAACGCAGAAGCCTTTATGCAAATGGCGAGAAACATTGGTTCTAATGCTTTATCCTATGGTTTTAGCTTAGCTCTTCAAACCGTCACCCCTCAAATTAAAAGCATTATTGATAGATTAATGGCGGTTGCTCAAGATGCCAATAATATGAATATCAATTCTTGTCAGATGGGTGCTGCTCTTGTAGGTGGCCTTTGGCCAAAATCCGATGCTTCTTCTCAATTATTGTGCAACGCCATGGGCACCAGCAAAAATATTTTTACGGATTACGCAGCAGCTCGACAAGGCTGTGGTGCAGGTGGCCAAAGAGGAACTGTCAATAGTCAAAAAAGTCCTGAGTTTCAGGATATCTTAGGAGATGAATTTAATCTCGCTTGGAAAGCCTTAAAAAAGCATGTTTTATTTCAGCAGGACAACGAATTAGCTGAACTTTTTATGAGCTTATCCGGTAGCTTTATTGCTAAAAAAGGGGCTGGGCATATTCAGCCTCGTTATTTACCACCCTTAATTGATAATGAAAACTTATTAAGCGGTCTTGTCAATGGCGGACAAGTACATCTTTATCATTGCGATAATCCTGATGAAAACGCCTGTTTAAACCCAATTAAAAGAACGGTCAACATTCCGCCCCAAGAGGCGTTTTTAGCCAAAGTCGATCGCTTTATCAATGAGCTAAACCGCAAGTTAAAAACGGATGAAGCGAGCACCGCAGCTGAGAAAGATTTTGTTAATTCAACCCATTTGCCAATCTTTAAGATATTAACCATACAAACTGCCTTTAAACCAGACAATAGCCCTTTGCAGTTAAGCGACCTTTCCGAGGTGATTGCCTACGATATTTTATTGAAATATTTAGATCGGGTTGTTGATTTAGTCTCTGAAAGTGTGAGACATCTACAAAGCGTTCAAATCAATGATAGCGACATTCAAAGCTTTTTAAGGGAATTACGCACCTCTAAAACCCTCATTTACCATCGCCGCCAAGGCCTATTCCATCAGATGAATACTACTTTAGCTGTTATGGAACGCACCCAGCAAATTGAGCGGCAATTGCATCAATTGTTTCATGAGGGAGAACACTAAAAATGGCTTATACGATTTATTCCTTTGGGGGTGGCGAGACCCTGAGATACATCTTTAATGGTCTTGCTATGGTTTTGTCTTTCTCGGAGCAAGGTTTAGCCAGTAGCCTTATTCGTTTGGTCGGGATTGTAAGCATTATTTGGGTTTTAGCGATTGCCATGGTCAGGCAATCGATTTTGCCAGCTCTCCATTGGTTTATCTGGTTTTTATGTGTCATTAATCTCTTATTAATTCCAAGAACCAGCGTGTATATTTGTGATCCGCTCACGTATCAAGGAGTCAGGCCCAAAGTTGATAACGTCCCTGTGCTATTAGCTGCTGTGAGTTCTTTAATCTCGGATATTGGCAAGAGTTTAACCGAAAAACTAGAACAAGTTTTTACCTTGCCGCATTACTTGCCTTATCAGGAAACGGGCTTAGTCTTTGGTTCTCGTTTGATGTCAGATAGTAAGCTCTTTCGCATTCAAGACCCCTTGTTTCATGAAAACATGCAACGCTTTGTACAGCAATGTGTTGTGTATGATGTGATGATTGGCACCAAATATAGCATGAAGGATTTAAAAACATCGAAAAATATTTGGGAATTGGTTTCAAGTAATGCCTCTCCCTTATTGGGGTTTTTATATAAAATGCCCAATCCCGCTGACAATGAAATTAAAACTTGTCAAGCAGGAGCTAAAGACTTAAACGAACGGTGGACTTTAGCGATTCAAGAGGCTTCTTTAAAATTAGGCAAGCATTTTTTTCCGAACTTAGAAGAAGTACAAGCAAGAAATGCCTTTTTAGGAAAACTGCCCCAATCCTATGCATTGCTTTCTAAAATCTCATTACAAGCTTCTGAGATTTTACAACAAGAAATGATGGTAAATGCCATCCAAAATGCCAGCCGGGCTAAAGCCTATCAGTTAGGTGCTGCTGCAGATTATGGCAGTGCTAAAGCCTCAATGCAGCAACGTGCTTCCTATGAGATTGCGGGCGATATGGCTCGCCAAGCCTTGCCGGTGATGAAAAATGTTTTTGAGGCGATTGCTTATGGCGCATTTGTTTTTATTTTTCCTTTAATCGCTTTGCCGAATGGTTACCAAAGCTTAGCTACCTATTTAGGGATATTAATTTGGATACAGCTCTGGGCTCCCTTATATGCCATTTTAAATTTAATCATGCTCTTAACAGCGCAAGCCAAAGGGATTGCTTATGCGGGTTCGGAAGGCCTAACGCTAGCAACTTCTCAGGGACTGGCCAATCTCAATCAGGACATGAGTGCACTGACAGGCTGGCTATCGTTTAGTGTGCCTGCTATTGCTTACATGATGGTTAAAGGGGGTGCGAGTTCCTTTGTGCATCTTGCCAATCATTTAGGCTCTGCTGCACAATCCGCCATTGCCAGTACGGGACATGAGGTGTCAAGCGGTAACATCAGTTTAAGCAATTTTAGTCAAGGCACCCAGAGTTTACATAATCAGACGGCTTTTCAGACCAAGAGAAATGCAGAACATTTCTCGGGGCAGTTCTCGCACAATTTAGCTGATGGGGCTATTCAAGTGACGATGGCTGAAGGGCCTATTTTTAGCAGTGGCAGTGGTAGAACGGTATCGAGTTTAGGCACTGAGGTTTCGGGTTCTAATAATTTCTCAGCACAATTGTCACAAGCAAGTCAAAAAGAGCAATCCTTGATGGAATCTGACGGAGCTGAAATGGCAAGTGGTATTTCAGAGGCAAGCCGTCAGGCGACAGATTTATTAAACAGGATCAGCCACACAGAAAGTGATGGTAAAAATTATAATTTAGATACCACCAGTGCTGAAAATAAAAGTTTGAATAATACTTTACGATTTACACGAAATTTACAAAAGACTTTTGGCGTTAGTCAACAAGAAGCTATGCAATTGGCTTTAAGTGCTTCTATCGCTGGATCGCTAAAATATGATTTTAAAAAAGATGGAAAAAATGGAGAAGAAGGAAAAAATGAGCCTGCCGCTAAATTATTCGATCAGAATATAAGCATAACAATTGGTGCTAATGCACAAGGCGTTTATTCAAAAGAAGCAGGGAGAAAGATTACGGCTGATGATATCCGTATTGCTACTAAAGAATATGGGTTTAATGAAAGTATAGAATCTATTTTAAAGGCGACTGAACATCAACAGTATGGTACAAGCAGTGCTAAAGATAAAAGTTTATCGTCTGCATTATCTGCAAGTTTAGAGAAATTACGATCGCATCGGGATAGTTATCAGCTACACCATCAAAAAGCCGAACGTTTAAGCAGGGGTGCTCAAATGATGCAATCTTCATCCTTTGATAGTAGAACGAATTTAACCCAAGCAGTTTTAGATTTTATCGCAAATCAACCGAGCATTGATGGAAAATCGGTAATTGGTCTTGAATCAGCTCGTAAGATGATGGATGCAACGACTGGGCCGTTAGCACAAAAAAAGGATCGTTATATTGAAGCTTTTCAAGAGCAAAGAACTAAAAATATTATTGAACAAGTTGCATCAAAACATATTGCATCACCAAAAGAATTAGAAAAAAAATATACAGACAAAACAATAGAGCTTTTTGAATTAGAGCTAAAGACGCAGAACAACGGCGACATTAATCATCTTCTTGATAAAGCTAAAAAAGACAGTTTGGAATTTAATACAGAAAGTAACTCAGCAATTAAACACAAAATTGAAGAAATGAACACTCACAAAGAAAGCCTCTTCAAAGAAAAAGCAATTGGGATGGATCAAAAATATCAAAAGAAAATAAAAGAAAAAGAGGAAGCTGGGGATAAGAACTTGTTTGTAAATTTGTTTCGTTCAGTGCAAGAGCATAATGAGGAGGAAATAGAGAATTAATAGTGGCTTTTATGCCTATAGGCATCATTCAATATGTTGCCAGGAAAATTTGAATATTTAGCATCATAAGAGATTCTACTGATCTCATCATCTTGCATACATCTGAAGTTAAGAGATGGTAGAGAATCAGTTTTGTTAGAAGAGCTGCGTTCAGCACTTAAAAGCGGCAGCTTATGTTGGATCATGTAAGCACTTAAAGTAGTGTAATAACCGAGAATAAGGAGGAAAGCTAAAAATCCAAAGAAGTCGTAATCGAGAAAAACCGCGATGAGCATGAATAAAGCGAATACTAAACAAGGAGTTAAAATTTTCCAAAGTTTGAAGTATCCCGCGTAATCATCAATGGTCAATATTTTGCCATCGTACATTTCGATAGCATCACAAGTATTGGGCCGCGCAAAATGGACTTTTATAACGGGAGATAAAAAGAGCAGCAATGTTGCACCAAAGCCAAAACTGAAAATGCTGGCCAGGGAACCGATGGCGAGTGCAGACAAGTAGGCATAAATGACACGCTTTTGGTCGGGGTTAAGCGTTTCGAGTGTTTGGAAGATTTTCAAATGGCTACCTTTACTTTGTCGCGGTTATACCGTGTTAGACAAGGATAGCACAGCTAAGTTCGGTTTGGAAATGAAAAAATAGTGATATGTCAATGAGTTTGTAATCGCGAGAAGTAAAACGGGAGATATTTAAGATGAAAAATTATATCCGAGGCGGTCAAATAGCACTACATTTTTACCGCATGTTTCAGCAAATTAATGGGAGAGTGCTAAAGGTTGCGGTGATTGCTTTTTTAGTCGCCTCAAGCATTCTGATTTATAAAAGAACCACACCTTATGAGCGAGCGATATTTGGACATTATTATTTTGCGGAATTGCACCAATCGATTGCAAGTGGGAACGCACGCTATCGGTTTCAAGATAAAGATGGGCGAGGTGTGGTGATGAAGGTTCAGCATTTCTTAAATCACCCAAGCACGCAATATTACCATAAACGCTGTCTTAAAGTAAGTGCTTCAACAAGTTTTAATGGAAGTGGGTATTTATACGGGCTTAGGGATGATTTTATTTATTATCAGCTTGAGCTTGATAGGCTATCTAAAAAAACGCCAGCGTATCCTTCGGGGTTCCACTTTCGTCAGCGCCAAAGCGCTTAAAAAGCACCTACAAAAATCAGGTAAAGCCTCTGATATTGTGATTGCTAAAACCCCTTTATTAAAAGATGCCGAGATGCAGCATCTGTTATTGAGCGGTACTACGGGTACCGGCAAATCGCTTTATATGCTGGAGTTAATGGATAATATTAGAAGAAGAGGTCAAAGAGCCATTGTCTATGATATTGCGGGAACTTTTGTTCAGCATTTCTATCGTAAAGAAAAAGATATTATTTTGAATCCCTTTGATAAAGCTTGCCCCGCTTGGAACATTTGGCAGGATGCCAAAGATTTAGCGGATTTTGATGCGATGGCGGCCTCTCTCATGCCCTTGAATTCATCCTTAAGCGATCCATTTTGGATTTTAGCCTCTCGCCGGCTTTTTTCGAACTTGGCTGAAAAGCTAAGACAAATGAAGACTCCGTATACACAATTGCTGTTAGATGCCTTATTTAGCTCGGATTTAATACAGCTTCGTCAATTGTTAAAAGGCACCGCTGCAGAAACCTATGTGGCACCTTCTACTGAAAAAACGACTGCATCGATTATTGCAACAGCTATCACCTATACGCAAGTTTTGCAGTACTTGAGACCTGAAGGTAACGAGCCTTTGTTTTCGATTAAAAAGTGGATTAAAGCTGAAAAACAAGATGGCTGGATATTTATCACGAGCTCTGCTGAGAAGATGGAAGCCTTGAAACCCTTAATTTCGGTTTGGATAGATACGGCGGCACGTGCCATTTTAAGTTTAGAGCCCTCTCGAGAACGCAGAATTTGGTTACTGATTGATGAATTAGCAAGCCTTCATAAATTACCCTCGCTCAGTCTCTTGTTATCCCAAGGCAGAAAATATGGTTTATGTGCTGCATCAGCTTTTCAGGACATTCATCAAATCCGAACCATTTACGGTATTGATGAAGCCAAAGCCTTATTAGCGATGTATAACACCCATATCTTATTTAGAACCAAATGTCCTGACACTGCACAATGGATGTCCTATTTAACAGGCCAACGCGAAAGTCTTGAACAAAAAGAAGGCTATTCCTATGGTGCCAATACTGTCAGAGATGGGGTTTCGATTCAGTCAGAACGTCGCCAAGAACCTTTAATTTTACCAACCGAATTTTTAAGACTCAATGATAAAGAGGCCTATATGGTACTACCGGGTGATGAACCCATCAGCCAAATCAAACTAAAATTCCGCAACAGAAAAATGTTTTCTATCTTTGGTCTACTAAATTTGATAACACCTAATGAGGCAAAAGCTGATATGTCTGGAACCTTAGAGGCAGACTTAAAGTCAGAAGATGAAAAAGTGCTTCAAAACGAAGGTTTGGCTAAAGAAGCACCCGTCAAGCTCTTAGAACAAAAAGCTAAAGAACTCGCCAAGCATCCAAATGAATCCAAAAAACAGAAAGCCATCAATCAGCGGGATGGCTTTGATATGGATAGATAGCGATGAAAAAGTTTAGTCGATGGATTAAGCCATGTTAAGCATTTATACCTTAAAATCGGCACAAAAAGCGAGCCATTATTTTCAAGCAGAAAACTATTACTTATCTGATACCGTACATTATCAAAAAGAAAATAATAGTGCTCACGCGATCCCATTGTTTCAAGGACAATGGTTTGGCAAGGGAGCTGAAACCTTAGGGCTCAAGGGCAATGCTACTCGCGAACAATTTAAAGATATATTGCTTGGAAAACTCTCGTCTGACATCTGGATGAAAAACACCCTTGAAGGCAAATACCACCGCCCCGGTTATGATTTAACTTTTTCAGCACCTAAATCGGTTTCTATTTTAGCTGTGATATTACAAGATGAGCGCATCTTGGCAGCACACCGAATAGCGGTACAAAAAGTCCTCACCTTGATTGAAAAAGAATATGCCATTAGCCGTGTTAAAGAAGCAGAATCAGGTTCCGAAAAAACAGAGAATCTAATTTTTAGTATTTTTGAGCATATGGATTCACGTGCCCTTGATCCGGAATTACACAGTCATGCCATTTTAGCCAATGCAACCCAAAGAAAAAATGGAGAGTGGCGCACCTTAGATTCCTATCCTATTTATCGAGATAAAATCTTATTGGGTATGTATTACCGGGCTTATTTAGCACCCGAATTAATGCGTTTAGGTTTTGAGATTGTACAAACCTCAAATCAGGGAACTTTTGAGTTAAAAGATTTTCCACCCACTTTGATTAAGCAATTCTCTAAACGTCGTCAACAAATTGAAGCAGAATTAGAAAAAACCGGACAAAGCGGCGGAAAAGCGGCAAAAGTCGCTAACTTTAATACGCGTCCCCCTAAAAAACAAATAGAACCGGAACATTTAAAACTCGCTTGGACAGTCGAATTAAGCCGCTCTGGCCACAGTTTGGAATGGTTGCAAAATTACGTCAATGAAGCACAAAAAAGGGGCCTTGTTGTACCTCCTGACCCTCAAAAGCTTGCGATGGACGCCTTAAATAACGCCATTTTGCATCTATCAGAATGGCAAGGGGTATTTGAGTTAAAGGAGCTCAAGAAAAAAGCCTTAGGCTTAAGCCCCCTGTTTCAGGAAAGTTGTCGCCTCTGAATTAACTAACTTAGTGGGGCGATAATGGAGTCCTACTATGCGTAAATGCAGACAATACTCGAAAGAGTTCAAAGAGAAATTATTAGCTAAAGTGTTTTCCCCTAATG
>JBGAIG010000022.1:0-26255 GCA_044225595.1 Gammaproteobacteria bacterium
AGGCCGATTATTATCCTGATTGCGCTACCGCGAACGTTTACAAACGGATGCAAAAGGCAACTGATTCTGACCATCGACACAGAAGAACCGCTGCTCATTACTGTGTTCATTGACCGAATGGGAGAACATTGAAAGAAAATAGAGGCGCCGCCGAGTTTTAACTGTCAAGCGCGTCGTATTCAAAGACTATTGATTGGGCATGCAACGGGCGGAACTGGATAGCCGCCATGATGCGCTGCCGACTCTAAGGGAATATGCGAATTTGCAGAAAAAAACCATGTTGGTGGGTCAAGGTAAGAAATTTGAGATTTGGGATGAAGTGCGTTGGCACGAAACCCGTGAAGATTGGATGAAAGAGGCGTTGGTCATGATCGATTACCACCCGAAATGGAATCTTTATCGTTATGAAGATATTACATGTTCCCGTTCTGTTAGATGCGGTTTTAGAGGGCTTAAACATTCAGCCGCCAGGCATTTATATAGATGCTACTTTTGGGCGGGGCGGTCATGCGCGTGCTATTTTAGAAAAACTTAATCAAGAAGGCCGTCTTTTTGTTTTCGATCGCGATCCAGAAGCCATTTTTGAAGCCGATACGCTGGCTGCAAATGATAAACGTGTGAAGGCGAAATCCGGATCTTTTAAAAATTTATATGCATTTTGTGAAGCAGAAAACCTGGTTGGCAGGGTAGACGGTATTGTATTTGATTTGGGTGTTTTTCATCCCCACAACTCGATGCTGCCGATAGAGGCTTTAGCTTTAAACAAGATGGGCCTTTGGATATGCGCATGGATCCGACAACCGGCATATCGGCGGCAGACTGGTTAAATACGGCAGAAGAAACAACCATTAGCGAAGTTTTAAAAACCTTAGGTGAAGAACGTTTTCATAAACGTATTGCGCGTGCGATTATTATGGCACGTCAACTTTCGCCGATAACGACGACACGGCAGTTGGCAGAGATTGTTTCAAAAGCCAATCCTGCGTGGGAAAAAACCAAACATCCGGCAACGCGAAGCTTTCAGGCCATTCGCATCTTTATTAATAACGAGCTTGAAGAGATAAGCATCGGGCTAGAACAGGCATTAGAAATTTTAGCCGAAGGCGGCCGGTTAGCCGTCATCAGTTTTCATTCTTTAGAAGATCGTTTAGTCAAGCGCTTTATTCAAAAACATGAAAAAGGCGATGATTATCCGATTGGATTACCAGTGCTCGCGAGCCAAATGAATCAAAAGCTTCGCCGCATCGGGCGATCTATCAAACCAACAGAGAGTGAAATTGCAAAAAACAAACGTGCACGCAGTGCCATATTAAGATTAGCCGAAAAAGGTGGAGATTGAAGATGAGACAAGCGATGGTTATGAACCAAGATATTCAAGGCAAAGCAAATAACAAAACGCAATGGACAATTAATCCATTGATGCAATTATATGAGCGGTGCGATGCAAAACTTTTTTTTCTCGGGGTTTTGCTGTTAAGCGCTGCATTAGGTGTGGTTTATACTAAATATTTAAATCGCCATTTGCATATTCAACTGGAAACGCTGCAGCATGAACGTGATAACCTGCATGTAGAATGGACGCAATTATTATTAGAACAAGGCACTTTGGCTTCTGATCTCAGAGTCGAAAAAATTGCAAGAGAGAAATTAAAAATGATTGTCCCGTCTAGCAAAGAAATCGTGGTGATTCAACCATGAAATTAAAAGGCCGTTATAGAGTGATGGGAGCAGCACTTCTGCTTATTGTGGGTGGTTTAACCTGGCGTGTTGTGAATTTACAAGTCTTTGAAAAGCGTTTTTTGAAAGATCAGGGCGATAAGCGAACGGTTCGTGTGGTCGGCATACCTGCGCATCGCGGGATGATTGTGGATAGAAATGGGGAACCTTTAGCCATTAGCACGCCGGTTAATTCCGTCTGGTTAAATCCCAAAGAATTTAATTTGGAAGATCCACAGTTGCTCGCATTAGCAGCAGCTTTGGATGTTTCTTTAGATCAGTTGCGCGCTAAAGTGACGCGTAATCGTGAGCGGGAATTTGTTTATTTACAGCGTCAAGTATCACCCACTGTGGCAGAACAAGTTAAACGCTTAGAAATACCCGGTGTCTATTTAAAACCAGAATATCGACGTTTTTATCCGACGGGTGAAGTGGCTGCACACATCATTGGATTTACCGATCTGGATGATCAGGGTAAAGAAGGTTTAGAACTGGCTTTAGAAGCGGCATTGGCGGGCTCTGATGGTCGTAAAAAAGTGGTCAAAGACAGGCAAGGTCACGAGGTAGAAATTCTAGAAGATTTAGAAGCCATGCAATCTGGAAAAGACGTGGTCTTAAGTGTTGATCAACGATTGCAATATTTAGCGTATCGCGAATTAAAAGCCGCTGTCGCATCGAGTAAAGCCAAAGCAGGTTCTGCTATTGTATTAGATGTGCAAACGGGCGAAATATTAGCGATGGCGAATCAGCCCTCGTTTAATCCCAATATTCGCATTAAACCTGAAGATATGGCGCGATGCCGTAATCGAGCCGTTACCGATAAATTTGAACCCGGCTCGGTCATGAAGACATTTAGTGTTGTTAATGCCATGCAACACAGCCCAGTAAGACCAGAGACATTAATTAATACGTCGCCTGGTCGCATGATGATTGGTAAAAATGTTGTACGCGAAATAGATGATAAAGATTTAGGTGTGTTAAGCGTTGCAGAAGTGTTAAGAACATCGAGCAATATCGGCGTTACTAAATTAACATTGTCATTACCGGCCAAAAATCTGATAGATACTTATGCAAAATTTGGATTTGGCACTTCGACAGGCAGTGGTTTTCCGGGAGAAAGTTCTGGCACCTTGCATGCGCCACCTAAAGATGGATCTTTTGTATTAGCGACGATGTCATTTGGATATGCGATGAGTGTGACACCTTTACAACTTGCCCAAGCTTATGCGGTTTTAGGCGCGGGCGGTGTAAGGCGTACGCCAACTTTTTTAAAACAATCGGACATTCCGTGTGGTGAAGAAGTCATTGATCATGTTGTGGCTAAACAAACCATGGATATGTTATTGGGTATTGTAGAAGAAGGCGGTGGTGCAAAAGCCAAAGTGGTGGGGTATCATACGGCCGGCAAAACAGGAACCGCACGTAAACTGTTGAGTAGTGGGGGGTATAATAAACATTCGCATGTCTCTGTATTTGCTGGTTTAGCACCAGCATCGCATCCGCGATTTGCGATTGTGGTTGTTGTTGATGATCCACAAGCAGGCGCCTATTATGGCAGCCAAATAGCCGCACCCCTTTTTTCAAAAATAGCCGAAGGTGCTCTACGATTATTTAATGTGCCGCCCGATATGATAGACAAACAAAAATTACGTGTGGCAGATGTAGGGGCCCGCCCCTGTGCCGGTCCTGCGCCTGTTATTGATTATGAATAATGTAACGATAAAAAATCTTGCTATGGATAGTCGCCAGGTAAAGCCTGGCGATTTGTTTATAGCGGTAAAGGGATTAACGGTTGATGGCCGTGTGTATATGGAAGAGGCGATTGGAAAGGGTGCAGTGGCGGTGTTGACTGAGCGAAAAAGTGTTGGGCATATGGCTGCACGATTTTTTTCACATCCGTCAAAAGCAATGCCTGTTATGGGTATTACGGGGACGAGCGGTAAAACCTCGGTTTCGCATTTTATTGCAGAAATAATGTCCTATTGTAAGAGAGCGTGTGGCATCATCGGTACGCTAGGTGCGGGTATTTTTACTGAAAAAAAAACATTTGAAAAAATCAAGATGGAAGATGGTACAATCGTTAGCCAAATACCACATGATTATACAACACCAGATGCAATAGCCGTTCAAAGAACATTGGCGGCTTTTTGCCAACAAAAAGTGAGCGCTGTTGCAATGGAAGTGACTTCGCATGCGCTTGATCAGCACCGTGTCGCAGGTGTGGAATTTGATACCGTTATTTTTACCAATTTAGGGCGGGATCATTTAGATTATCATGCTGATATGACAGCGTATGGTCAAATTAAAAAAAAATTGTTTACAGAATTTCAATGGAAACACGCAATTATTAATGTAGATGATGCGTTTGGAAAGCAGTTGTTTACTGAATTAAAGCGTTTGGATAAAGAAGGGCGGGTGTTAGGGTATTCATGTGACATCCCCCCCAACCCCCCTATGAAGGGGGGAGAAGCAATCCTCTGTGTCCGTTCAGTTGTCTTAAATAATCACGGCATACGTGCGACTGTGCAGACACCTTGGGATGCAGGCGAATTACAATGCAATATACTCGGGCGTTTTAATTTGAGTAATATTTTGGCAGCGATAGCTGCCGTCTGTCTTCAAGGTATTCCGCTCAAAGTGGTACTAGAAGCGATTAAAATGATTCATACAGTACCAGGGCGTATGATGCGTTTTGGCGGCAATTCAAGACAGCCTTTAGTGATTGTCGATTATGCACATAAACCAGATGCGCTGGCAGCGGTTTTAGAAGCATTGCGTGCTCACTGTAAGGGTCAATTGTGGTGTGTCATTGGATGTGGTGGGGATCGTGATCGTGGCAAGCGGCCTTTAATGGCTGCCATTGGCGAAGGTTTAAGTGATCACTTATATTTAACGCAAGATAATCCGAGAACAGAAGATCCGAAACAAATTATGACCGAGATGGTACAAGGGCTTAAAAACCCTCATAAGACAGTGATTGAACATGATCGCAGAACAGCAATTGAGTTAGCCATTAAAAACGCAAAAATAGACGATATTGTCTTGATTGCGGGTAAAGGGCACGAGACCTATCAAATCATTGGCACAGAAAAAATTCCATTTTCAGATACGCTGATTGTAGAGGCAGCATTAGAGCAGAGAAAGACATGACAAACTTAACATTATCTTTTGCAGCTAAATCTATGAACGCAGCATTTACTCACGCTCAAGATAAAATGATTAAAGCGGTCAAGACGGATTCGCGTCAAGTGTTACCTGGTACTTTATTTGTTGCCATTCCAGGTGAAAAAGTCGATGGCCATGATTTTATTGAGGAAGCAAAAGCACGTGGTGCGGTAGGTGTTGTTATTAGTCGTTTGCTAGAGACTACTTTGCCCACATTATTGGTAAGCAATACAGTGTTAGCGTTGGGAGAGTTTGCAAAAGCCTATAGACAAACTTTTAACATACCCACGGTAGCGATTACGGGTAGTTGCGGCAAAACAACCGTTAAAGAAATGCTAAGTTGTATTTTAGCAGAAGAAGGAGAGGTGTTATTCACACAAGGTAATTTAAACACAGAAGTAGGCGTGCCTTTAACGCTTTTAGGTTTGCTGCCAACGCATCAGTATGCAGTTGTCGAAATGGGTGCACGTAAACAAAATGATATTGCTTATTTGATGGGTTTAACAAGCCCGAATGTTGCGCTAATTACCAATGCGGGTGTTGCGCATCAAGAAATTTTTGGCAGCAAAGATGGTATTGCAAAAGCAAAAGGCGAAATTTTTGAATGTTTGCAGTCAAAAGGCACGGCGATTATTTATGCAGATGATGAATATGCAGTCTACTGGCAAGGGTTGTTAGAAGCGGATCAACGCGTGATCACATTTGGTATCAATAATCCAAAAGCACGTATTTTCGGAAAAAATATTCACTTAGCATCTACGCATACACAATTTAAATGCGAGACAGATATTGGCTCAATTGATATTCAATTAAACCCACCGGGCAAACACATGGTACAAAATGCCGTTGCTGCGGCTGCAGCAGCACGAGCACTGAATGTACCCTTATTACAAATTAAATCTGGACTTGAAAAGTTTTTAGCCGTAACAGGGCGTTTAGAATTTAAAAAAGGCTTAAACGGCGGGTCAATTATCGACGATACCTATAACGCTAATCCGGTTTCTATGCGCGCTGCTTTAGCGGTATTATCTCAATTGCCTGGCAAGCGGATTTTTGTGATGGGCGATATGATTGAATTAGGCGTGGAGGCTGAAAAACTGCATGGTGATATTGGCCGCGAGGCTAAAAACTTAGGCATCCATCAAATGTTTGGCCTTGGTCCTCTAACGGCAACCGCTGTAAATGCCTTTGGACAACGCGCAACACATTTTGCGAATAAGGATTTATTAATTCAGGCATTGCGTTCGGAGCTCGATTCGAACACAACCATTTTAATTAAAGGTTCGCGTTTTATGCGAATGGAAGAAGTGGTTTTTGCATTAACAATAGATTGTCAGGAAACACAGTCATGCTGATTTGGCTTTCAGAATATCTAGCGCACTATTATCGTGCATTTAACGTCTTTGAATATATTACCTTAAGGGCGATTTTGGCATCCTTAACGGCCTTGATTATTACTTTATTGGTAGGACCACCGCTGATTCGTTGGTTGACACAATATAAAGTTGGGCAAATGGTACGAGATGATGGTCCTAAAAGCCATTTTAGCAAAGCAGGTACGCCGACAATGGGTGGTGCTATGATATTAATTGCCATTACGCTTGCAACGCTTTTATGGAGTAATTTAAAAAATGATTATGTATGGCTTGTGTTAGCGATTACCATTGGATTTGGCTTAATTGGATCCTATGATGACTATCGAAAATTAATGAAGCGTAATTCTAAGGGATTGTCTGCCCGATTAAAATTCTTATTACAGTCCATGCTGGGTTTAGCCGCTGCTATTTTTTTATATATGAAGGCGGTAACACCCGCAGAAACGAGTTTGTTATTCCCCTTTTTTAAAAATGTTTTTTTACCGCTCGGTCTTTTTTATATTGTTTTAGCCTATTTTGTTATCGTTGGTACAAGTAATGCCGTTAATTTAACCGATGGATTAGATGGCTTAGCTATTATGCCAATCGTATTAGTCGGCGGCGCATTAGGGATTTTTGCGTATATTACGGGGCATGTGCAATTTGCCCATTACTTAGCGGTGCCTTATATTCCTGGTGTTGAAGAGGTTGCTGTTTTTTGTGGTGCTTTAGTGGGATCAGGTCTTGGATTTTTATGGTTTAATGCTTACCCAGCACAGGTTTTTATGGGCGATGTAGGTTCGCTTGGTCTAGGCGCAGCCTTAGGCGTTATTGCGGTTTTAGTGCGCCAAGAATTGGTATTATTTATTATGGGCGGCGTCTTTGTGGCGGAAACGGTTTCTGTGATATTACAAGTCGGATCTTTTAAATTAACCGGTCGTCGTATTTTTAAAATGGCGCCAATTCATCATCACTTTGAGCTAAAAGGGTGGCCTGAGCCACGTGTCATTGTGCGCTTTTGGATTATTACAGTTGTATTGGTTTTATTTGGATTAGCAACATTAAAACTACGTTAATGCGTGTGGATACTGTCATCATTGGTCTTGGCGAAACGGGTTTTTCTTGTGTGCAATATTATGCCGCACAAGGTATTCCTGTTATCGTGATGGATTCACGCGAAAATCCGCCTAAATTAAGTGAGCTTAAAAAAAACTATCCACATGTTCCTGTTTATACCGGCATGTTTCCTAAAGAAATATTACAAAAAACTAAAACATTAGTACTCAGCCCAGGTGTTTCTCAAGATCATCCCGATATTCAGCATTGGCTTTCGCGAGAAGCAGAGATGATTGGTGATATCGAATTGTTGGCGAGAACAATGGGGTCAGACCCCATAGTCGTTGCGATTACAGGTTCAAATGGAAAAAGTACGGTTACAACACTGGTAGGCGAAATGGCAAAAGCAGCAGGATTGCGAGTTGGGGTTGGCGGAAATCTTGGCACCCCAGTGTTAGAACTTTTAAATAAAACGCCAGACCTGTATGTATTAGAATTATCAAGTTTTCAATTAGAAACAACGTATTCTTTAAAACCAAAAGCGGCAACGGTTTTAAATCTTTGTCCTGATCATCTCGATCGATATGGTTCAATTGATGCATATCAAAAAGCGAAACATCGTATTTTTAACCATGCTGAATATATTATTTACAACAGAGATGATCCACAACTGCCGAGCAGCCTTAAAAAAACGATGAGTTTTGGAATAGACATGCCGCTCGAAAATCAGTACGGCTTAACGAAGAACAAAGATAGTTTGTGGTTAGCCAGAGGCTCTGAACTGTTATTACCTGCCTCCAAATTAAAAATAGCCGGACGTCATAATCTTTCGAATGCATTAGCTGCTTTGGCTTTAGGTGAAAGTATTGGATTACCCATGGCATCGATGTTATCAGTACTACAATCTTTTGCGGGATTACCCCATCGTGCGGAATGGGTTTGTGATTATCTCGGTGTTCCGTGGATTAACGATTCTAAAGGTACCAATGTAGGTGCAACATTGGCGACGTTAACAGGATTAGCAGATACGATTACTGGAAAATGGGTTTTAATTGCAGGTGGTGTTGCTAAAAATGCGGATTTTTCGCCATTAGTACCGATTATTCAACAATATTGTCAGTCTGTTATTTTAATTGGCGAAGCTGCGGAAACCTTGTATAACTTATTGCATGCTGCAGTTGATTGTATACGAGCCACAGACATGACAGACGCGGTTCAAAAAGCAGCTGATTGTGTAAAGCCAGGTGATGGTGTTTTATTATCGCCGATTTGTGCCAGTTACGATATGTTTAAAAATTTTGAGGAACGTGGTAATGCATTTAAGAGCGTGATTAATCAAAGAGCTTCATTCCGGTGACCTCATTATGATCTATCTGTGTTAAAATCTGCCCCAGGTTATTTCAGATATAGAGAAAATTAGTTGATTAACTTATATTTAATGATCGTTTTCGTAGGGCTATTTTTAGGATCGGCTGCTTTAGTACGCTTGTTTTGTCATTATGCCCTAAAACACAACCTCGTTGCGATTCCTAATGCCCGATCTTCACATCAAGTACCAACACCCCTGGGCGCTGGGGCTGTCTTCGTTTTATTATGGTTTCTTTGCTTGCTCGCCGGTTATATATACCATTTATTTTCGGTACACGATTTGCTTTTGTTTTTACCAGGTGCACTTTTTGTATCATTGATTGGTTTTTGGGATGACCATCGAGAACTGACTGCTTGGAAACGGCTTTTGGTACAAATATTAGTCGCCAGTTTTTGTGTGATTATGCTGGGTGATGCAAATACGCTGCATTTATCACGATACACCATACTAACATTTGGTTGGCCAGGCTTAGCATTAATCATATTCAGCATTGTTTGGTCTATCAATCTTTATAATTTTATGGATGGCTTAGATGGATTTGCAGCAGTTGAAGCCTTGTTTGTTTTTGGCATCGGTGGGTTCTTTTTTTGGCAAGCCGGTGCTATGCCACTTGCATTATTAACCTGGGCATTGGTTGCAATCGTTTCGGGTTTTTTAGTCTGGAATTGGCCAAAAGCAAGTGTTTTTATGGGAGATGTGGGCAGCTACTTTTTGGGCTTTTTGGTGGGATTATTTTCGTTGATTGGTGATCATCTGTATCACATTCCCATTACCGCCTGGATTATTTTATATGGTGTTTTTTGGTTTGATACCACGGTGACGTTAATCAGAAGATTTATGCGACGTGAAAATTTAGCTATCGCGCATCGAGAGCACGCTTTTCATCGATGGCATCGAGCAGGATATTCTAGCACGCAAGTACTGTGGGGGTTGATTGCGTTAAATACAATTTTAGCAGGCATTGCGGTTTGGGCCTTTAAAACAGATTCTTTTAAGTGGGGTTTTGCCTTTACTTTAATGCTTTTAACCACTGTGTATTTGAAAATTGAAACACGACAACCGATGGCGAAAACAGAATGAATACGTCTGCAGATCAATCCCGTTGCACCTTTGCCATTATTTCGCACCCCGATGCTGGAAAGACCACTATTACCGAAAAGCTATTGCTGTACGGAGGCGCAATACAGCTTGCCGGAACAGTCAAAGGACGTAAAGCAAGTAAACATGCAACTTCTGATTGGATGGCGCTTGAAAAGCAACGCGGTATTTCAGTCACGACTTCTGTCATGCAGTTTCCTTATAAAAACCGTATGATGAATTTGTTAGATACGCCTGGGCATGAAGATTTTTCGGAGGATACCTATCGAACACTAACAGCGGTTGACTCTGCATTAATGGTAATAGATGCTGTTAAAGGTGTAGAGCCTAGAACGATTAAATTGCTCGAAGTTTGTCGTTTGCGAAATACGCCAATTATTACCTTTATTAATAAATTAGATCGCGATAGCCGCGAACCTGTCGAATTATTAGATGAAATCGAACGCATATTAAATATCCAATGTGCACCAGTGACGTGGCCGATTGGTATGGGTAAGCATTTTAAAGGCATCTATCATTTAGCATTGGATACGATTTGCCTTTATCAACACGGTCAAAATGAACGTGCACAAGCAGGCCAGATCATTCAGGGACTTGATAATCCAGAATTAGATCGTTTAGTGGGTGCAGATATTGCTAAAGAATTTCGAGAAGAATTATTTTTAGTGCAAGGCGCGAGTCACACATTTGACCAAAATGCTTATTTAAAAGGCGAATTAACACCTGTATTTTTTGGTTCGGCTTTAAATAATTTTGGTGTACAAGAATTGTTAGATGCTTTTGCAAATTATGCGCCCTTACCAGAACCGCGTGAAACAGAAACCAGAGTCGTCGAAGCAACAGAAGCCAAATTTACGGGTTTTGTTTTTAAAATTCAGGCAAATATGGATCCACAGCATCGCGATCGTATTGCCTTTTTGCGCATTTGTTCTGGAAAATACGAACAAGGCATGAAAATGCGCCATGTGCGATTGGGCAAAGATATTCAGATTTCAAATGCCTTAACTTTTATGGCGGGTGAACGTGATCGTGTGATAGAAGCTTGGCCAGGGGATATTATTGGCTTGCATAATCATGGCACTATCCAAATTGGTGATACTTTTACGCAAGGCGAAACGCTTAAATTTATTGGCGTGCCGTATTTTGCACCAGAGTTATTTCGGGCTGTTCGACCCAAGGATCCTTTAAAAGCAAAAGCGCTTCAAAAAGGCTTAGTTCAATTATCCGAAGAGGGTGCAACCCAAGTTTTTAGACCTATAAACGATAACCGGATTATTTTAGGCGCTGTGGGTGAACTGCAATTTGATGTGGTTGCACATCGATTACAGTACGAATATAACGTTGATTGTATTTACGAGGCAATTAATGTTTCAACTGTTCGATGGGTTCGGTGTGATAATCCTAAAAAATTAGAAGAATTTGAAAAAAAAATGATTGGCAACTTAGCCTTGGATGGCGGTAATAACCTGAGCTACTTAGCACCTACGATGGTTAATCTTAATTTAACGATGGAACGTTGGCCGGACATTCGGTTTGTTGCAACGCGGGAACATTAATTATTCTTTGTTAGATTCCACCTTAGGCGTTTCATTCTCTTTGTTTTCTTTTGTTTCGCGGTTTCTAAAGGTAATGCGGCCTTTGGTCAGATCATAAGGCGTTAGCTGAACAGTGACGCGATCACCCATTAAAATTCGAATATAATTTTTTCGCATACGGCCAGAAATATGTGCAATCACTACGTGCCCGTTTTCTAGCTGGACTCTAAAATGTGTATTCGGCAGGTTTTCAATGACCGTGCCTTCCATCTCAATCGCGTCTTCTTTGGCCATAATTTAAGCTTTAAACCTCATTAAATGATATAGACATATTAGCAGAGATGCATTTAAGATGCCATCACGATGCTCTCAAGATATTTTTCAGCGTCTAAGGCGGCCATGCAGCCGGATCCTGCTGAAGTAATTGCTTGACGATAGATGTGATCAGCCACATCTCCGGCAGCAAATACACCGGGTATACTGGTGGCAGTGGCATTGCCATTGGAGCCGCCTTGCACCATAATATAGCCATTATTTATATTAAGTTGGCTTTCAAATATTGTTGTATTGGGCACATGACCAATAGCAATAAAAACACCCTGAAGGTTGATCTCTTGTTTAGTTTTATCCGTGACGGCTTCAACGCGAATACCGGTAACGCCTGTTTCATCTCCCAGAATTTCGTCCAAAACGGTGTTCCATAAAATAGTGACATTTCCGGCCTCAACCTTTTTCATGAGTTGTGAGATAAGGATTTTTTCGGCTTTTAATGTGTCACGACGATGTATCAGGGTGACATGCTGAGCGATATTCGATAAGTACAGCGCTTCTTCAACTGCGGTGTTGCCGCCGCCAATCACCGCAACAGATTGGTTTTTATAGAAAAACCCATCGCAGGTTGCACAGGCCGAGACGCCTTTTCCCATAAAAGCTTGTTCTGAGGGGATCCCGAGATATTTAGCTCGGGCGCCGGTTGCAATAATCAGCGCATCTGCAGTGTAAATTTGTTTGGAATCACCAATGAGTTGAAAGGGTGTTGCACTTAAATTGACTTTAGAAATGTGATCAAAGAGGATTTCAGTATTAAAACGTTTGGCATGTTGCTCCATACGATCCATCAAAGCAGGGCCTGTTAAGCCTTCTACATCTCCTGGCCAGTTATCGACATCCGTTGTTGTTGTTAATTGACCCCCTTTTTCCATACCTGTGATAAGCACGGGATTTAAGTTAGCACGAGCAGCATAAACAGCTGCTGTATAGCCCGCGGGACCAGAGCCTAAAATCAGTAATCGGCAGTGCTTAGTATTTTGCATAAATATCTCGATATTAAAATCAAGATAATATACGCTAAGCTGCAAAAAAGCGGTATAGTGCTTATGATTAAATTAAGAAATGTTTTAAGTTTATTCAGATACCTCGGATAGAGAAGTGGATGTCAGTGTTAGCATGAAAAAAAAGCGAAAAACCCTTTCAAAGCCAGCCTCGAAAGCCAATGCTGCATCGAAGTCAACGGCTGCTGCGCGTTTAGTGCTATCGCATCGACTGCAAGAAGGCAGTTTTATCTTATTGTCGACATTGGCCGTTTTTTTGTGCGTTGCCTTGGTGACTTATCATGAGGCCGATCCCGGCTGGTCGCATACAACAACCCAACAAGGAATTCGAAATGCAGCAGGTGAGGTAGGGGCATGGTTTGCCGATTTGTGTCTTTATTTATTTGGTTATGTAGCCTACCTAGTCCCCTTGTTGATTGGCTATGGGAGCATTGGGCTTTTACAAAATCGTTTTAAGTCTAATGACTTTCACGGTCTTCTTTGGGGTTTACGCATTATTGGTTTTGGTTTAACGGTGATTTCGGGCTGTGGGCTTGCCAGTTTGCATTTCAGTATCTGGAGCAAAGGGATGCCGGTGAGTGCAGGGGGGATCTCTGGGCAAATTGTCAGTGCAGAGCTAAATCCTTTATTAGGTTATCTCGGCAGTACGCTTACGTTATTGGCGATATTTTTGACAGGGATTACTTTAACAACAGGGCTTTCTTGGTTTGGCATTCTCGATAAAGTTGGCAAAAGGTTATTATTAAAAATTTCGCATTTTTGTGCAGTGTTACCGGAGGTTATCGGGTATATAAGCGATTTAAAACAACGCTATCAAAATCGAAAAGTAATGCTGAAAAGCCTTAAAACCGAACGTGTTGTGCCAACACTGAGTACATCCAAATTGAAAAAAGCAGTTGTCATTGATGCACTGCCTTTAAAGCAGCCGAAGGCTTTAGAAATTAAACCGCTGCAAGTGACAAACGCGCCTATCATTTCGACGAACGCTCGTATCAATCCAAATGCTTTAAATACAGAATTGCCATCCGTGATGTTATTAGAAGAAGCGGAATCTCTCAATGAGACAGAGCGGTATTCTGCCAGCAAATTAGAATCTTTATCGCGAGAGGTTGAAGCACGCTTATTAGAGTTTGGTGTACCGGTTAATGTGGTTGCGGTTTATCCGGGTCCGGTGATTACGCGTTTTGAAATGGAACTCGCTGCAGGCGTTAAGGTCAGTAAAATTACGGGATTAGCCAAAGATTTAGCACGTGCTTTAACGGTTACACGCGTACGTGTGGTAGAAGTGATTCCTGGCAAAGCAGTGGTGGGTTTAGAGATCCCGAACGAATACCGCGAATTGGTACGGTTGCGAGAGATCTTAGAATCTTCGGAATACACAGAATCAACTTCTCATTTGAGTCTCGCATTAGGCAAGGATATTGCAGGGAATCCGGTTGTCGTTAATTTAGCGAAAATGCCGCATTTATTGGTTGCAGGCACAACGGGTTCGGGTAAATCCGTTGGGATTAACGTGATGTTATTAAGTCTATTATATAAAGCGATGCCGAGAGATGTGCGTTTAATTTTAATTGATCCCAAAATGTTAGAACTGTCTATTTACGATGGTATTCCTCATCTTTTAACGCCTGTCGTGACAGATATGAAAGATGCGGCGAATGCATTGCGTTGGTGTGTAGCAGAAATGGAACGCCGTTATAAATTGATGGCCGCTTTGGGTGTTAGAAATTTAGTCGGATATAACCGTAAAATTTCGGATGCAGAAGAAGCTAATCAACCGCTTTTAGATCCTTTTTGGGTGCCCGAGATGGGAGATGAAAGACCCGTGTTAACTTCATTGCCGCATATCGTTGTCATTATCGACGAATTTGCCGACATGATCATGGTGGTAGGTAAAAAGGTCGAAGAATTAATTGCCCGTATTGCGCAAAAAGCACGTGCTGCTGGGATCCATTTGATTTTGGCAACACAGCGGCCTTCCGTTGATGTGATTACGGGTTTAATAAAAGCGAATGTGCCTACCCGTATTGCTTTTCAAGTTTCTTCGCGTATCGATTCGCGGACTATTTTAGATCAACAAGGCGCAGAACAATTGTTAGGGCATGGCGATATGCTTTATTTGCCGCCGGGCACAGGTGTACCCATGCGTATTCATGGTGCTTTTGTGTCGGATGAAGAAGTACATGCGGTTGTGAAGTCGCTTAAACAGTTAGGTGAACCGGATTATGCGATTGATGTTTTAGGGAGCGGTAATGATCGTTCTTTCGCTTCAGGTTTTTCTGGCATTGAAGAAAGCGAAAATGGTGAGCAAGATGATTTATATGATTCTGCTGTACAGATTGTTGCTGAAACCAGACGTGCTTCGATTTCGCATTTACAGCGGCGTTTAAAAATTGGTTATAATCGTGCTGCACGATTAATAGAAACCATGGAAGCCGCTGGCATTGTGAGCAATATGCAAAGCAATGGGGGGAGAGAAGTATTAGTACAGGAACCAGATATGGGGGCTGATTGACCAGATGAAACTTCAAAAAGGCATTTTCGAAATTTTCTTATTAGGTGCGCTTTGGGGGCCTTCGTTTTTATTTTCAAAAGTGGCAGGTACAGATATTGAGCCTTTAACAATCGCAGCACTTCGTGTTTGTGTAGGGGCTTTGTTGCTTTATCCCATATTAAAATTGCGGAAAGTTTGCCTTTGGAAATACCGTAAGTTATGGGTACATTGTTTTGTGGTGGGCATTTTTGTGAATGGAATTCCTTGGGCGTGTTTTAATTACGCGGTTCATACCATTCCCACTAGCCTTGCAGCGCTGATTAATGGTACAACGCCTGTTTTTACCATTATTTTGGCAAATGTTTTTTTAAGAGAGGAGCGCTTAACCTGGTCTAAAGGTATTGGCGTTGGTTTAGGGTTAATTGGATGCTGCGTTTTATTTTTACCTGCGGTTTTCAGCGCGTTTAATGAAACTAATTTAAGTCACGATATTGATGGCATATTGTTAAGTTTTATCGCGTCGGCCAATTATTCGATGGGCTGGGTTTATGTGCATAAGCATTTGCCGACGATGCCGACTTTGGTTGCGCCTGTCATACAGCTTTCTTCCTCGTTGCTTTATTTTGTTCCGTTAACATTGATTTTTGAATCGCCATTTCAGCGACTTGCATCCGCAACAATGTCATCTTGGTTGAGTGTATTAGGGTTAGGTTTTTTGGGAACTGCTTTTGCGTTTATTATGTTTTATAGAATTATTGAAAGACAAGGGGCAACAGCCGCTTCAACCGTTACTTATCTTTTACCAATTTTTGGTGCCATTTTAGGCGTTCTTTTTTTAGGAGAAAGCATTGATTTACAGTTTTGTATTGCAGCTGTTTTAATATTTAGCGGTGTGTTGATTGTAAATGGTGTGATTTCGCTGCCTCGTTTGAAACGGCATCAGTGAAAGTTTTATGGGAGCATGATAATGAGATCTAAGTTGCTATTACCTGTATTGAATATTATTTTATTATGTTTAGCAAACGATGTATCAGCAGAAAACCCCGGAACAGTAAGTGCTGCCGAATTAAAGGCTTTATTAACCCCTGTTTCTACGTTGCAAGGCAATTTTCAACAAGTCATCAAAAGCGAATCGGGTAGAACATTACAAACTTGCTCTGGTAAAATGTGGATTAAAAAGCCCGGACAATTCCGTTGGGAAGTTTTAGGACATGAGCCAAGGATGATCGTTGCCGATGGCAAAAAAGTGTGGGATTACGATAAAGATCTCGATCAAGTGACGGTTCAAAAGTTAAACAAAGCGCAAACAGCAGCGCCTATTTTTTTTCTGACAGGCGATGTAAATTCTTTAAATACAGATTTTGAGATCAAAAAAATACCGCTTAACCACCAAGGACATTGTTTAAAAGCTAGCGATAGCTGTTTTGAATTACAGCCTAAGAATAACGAGGGATCTTTTCAGTGGATTAAAATTGGTTTTAAAGCAAAAATTCTACATGAGATGGAGTTGTTAGATCAATTGGGTCAGGTTTCGTTATTTAGTTTTAAACAAATGCATTTAAATACGCCAATGCCTGATTCACAATTTCGCTTTATGCCGCCTAAGGGTGTTGATGTTTTAACGAACGATTAATATAAGTGAGGGAGCTAGGGCGATGTTAGATCCAAAAATATTGCGAGAAAATCCAGAAGCTGTTGCAAGACAATTAGCGACACGCGGATTTGTTTTAGAGGTCGATGCTTTAAAAGCACTAGAGGCTAAACGTAAAAATTTGCAAATAGAAACAGAAAAATTACAAAATGAGCGAAATCAGCAGTCAAAAAAAATTGGGCAGCTAAAATCGCTCGGGCAACCTGTTGATGATCTCATGAGGCTTGTTGCAGGTTTGGGTGAAAAGTTAAAAGCGGCAGAAACCGATCTGTCGGCCATACAACATGCGTTAAAATCAATCGTAGAAATAATTCCTAATATTCCCCATGCCAGCGTGCCCATTGGAAAAGACGAAACCGAAAATGTTGAAGTGCGACGTTGGGGTCAGATCCCTGCTTTTAATTTTGAAGTTAAAGATCACGTTTCCTTAGGCGGACAGGGCTTAGATTTTGATGCGGCAACTCGCATATCAGGCACGCGATTTGTTGTGCTGCATGATAAATTTGCGCGATTACATCGGGCATTAGCGCAGTTTATGCTCGATTTGCACACAGAGACGCATGGTTATCAAGAAATGTATGTGCCGTATTTAGCAGCAGGGCATTCATTATATGGTACAGGACAATTTCCAAAATTAGCAGACGATATGTTTGCGATTAAAGACACCGATTTTTGGTTAATTCCTACCTCCGAAGTTGCAGTCACTAATATTGTGCGAGAGCAAATTATGGATGCTAGGCAATTGCCTTTAAAATATGTTTGTCATAGCCCATGTTTTAGAAAAGAAGCAGGCAGCTATGGCAAAGACATGCGTGGCATGCTTCGTCAGCATCAGTTTGATAAAGTCGAAATATTACAATTTGTCAGACCTGAAGAGTCTTATGCCGTCTTAGAAGAAATGGTTACACATGCAGAGGCCGTTTTGCAAAAGCTGAAGCTGCCGTATCGTGTGGTTTCGCTTTGTACGGGGGATATCGGTTTTCAGTCTGCTAAAACTTACGATTTAGAAGTGTGGTTACCGGGTCAAAATCAGTATCGCGAAATTTCATCTTGCAGTAATACAGAAGCGTTTCAAGCGCGGCGTATGCAAGCGCGTTTTCGAAATCCAGAAACCCATAAGCCTGAATTCTTACATACTTTAAATGGCTCCGGTGTGGCCGTAGGCAGAACATTGATTGCAGTGATGGAAAACTATCAGGATGCAGAAGGGCGAATCCATGTGCCGGAGGTATTATTGCCGTATATGGGTGGTATAACTATGATATAGTGAGTTTTTGTTTGTTACTTGAAAAAACGAGCGTGTTATTAGACACTGGTTTTGCATCATTGAGTTTTCGTTTCAGCGGATTGCTAAAGAGTACAGGTTGTGGAACAAAAGGAACAAATTTTTCCATAGGTAGCCCAACAGCTTCCATAGCAGCTAATGCGGACTCAAGGACGTCTTCAATACTATGACTCATTTAGTATGGTACCCGCCCGATTGATTTGTAATTTTTGTAATTTCACCATTCCAAAAATGGATGTCTCCAGCGGCTTTTACAGCATTTGCTCGACCAGAAGTGTAGTAATGACTACCTAATCCTAGACGTAATTCTAAAGTACCAGCTTCATTTTCTAGAATCACAAAAGAATAGACATGTGCCGTTTTATGATAAGGCACGACTTGATTATCTGGATTAATAATATCGTATTTACCCGTTGTTTCGTTTTTTCGTAGACGATGGTGGGTGGGCTTGCCGCTTTTTAGTTGTTCTATATAAAGTGTTTCTTGAAAAGTGCCTTTCAGTTTTGTTGGCACGGCGGGATCCAATGGAATATCTAAAAAGGGATCGCCTTTCTTCCAGCCAGGTTTGCAATCGAATTTTTTTGCTATAATGGGCACTGTAACAGCATCCGCAAACATGCGTTATTAAAATCCTCTCATTCACAAAACTGTATTAGTTTGTCTGATTTTTATGTGCGAGTCAATAACAGATTTCAATATACGTCAAATATTTTTAAAAGAAAGCCAACTTATAAAAAAATCCCTCCATAGGGAGGGATAAAGTTCTTTTACGGGGAGAGAGTTACCCTAAATTTTAGTTATCGCGGCGACCTGCAAACAGCATAAACAGCTGCAAGAGGCTGAGAAAGAGGTTGTAAATGGATACATATAGGGCAATAGTTGCCATAATGTAATTCCGCTCGCCACCATGAATGATTTGACTGGTTTGGAATAAAATCATGCCGGAAGCAATTAAGACAAAAGCAGATGAAACGCCGAGATAAAGCAACGGTATTCGAAAGAATAATCCAGCAACGCTGGCCATCATGGCGATCATGCCTGCGATAAACAAAAATCCGCCTAAATAGCTAAAGTCCTTACGGGTCGTTAATGCATATCCAGATAATGCCAAAAACATAAGGCCGGTAAGCCCTAGAGAAGCCATCACGATTTGTGTACCGTTATGGAAACCTTGAATGGTAAAGTTTAAAATTGGCCCCAAGGTATAACCCATAAAGCCTGTAAAGAGAAAAGTAGAGGCAATACCCCAGACGCTATTACGAAGCGCTTGCGTGAGAAACAACAACCCAAGGTATACAGGTAACACCAGTAAACCCATCGGTGTGGCATTGGTTAACATAGAAATACCAGCTGTCAGCGCACTAAAAAGCAAGGTCATCGAAAGCAGAATATACGTGTTTCGAATAACAGAATTGGTTTGTATGATAACACCAGGCTGCGCATGTCGGACGGTGTTGATCTTAAGCTGCATAACTGTATCTCCTCAATGTCCTTAAATTTCAATCTTAAATTATATCACAAGCCTAGTTGTTTTGCAGGAATGTTTTGAGAAGCTAGGTTCAAATAAGTTTCTCGTCTTTTGCTAGAGGCTTGATTATAATGACTGTCTGGAGAGATGGCTGAGCGGTTTAAAGCGGCGGTCTTGAAAACCGTTGAGGGGCGTTCCCCCTCCCAGGGTTCGAATCCCTGTCTCTCCGCCAACCTCAGAAAGTTTTATACAAATGAACGCAGGAGATTCTGTAGCGTGATCAATGTACTAGTGGTAGATGACCACGATTTGGTACGGTCGGGTGTTGTTCGATTGCTGTCGGATGTTGCCGGCATAATGGTCGTTGGTGAAGCGTGTAATGGAGAAGAAGCAGTTAAAATTGCACGTGAAAAATGCCCGCACGTTGTGTTAATGGACATCAGAATGCCAGGTATTGGTGGACTTGAGGCGACACGCAGAATAGTGTGTTACAACCCAGAAATTAAGGTGATTGCCTTAACTATTTATGAAAGCGAGCCGTTTCCAACGAAATTATTGCAGGCGGGGGCAAGCGGCTATTTAACAAAGGGTGCGATTTTAGATGAAATGGTATTAGCCATTCGAACAGTTCACGCGGGAAACCGTTATTTAGGTCCCGAAATAGCCCAACAAATGGCGCTTAAATCAGTCAAAGCAAGTATTCAGTCTCCCTTTGAACAGCTCTCCGAACGCGAATTACAAGTGATGATTATGATAACCGCTGGACAAAATGTTCAGATGATTGCCGAAAAATTGTGCGTCACGCCTAAAACAATTAACAGTTATCGTTATCGTATATTTGAAAAACTAAATGTACAAAGTGATGTAGAATTAACCTTGCTTGCAATGAGGCATGGAATTTTAGATACGGAGAATGCCTGATAGAATCTTTTTTAGCTAAGTTAACAACCTTGCCGGGTGTTTATACCATGTTAGATAGCAAGGGCGTTGTCCTTTATGTTGGCAAAGCTAAAAATCTTAAAAAAAGAGTCACTTCTTATTTTCGACGTGCCTTAGATACAAAAACACAACAACTGGTTAAACAAATTAAATCTATTGAAGTGACTGTTACACGTAATGAACGTGAGGCTTTATTATTAGAAAATAATCTCATTAAAGAATTACAGCCGCGATATAATATTATCTTTCGCGATGATAAGTCTTATCCTTACCTTAAATTAACGCTGAATGCTGTTTTTCCGCGGCTTTCTTTTCATCGTGGGACAAGAGGCGAAGGTAAAGTCTATGGCCCTTATCCGAGTGTGCGTGAAGCACGAGTCGCTTTAAATTTACTGCAAAGTATTTTTCGGCTGCGTCAATGCGATAAATTTTTTTAAAAATCATAAGCGTCCTTGCTTGCAGTATCAAATAAAACGGTGTTCGGCGCCTTGTGTGGGTTATAGTACAGCTGAAAATTATAAAAAAGATGTAGAGCTCGCACGGTTGTTTTTAGAAGGAAAAAATAAAAATGTTATCGAGACACTGATTCACCAGATGACGGCAGTGAAAGGGCGAAAGCTTTGAAAAAGCTGCGCGTTTGCGTGATCAAATTGCATTGCTGAGAACGGTTCGGGAACATCAAATTATTGTCGGAGTACGAAAGATCTCAGGCCTCTTGGGCCGTTTATCCTGAAGACGCGATACGGCTTGTGTGCATGTTATGGTGATACGACAGGGTAGAATGCTTGGCAGTCAGCAATATTTCCGAATAAAACGGCATTGATATTGTCAGAAGAAGATATGGCACAAGCGTTGCTAGAAGCATTTATTTTGCAGCATTATAAAACAGATATTTAAAAAACAAAGTTTTATTTCACCATTTTTATTAAAAAATAAAGAAGAATATATGGGCAATTTGCAGGAGGGGCGATCAGGTTCGGTGAAGATTGCAACAGCGGTTAAAGGTGATCGTTTACGCTGGGTTAAAATGGCAATGACCAGTGCGCGTTTTAGCATTAACAAGCCATGCAAAACAAACGCGGATTTGGGCACCCGATTTTTAGCGTTTACAAGCTTCTTTTGCAATTAGAAGCTATGCCAGAAAAAATTAGCCTGTTTCATGCCAGCCACACCTTGGGAGAGGCAACAGTCGTATCTTGTGTTGTCTTTATTTGTATAAGCTGCAAGGTCAGTATCGGCAATATTCGTGCAAAAACGGGGATAACGATTACGCAGCTTTAAAAAGGGTTGACTCAGCATTTTACCCGGTTAAAATCAGAAGGTCTGGGTTGCCGGATGTGTTGCTCGTCGATGGCGGTAAAGATCAGCTGAATATTGCAACAGCGGTATTAG
The DNA here is from genome assembly GCA_044225595.1 of Gammaproteobacteria bacterium. Lineage (GTDB taxonomy): Bacteria > Pseudomonadota > Gammaproteobacteria > UBA6186 > Azoamicaceae > CADEGZ01. The sequence goes on from JBGAIG010000022.1 coordinate 21,855, forward strand.
CAGAATGCAGGTTTCGGCGTTGTTGTATTAGCGGTTGCCAAAGGTCTGAAAAAAGTGGATGTGAGACTATTTATTTGTCTTCGAATGGGAAATCAGGCAGCTGCAACGGATGCTGCTGCATTGCTGTTAATTCAACAAATACGAGATGGAAAGCGCATCGTTTTACAATTACAGCATCGTAGCGCGACGACATGCTCGTCGCATCTCTACTAAGAAGATATCAATTATTGAACGAAAGCGTTCTCAAATGCTTTGCAACATTTTGGCAGTTTAGCGGAAATTTTGCAGGCAGTATTGAAGAATTAGCGAAGGTACAATTATTAGTCGAGGATTAACAGAGCGTCTTTAACAAGCTTTACATGGACGATAATTTATTTCATTAGTGAGAATCAAAAATATGTGGCGAAGCATACAAATTTATTAACTTTATTAAATTTCCTTAATTCCCATTTTTGTTTTAGTGTTTATTTTCCTTTTGGTGGCATTACATTACTTCAGCCATTATTTTTGCCATTGCAGCTGCGACAGATTGGCTAGATGGTTATTTAGCTGAAAACTTCAGCAAGTGTCGCCATTAGGAGAACCCAGAATCCCGTAACAGATAAATTAATTGTTGCGGTTGCCCTGGTTTTGTTAGTGCAAGTGCATGCCTCTACCGCTTGCCATTCGCGCCATTATCGTTGGGCGCAATTGTGATTTCTGGGTTGCGTGAATTAATTGGCAGAACTTGAAGCGTCAACGTGTGGGCGTAAAGGCATTGGCAAATTTAAAACAGCTGCACAAATGATGGCTATTCTATTGTTGCTTTCTGAAAACCCGTCAGCAGGTTGGATTACTTTTTTGCTATATATTGATTTATCTTGCCGCCTTTTTTAACATTGTCATCCATGGTAATGTATTTACGTCTAACCCTGGGATGATCTTATCGCCAGAAAGGTTAGGAAGACTTGAATGCGGTTAGATGTTTCGATAAATCACCTTTAGTGCGAATAGCTCAGTGGTAGAGCACCTTGCCAAGGTTGAGGTCGCGAGGTTCGAGCCTCGTTCCCGCTCCATAATTTGCAAAAATGCCCTTCAAGACGGCTGGATAGCAGAGTGGTTATGCGCTTGTACAAAAGCGGCCTGTACAATTCGATTCGTCTTCAGCCTCCAGTACACTCTTTGATTATCCCGAAAATTCCCAAATTGTTCTCACTGATGGCACAACAGTCTTCGCAGCAGAAACTATCATGCATTCATTGTTGGATCGTTTTAAAATTCTCAGCCAACTCTTTAACCAAGCGCGCTATCACTTACCATATACAATAGAATGGACCCATCCTCTTTAAAGACGGCTTCTAAGAGCCAAAAAAATGGTGAAGTTACAACCATTTAACTAAGGAGGAAGTCCAAACTAGGTTACTATTATTGATATCGCAAAAATGTTTTTCAGTTGCATGGCGTTGATGAAAAGGTCGGTGTTAAAGAAACGATTGACTCGCGACAAGTTTTGTTAAATTTATAGCTAATTTAAATCTTTGTACGATTGTCATGGAGAAGCATGGGTAGCTCACACCATTGGAGTCGAAAATTTGCTGCGATGGGTCATGAAACAAAAATAATTAGTGCTCAGTTTGTTAAACCGTTTGTAAAAACGAACAAGAATGATAGGAATGATGCTGAAGCTATCGTTGAAGCTGCCTCGTACTACAATGCGTTTTGTATCGGTTAAATCTGTCGCACAAGAAGATATCAAGCTATTCATCGAGTTAGAAGCCGCTTAATTCAAGAAAGAACAGCATTGGGAATCAGATAAAGAGGTTTATTAACGGAATATGGGATTGTGATTTCACAGGGTATTCATAAACTTTGCAAAGCAATACCAGAGATTTTGGAAGATGCAGAAAACGGGATTAAGCCAATTTTAACAAAATTATTTTCAGTTTTTATACGAAGAGCTTTCGGAAAAAACAAGAAGATAGAGGCATACAATAGCAAGATTGAAACCATTTTCAAAACGAACGATTTATGTCAAAAGGTGTCGCAAATTGAAGGGTAAGGTTCAGTGCACCGCTATAGTTGCAGCGAGTTGGTGAAGCGAAAAGTGTTTAAAACGGTAGACATTTTTCAGCATTTTTAGGATTAGTGCCGAGACAGTGTTCAGTGGCAATAAGAACGGCTATTAGGGATTAGTAAACGAGGTAATAGTTATATTAGAAGTTTATTGATTCATGGTGCACGCTCGGTAGTACACCATATAGGAACGAAAGAAGACGGTAAGAGTCAATGGTTAAAAGGCCTGAAGGAACGTAAAGGCACCAATAAAAACAGCAGTTGCATTGCAAATAAAAATGCGCAGGTAATCTGGGCATTGTTGTAAAAAGACAGGCCTTATGAAAAAGTGGTAATTAAGGTTTAGGTTTTAAGTTAAAATTGAGTTAACATAAGCGAGTTGCGAGGGATAAATTTTTAATGGCGAGATAGGTGAGACCAGCTCTTTCAAAACCTTACAGATTTGTGGGCCATGATAGGCCGCGGACTCAATTAGGAGGAAGAGCGCAAATTCCATTAGGGCCCGAGTTGATAATTTCAACCTAAGGCCGGATATACAGAAGCACTCAATCTTTTCTCTGCTAACGAAAATTATCCTTTACAAAAAGGGATGGGTCCATATACAACGGAATGGATAAAATATTATCGTGAAAACCTAAGAGTGCACTCTCCCAACCGGCATACTAAAAGATTCATTATTTAAGATAAATTCCAGTAGAGATCCAGCCGCGATAGCGTATGATTCGGGCATTAATTCTTGTAATACCGTAGAGCCATAATTGCGTTGGGAGCATTCTTGTATTTCATCCAGAAACAATATGGTTTTGCCAAGAATAATTGCTGTCGTGAAGTAGCGGTTATTAATGTATTAATTTCAGAAGGCTTCAGCGTTTCAAAGCATTTCTTATATTCTGGCTGTAGATCGGGAGTTAATATTAACAAACGAACTAAAGTTTTCTTCGGAAAATTTTGTATCAGAAGGTCTTGCCTACCTGTCTTTTTCCCTTTATTCAAGGCTTAAAAGTAATGATGCGTGCTCAACTCGATAGTGTGGCTGGTTTATTGATTGTAATACCAAACCATCTACATGCAATTCTGGTATGTTCTGGGACAGGGCCGGCACGGGGATACGGCCCCTACATTGTCGTTACCCGAATTGATGCGTAATATCAAATTTTATACCTGACCTGTTATCAGCACGGAGTACGTTTGAAAAAATGGACATCTTTACGGTAGCTTATGGCAGAAGTTAGCCCGCAGACATGTGATTCGAAATGTCACCTGATTCAATAAAAATTCGCCTTGGTATTCTATAAGCTGATACTTATAGACGTTGAAATCCAGGGGTTGTTTAAAAGCACAAGATTTTTTAAATGGATTCTATTGATATTGATAGAGCATTTTGTGTGTTATCATTCTAAAAAATTAAGTTCAAACGCAGCATTGATATATCATGTTAAAGTTCTTATAATGTGCGCTTGCCCCTTTTGAGACATTCTGGAACAATTCCTTGATGATTTTTGAGAAAGTAAGGAGGGGGCACGAAAGGCTGAATTGGAAACTGTAGCCAATAGCTGAAAAGGCCAAAAACCCAATAGTGACGAGCTTAAAGCGGTTAAGTCTGAAGGTCTTCAGCCTTCATTTTTTATTGCCCGGGTGGCGAAATTGGTAGACGCAAGGGACTTAAAATCCCTCGGGGCTTAAACCCCGTGCCGGTTCAAGTCCGGCCCCGGGCACCAGTAAAAATAAGAGAAATTTAATAAATTTTAATATTTTTTGTTGCTTAGTTTTAGGATTCAATTTTTGATTGTAAGCATATTGTAAGCACTCAATACAATTAGCTGTCATTGTGATGCTTTTTTGTTTTGTTTTGTTTTGTTTTTTTATCAGAAATAATTACATCGAGAATGGGAAGTTTTCTAACTCCTTTTTCCATTTGAGTATCTGAGTGTAAATTATGCGCAGCTAATGCCAAGATTCCCAATGGTCCATCACTAAACAAAATTGGAGAAAACGTATGCCGATTTCAGAAAAATTACTAAAAGAGATCAGTGAAAATCGCTTTTCTGGGTCGAGTTGCGCGCCTATTGATGTTAATTGGCATTCAACATTGACCCCTTCTTGGTGCTAGTACAAATTGTGCAATTTTTCATTTTTTTATGAAAATATTAGTAAAAATAATGTAACCCTTCACGGTTTTTTGGTTAAATTTTTGTAAAAATGAGTTGCTGTGCTCTTAAATTTCTGGCAATATTTATCGTCTTATGGATATTAATCTGCAAGGGAAAGTGCCAAAAGCGAATACGCTCGAAGAAGCCAATCAAATCATTAAGGCTCTTTGGAATGTCCTTCAAAAGCTGTCTGAATGCC
>JBGAIG010000023.1:0-14749 GCA_044225595.1 Gammaproteobacteria bacterium
GGTTAAAAGGACACTGTCATCACTGCCATCAAAAAATTTCCATACAATATCCCTTGGTTGAATTATTAACCGTTGTTTTATCTCTTATCGTCGCAATAAGATTTGGGTTGACCTGGACAACACTCGCCGGATTAGTGCTAACATGGTCTTTAATTTCTCTTGCCTTTATTGATGCTGAACAAGGTATTTTACCAGATGTCATCACATTACCCCTTTTATGGCTTGGTTTATTGATAAACACATTTTCTGTATTTACCACGCCAACCGATGCCATTATCGGTGCTATCAGCGGATACCTGAGTTTGCTTGCCGTATTTTGGGTTTACAAATGGATCACAAAAAAAGAGGGTATCGGGTTCGGTGATTTTAAATTATTAGCAATGCTCGGCGCTTGGCTTGGCTGGCAATCTTTACCCATGATTATTCTGATCTCTTCTCTTTTAGGCTCTATCTTTGGTATTGGATTAATGCTATTTCGCAATCAAGATAAAAATATGCCTATTCCGTATGGACCTTTTCTTGCAGTTGCCGGATTTTTAGCACTGCTCTGGGATTCACAGTTTAATCTCTTTTATTTTAAAATCTTTGTCTTATGATGATTGGCTTAACCGGCGGCATCGGATCTGGAAAATCAACCGTGGCAGGCTATTTTCGGGATCTCGGTATAGGCGTTATTGATACAGATGAGATTGCCAAAAAATTGTTGGAACCTGAAGAACCACTATTTAAAAAAGTAGTGCAACATTTTAGCGAAAAAATCTTGGAAAAAAATGGTACATTAAATCGTTCAAAATTACGAACCCTTGTGTTTGAATCGGTAACCGATCGTCATTGGTTAGAAACATTATTACATCCGCCTATCAAGGGAAAAGTTTTACAATATGCTAACGATCAAAGATTCGAAAAAGAAAACAAAATGCCCTACCTGATTGTTGAGATCCCACTACTGATAGAGGCACATTTTGAAGATATTGTTGATCGCATCTTAGTGGTGGATTGCCCTCCCAAGCTTCAGATAGAACGGATTCAAGAGCGTGATGCCATGCCGCTTAAGATGATTCAACAAATCATGACAACACAGGTCGACCGGGGTAAACGCTTACAAAAAGCAGATGATGTCATCGAGAATATCGACGATAAAGCAACACTGAAAAACAAAGTATTGGCACTGCACCATTATTATATTGAGTTATTTAAATAATTCCTGAGAAGATTCACTGCATATCGACAAAATACAGATATCTGTTATAGTGCCCCTTATGCCGGATTCAATTTTCTATGAACAACCGCTCAATGAGCGGATACGTGCTTTTTTAAGACTGGAGCATTTATTTTCTCAGGTTACTCACTTTCAGGGTGGGCATGGTCGCTGGGACAGTCATGCTACTGTAACAGCGTTAATCGAAATGCTAACCATACTGGACAGGACGGATATTCGCTCTGAAATCCTAAAAGAACTAGATAGACACATTAGCGGACTTTCACGTCTTTTAGATGCGCCCAATGTCGAGCACGACCACTTAGCTCACACTTTACAAGCATTGCGCACACAACAACAACAAATTCAGCTTCTATCTGCCAGGCTAGCACCGGCAATTAAAGACAATGATTTGTTAAATTGCGTTCGTCAGAGAACCGTGATTACCGGCGGCACCTGTGGATTTGATATTCCCAGTTACCATTATTGGCTCAATCAGCCTATCAGCACCAAAACCGAGTGCTTATCTCGCTGGGTATCAGCTATTCAGCCTTTAATCAATGGCATTTCTGTGCTACTAACTTTAATTCGTAATAGCGCTTTTTTTGAGACCGAAACTGCAGAACAAGGTTTTTTTCAGCGCTCCCTCGATACCCAAAATCCTTGCCAGCTTTTAAGAATTGCCTTGCCTCTGAACGTAGATATTTATCCAGAGGTGAGCGGTAACAAGCATCGAGTCAATGTTCGATTCTTGACTTATACGGAATCAGGCCGCCCCAAACAAATCGAGCATCCTTTTCAATTTGAAATGAGCTGCTGCGCAATATAAATCAACACATGCATTGTACCTTTAAATCACCTAGCAATAGATTTTGTTCATCATCCAATCGATTTTCACTCTGCAGATCTTTAATTTTTTGTAATGCAGCATACCGCGTTAAGCGTGCATTGCCTTTATAATCTATTATCGGCGTTGAATCACTGTTAAGTTGTGTCATATAGCTTGAAAAATATTCGGCTTGCTTTGAACTTAAAAAATCTGAAAAATGACGACCTAGTATACGAGTAGCCAACAGCGATAAATTTGGATTTTTAACAGACTCAACCGTTTTTGACTTTTGACTTGAACTGGCATCATGAAATGCTCTGCAAAACATGGCTTCTTCTGACGTCCAAAAACCATTGATATATAAACTGGCATCTACATCAACATTCGGTATCAACGGATATTGATAATGACGATGATAATCTCTGAAAAAAGTAAGCAGCGATTCGTTCTCCCTTAACCATTGTTTATTAGCATTCGCAAGGGACAATCGTTCTGCATCAAGATGATAAGCATAACGTTCCGTACAGGGAAATAAAGTGCCTATCTCGCCTAATTTTTTTCTAATAGGAAAGATTAAAGCTAAAATATTTTCTTTTGTAGCAATACTCAGATCTTTATCATCGAGCCTTAAAAATAACAGTTGATTTTTATAATAAACATGTTCTCCTAAATACAGCACTTGGCTTTGATACGCCTGTTTAAAGCCAAACTGTCCCAATACCATTAAAGTGGTATCTGTGTTTATTTTTTTTAAGCGTGCTTGTTCAATTTTTTTATCAAAATTCCCACAAAGATAGTCCCACATGGCACGCTCGTGCGCAAGTCGTTTTGTAAGCTCTACCGTACATTCGACATCAACCATAGCATGATGCGCTTGACCAGAAACAAATTTATTTGCGTTATTCAGATCTTCGAGCTTAAGAGAAACTCGCCCGTTGAGCTCAGGCCATATCAGAACCGCATTCTTAAATAGATAATACAAAATCGTAATCGCATAAACATCCATACGGCAACACTGATTTGCATACTGATGCGTATAAGGCGGCAATAAATTTCTATAAAAAGAAAATCGCAAAAACTCATCATCAAACTCTAATGTATTATATCCTAAACTGATCGTGCCAGGCTCATTCATCCATTCGTGAATTTTTTTGATAGCCTCATACTCAGAAATACCCTTTGAAATATCGCTTAATTTCATCCGATGCACAATCATCGCTTCGGGAGAAGGGATAACATCAGGATTAAGTTTAACAATCAGTTCATACCGATTGAGTTCTTTAAAATTTAAATCTGTCCTAATTGCTGCAAAGTGCAGTATTTGATCAAAGGCTTTATTTAAACCGGTGGTTTCAATGTCATAAAATAAATAGGTTTTCATAAAATTAGTTACAGAGATAACATTTTTTTAGATTTTCAATTGAACTCATTTCCATTCCTCGATATAATGTGGCCAAATCTTGAAACGTTTTCTCATAGAAACAGTAAGGTCATGCTCCCAAAAACAGTTTACATTAAAACACACGGCTGCCAAATGAATGTTTACGATTCAACGCGCATTTTGGATCTGCTCGAAACAACGCATGGCATAAAACGTGTAGACACGCCTGAAGCAGCTGATCTGCTGCTGCTCAATACCTGCTCTATTCGTGAAAAACCACATGAAACCGTGTTTTCAGAATTAGGTACTTGGGAAGCATTCAAAGAAAAAAATCCAGAAAAGATCATTGGTGTTGGCGGTTGTGTGGCCAGTCTTGAAGGCGAAGCCATCTTAAAACGCGCCCCCTATGTCGATTTAGTGTTTGGACCGCAAACTTTACATCGATTACCGAATTTATTATCCGCTGTCACAAAAACGCGAAGCCCACATGTAGATGTTTCTTTTCCATTGATTGAAAAATTTGATAATTTACCTAATCCACGTGCAGACGGCCCCACGGCTTTTGTTTCTATTATGGAAGGCTGCAGCAAATACTGTACTTACTGCGTCGTGCCTTATACGCGTGGCGAAGAAGTCAGCCGCACATTTGATGATGTCCTGCATGAAGTTTATATGCTCGCAGAACAAGGCGTACGTGAAGTGACTTTGCTCGGACAAAATGTTAATGCCTATCGCGGTAAAATGGCGTCTGGTGACATAGCTGATCTGGCACTCCTCATTTCGTATATCTCTGAAATTGATAATATCGCGCGTATTCGCTTTACCACTTCACACCCTTTAGAATTTTCTGATCGTTTAATACAAACATACGCAGATAATCCAAAACTAGCCAATCATTTACATTTACCAGTACAAAGCGGCTCAGATCGCATCTTACAACGCATGAAACGCGGCCATACTGCCGAGCAATACAAAACAAAAATTCAAAAATTACGTGCAGTACGTCCCAATATTAGTATTACATCGGATTTCATTGTTGGATTTCCAGGCGAAACAGAAGCAGATTTTAATGCGACACTCAATTTGGTGGAAAGTCTGCAATTTGATCAATCTTTTAGTTTTATTTACAGTCCAAGACCCGGAACACCCGCTGCCAATATGCCAGATGACATCTCACAGGCGATTAAAAAAGAACGCTTAACCGTATTACAAACACGACTCAGTGAGCAAGCGGCAAAATTTAGCCAAAACATGATTGGAACAACCGAAATGGTATTAGTCACCGGCACATCCAAAAAAGATTCATCAATACTGTGCGGACGTACAGATAATAATCGTGTTGTCAATTTTGAAGGCATCGCCACCATAGGAACCCTTGCGCCCATTTTGATTACAGAGGTCGTCACTAACACCTTGCGTGGAAAATGGGTAGCTTAAATCGCGATTTCAGGTTATGCTTATAAAAGATCGGGAGCAGCCCATAATACGGTTTAAATAGAAAATTTGAGTGACTCTTCATCCATACAAGTATTTGATCTTACCTTAGCGCCGATTGATAATCGCCGATTAGCGAGCCTATGTGGTCGCTTTGACGAACATTTGCGTCAAATTGAGCATCGGCTCAAAATTGAAATCACCAATCGGGGTCATGCCTTTCAGTTAACCGGATTCTTGCCAGCTATTCACATAGCCGTGCAGGTACTGCAATCTCTTTATGAAGAAACCAAACACAATGCAGAACTCACGCCTGAAAATGTACATTTAGCTTTACAACAATTTGCTCGAACGGATACCACACTAGCAACAGAAGGACAAGCAGCTACCCATACCCTGCATACACGTGCTGGTGAAGTGCGTCCTCGTTCCCCTAATCAGACACAATATATTCAAAATATTTTAAATCACGATATCAATTTCGGTATAGGCCCTGCCGGAACTGGCAAAACTTTTCTAGCTGTCGCGACCGCTGTAGCTGCGCTTGAACAAGAAAAAATTCGCCGAATCGTGCTGGTGCGCCCTGCGGTCGAAGCTGGCGAACGTTTAGGTTTCTTGCCGGGTGATATCGCACAAAAAATCGATCCTTATCTCCGCCCCTTATACGATGCGCTTTATGAAATGCTGGGGTTTGAGCGCGTTGCAAAATTATTAGAACGGCAAGTCATTGAAATTGCTTCACTCGCATATATGCGCGGCAGAACATTAAATGATGCTTTTATTATTTTAGATGAAGCGCAAAATACAACCACAGAACAAATGAAAATGTTTTTAACGCGTTTGGGCTTTAGTTCAACCGCTGTCATAACAGGCGATGTCACACAAATTGATTTGCCAAAAGGCAAGCAATCGGGTCTAAAACAAGTCATTGGTATGCTAGAATCTATCCCCAGTATTAGTTTTACTTTTTTTGATTCTACTGACGTTGTCAGACATCCTGTCGTACAAAAAATTATTGAAGCCTATGCATCCTATGATAAAAAACACCATGGCTCAGACGGAAATATGAATGAGTATTGAGCTTGAATTACAAATTGCAACTGATGCAAAAACATTACCACATCCTGCACAAATCCGCGAATGGGTACATTTAACACTGTATAATCGCATTGAAACTGCTGAGCTAACGATTCGAATCGTAGATGAAGCCGAAAGTACTACACTCAACCAGCAATATCGCCATAAACCTGGGCCTACAAATGTTTTATCTTTCCCTTATGATCCTGAACCCGGTGTTGCGAGTCGTCTGCTCGGCGATATTGTTATTTGTGCCCCTGTGGTCGAACAAGAAGCCATCTCACAAAATAAATCGCTTTTAGCACATTTTGCACACATGGTTATTCATGGTTTATTGCATTTATTAGGCTATACTCACGAATTTGACATTGATGCTGCCGAAATGGAAAATCTAGAAACAGAACTTTTACTTCGGCTTAACTTTCCACCCCCTTACGGAGATGTAATTATTTCATGAGTGACGAATCGCAAGCATCACAATCACCAACTCGAAATTGGTTAGAAAAAATCGGTCAAATTCTAGCGGGAGAGCCACGTGATCGCAATGAATTAATTGAAATTTTACGAGATGCCGCCGAAAGAAGGTTATTAGATCTCAATGCGCTCGGTATGATTGAAGGTATTTTACAAGTGCCTGAACTCCGTGTGCGCGACATTATGATCCCTCGTTCTCATATGATAGTCATTGAGCAAGATATGCCATTTGATCAAATTCTGCCGATTGTGATTACCACTATACATTCTCGATTTCCGGTGATTGGCGACACGAAAGATGAAGTTTTAGGGATTTTACTTGCAAAAGATCTCTTATCTTATACTTTTGATTCAACCGTGAATAAACCCTTTCATATTCGAGAAGTTTTACGACCTGCTGTGTTTATACCCGAAAGCAAGCGCTTAGATGTATTGTTGCAAGAGTTTCGTAGAAATCGAAACCACATGGCCATTGTTGTTGACGAATATGGCGGTGTAACGGGTCTTGTCACAATTGAAGATGTCTTAGAACAAATTGTCGGTGATATTGAAGACGAATACGATACCGATGATGATCAATTAATTAAAAAATACCATGAAAATACCTATGCAGTAAAAGCCTTAACACCTATAGAGGATTTTAACGAGTTTTTTAACACGACTATCGACGATAAAGATGCCGATACCATCGGTGGCTTGATTATGCGAGAATTTGGTCATTTACCAAAACGTGGAGAATCTGTCATTGTTAACGGTTACAAATTTAAAGTTTTAAGAGCCGATAACCGACGTATTCATCTTTTTCAGGTGATGAACATCAAACCAAATTCAAAAGACGAAAGATAAATTTACCCTTTGCTTTTAATCCCAACATGATAGGGTTTTGCATGTTGCTCTATAAAATCAATAATCATACTGGCAACATCGATGCCGGTTGTTGTTTCTATGCCACGTAATCCTGGGGAAGAATTCACTTCTAACACAACGGGTCCATGACCTGAACGTAAGATATCGACACCAGCCACATTGAGACCCATAATTTTAGCAGCGCGTACTGCTGTTTTGCGTTCTTCTGCGGTTATTTTGGCGGCGCTGCTAGTACCCCCGCGATGTAGATTCGATCGAAACTCACCGGGTTTTGCCTGACGCTTCATGCTGGCAACGACCTTACCGCCAATCACAAAACAACGAATATCGCTGCATTCCGCTTCTTTAATAAATTCTTGAACCAAGATGTTTACTTTCAAGCCCGCAAAAGCGTCAATCACGCTTTCTGCCGCTTTCGGGGTTTCTGCTAGTACCACACCCATGCCTTGTGTGCCTTCTAATAATTTAATCACCAATGGGCTGCCGCCAACTAAACGAATTAAATCCTGTGTTTCATCAGGTGAATGTGCAAATCCTGTGACAGGCAATCCAATACCTTTACGCGCTAGTAATTGTAGCGAACGCAATTTATCCCGCGATCGCGAAATTGCCATAGATTCATTCAACGGAAAAATACCCATCATCTCGCATTGCCGCAAAACCGCTGTACCATAAAATGTAATAGAAGCGCCAATGCGTGGAATAACCGCATCAAAATCTTCTAATTGACGGCCTTTATAATGAATGGAAGGTTTATGCGAAGCAATATTCATATAGCAGCGCAGTGTATCAATCACTTCGACTTCGTGCCCGCGCAATCGAGCTGCTTCTACCAACCGCTGTGTAGAATACAATCTGGCTCGTCTCGATAAAATGGCTATTTTCACTAACCTTTGCTCCCAAAATAATCGCCGATCACAAAAGAAGCAATAGGTAATAACCCCGTGCGGCAGATATCCATTAACATTTCGCCGCTGCCTTCTTGATAGAATCTAACAATAATGCTCATCATAAAAAACACAAAAATGCCTTTAAGCACCCATTTTGCGAATTGTAACTTATCGATGGGTTTGAGATCACCTGGGCGCTCACTCGCAGGCTCTATAATAGCGCTAGGACGTTCATCCACCATTTTACTATCCTTTTTGATACGCATTTTCCTTTCTCCTTCATTGGATACGTTTTATATAATTGATCTTCTGGATTTCTTTGTGTCAAATGCGCATGGCTCAGCCTAAACATGATATTTCCTCCCTGTTGACCTCAAAAGTGGGTAAAGCACCAGTATGGTTTAAGAATGTTATAAAATCAACTTTATCATACATTATTTTTCATGTATCGAAAAAGGCGCTTATAATGACGGATCTTATATCTTTTTGGGATGTCTAATGTTAAATATCAAATCTCGATTATTGATTACTGCCATACTTGCAGGCGCAATACTGCCTGGAGCCTTCGCACCACATCATCTCTGGCCATTGGCAATATTCTCGCCTGCTATTTTACAGTGCGTTTGGTTATACCATAAAACACCCAAAGCAGCATTTATCTCCGGTCTGGGATATGGCCTTGGCATGTTTGGCGCAGGCGTTTCTTGGGTATTTGTGAGTATTCATCGTTATGGAAATACCAATATCCCTTTGGCTGTTTTAATGACAACGCTCTTTGTTGTCGTCCTAGCACTGTTTATTGCAACACAAGGCTATGTCTTAAAACGTTTTTTTCGCGGCAACACAACTGCGTTTTATCTGCTCGGTTTTCCCAGCAGTTGGGTGTTATTCGAGTGGTTAAGAAGTTGGCTATTCACAGGCTTTCCCTGGCTATATTTAGGCTACAGCCAACTGCAAACACCTTTAAGCGGCTATGCGCCGATAATGAGTGTCTATGGTGTTTCAACAGCACTTGCCGTTACCAGTGGTGCACTTATTCTTTTATTAAAAGGCAATGTAAGAATCAAAATAATTGGCAGTGTTTTGATTGTTCTGATTTGGGGCGTCGGATATTTTCTTCAGCAGCACGACTTTACAAAATCAAGTTCTAAATTATATACCGTCGCTTTAATACAAGGTAACATTAAGCCTTTCGATAAATTTGCAAGTCTCGACCCTATTGGATCGACCGAAAAAATATACGGAAAATTGAGTGAAACGGCTTGGGGCGCCGATCTGATTTTATGGCCAGAAAGCGCATTACCATTACCACTGCCCTATTCAAAATCCTACATTGATGCATTAGCAAAACGCGCACGCTTGCATCATTCCACTTTAATTACAGGTATCCAAGTGATCAACAACAAAGAAGAATATCATAATTCATTAATTGCGCTTGGTGAAGGCAGCGGCATTTATCATAAATATCATTTAGTGCCATTTGGCGATTTTTTACCCTTTGAACATTGGTTACGAGGTCTGATTGGTTTTTTTGATTTGCCTATGTCAAGTTTTATCTCAGGCCCTGCCAAACAGCCTTTAATTGCAGCAGGTAATCTTAAACTAGCACCTTTAATTTGCTATGAAATTGCTTTTCCAGAATTGCTGCGAGATACGCTGCGTGATGCAGATGCCATTATCACTTTGAGCGAAGATGGCTGGTTTGGCGAATCTTGGGGACCGAATCAACATTTAGAAATTGCGCAAATGCGCGCGCTTGAAACAGGCCGCATGGTATTGCGTGCAACGACCAGTGGTATTACAGCCATTATTGATCCCAAAGGAAAAGTGCAGGCAACAATTCCACAATTTGAAGCACGCGTACTAAGCGGCACTTTTCAGAGCCAGAAAGGTACGACACCCTGGGTAAAGGTCGGGCTATGGCCACTTCTCGTATTTTTATTAGCCTGTTTTATTCTGCCAGGACGTCTGTTATCCTGTAGGCACCGAATTTTTTAGTGTGACGATAAATCCATGGAATCTCAATATCATCCAGCAGCTGTCGAAGCAGAAGCGCAGGCCTATTGGCAAGAAAATCAAACCTTTAAGGCAATGGAAGATCTCCAGCGCGAAAAGTTTTACTGCTTAAGTATGTTCCCTTACCCAAGCGGTAGCCTCCACATGGGACACGTGCGTAACTACACCATCGGCGATGTCATCAGTCGCTTTCAACGGATGAAAGGCAAAAACGTGTTACAGCCTATTGGTTGGGATGCTTTTGGGTTACCCGCAGAAAATGCCGCTATCAAAAATAAAGTGGCTCCTGCTGCGTGGACTTACAAAAATATTGATCTGATGCGCCAACAATTAAAGCGCTTAGGTTTTGGTTATGATTGGGATCGCGAATTAGCAACCTGTAAACCCGATTACTATCGTTGGGAGCAATGGTTTTTTATCAAACTCTTTGAAAAGGGATTGATCTACAAAAAAAATGCTATTGTGAATTGGGATCCCGTTGATCAAACAGTTTTAGCAAACGAACAAGTCATTGACGGCTGCGGTTGGCGTTCGGGCGCCAAAGTAGAACGCCGCGAAATCCCACAATGGTTTTTAAAAATAACGGCTTATGCCGAAGAGTTATTACAAGACTTAGATACACTAACAGGTTGGCCAGAATCCGTTAAAACCATGCAGCGAAATTGGATCGGTAAAGCGACAGGCGCCATTGTACAGTTTAAGGTTCAAGCACGATCTGATGTTATTGAAATTTTTACCACTCGCCCTGACACTTTATTCGGTGTTACTTATCTTGCAGTTGCACCCGAACATCCGCTCGCACTTGCAGCCGCAGAAAGCAATACGGCTGTGCATCAATTTACAGAAGCTTGTCGCATTGGCAAAGTCGCAGAGGCAGAATTTGCAACGCTTGAAAAACGCGGCTTAGATACAGGATTTAAAGCAATAAATCCGGTTAATGGAGAAGTAATTCCAGTGTGGGTTGCCAATTATGTGTTGATGGAATACGGCACCGGCGCCGTTATGGCTGTTCCTGCGCACGATACCCGCGATTATGAATTTGCGAAAAAATATACACTGCCTATTCGCCAAGTGGTTACACCGATAGACAGCCATCAGCTTTGCGATTTAAGCAAAGCTGCTTTCGTTGAAAAAGGCACATTAATACATTCAGGCCAATTCGATGGATTAGTCTATGCGGATGCTTGCAAAGCCATTATTACTTTTTTAGAAGAACACCAATCAGGACAAAGTCAAACACATTGGCGCTTGCGAGACTGGGGCGTCTCAAGGCAACGTTATTGGGGCGCACCCATTCCCATTATTTATTGTGAACATTGTGGCACAGTGCCTGTTCCTGAAGCTGAACTACCCGTTATATTACCCGAAAAAATAGATTTTTTAGGCATTGGGTCACCGCTTAAGACGATGCCGGAATTTTATAAAACCACCTGCCCAACTTGCGGTAATCCAGCTCAACGCGAAACAGACACCTTCGATACTTTTATAGAATCTTCTTGGTACTACGCGCGATTTGCATGCCCTGACGAAGCCCAAAAAATATTAGATGATCGTGCGCATTATTGGAATCCCGTTGATCAGTATATTGGCGGCATTGAACATGCGATTTTACATTTGTTATACGCACGTTTTTTTCATAAAGCTATGCGCGATATGGGATTATTAACAAGCAATGAACCTTTTATGCGCTTGTTAACACAAGGCATGGTACTCAAAGATGGTGCTAAAATGTCTAAGTCGCTTGGTAATACAGTTGATCCCGAAAACTTGATTGCACAATACGGGGCGGATACCGCCCGTTTATTTTTAATGTTTGCCGCACATCCAGAACAATCACTCGAATGGTCTGATGCAGGCGTAGAAGGTTCCTCTCGTTTTTTAAAACGCCTCTGGCAAATGGTAATGCAATATACAAAGTCAATCTCAAAAAAAACGAGCACTGAAAAAGACAATTCAGAAACACTCAAAAACTTTAGATACACTGTGCACGACACCATTCGAAAAGTCACTGATGATATAGAACGCCGCCAGACTTTTAATACGGCTATTGCAGCAATGATGGAATTGTTAAATGCCATACAAAATTTTTCTGCTACATCTACCGCTACTAAAGCACAACAGGCTATCAAAGAAGCTTTAGAGGCTTTGCTCTTAATGCTTTCTCCGATTGCTCCACACATAACGCATGTGCTATGGCATTCGTTGGGAAACACAGATGCGATTGTTGATCACGCTTGGCCAACTTTTGATTCAATGGCATTGATTAGAGAAAATTTAGAATTTGCCTTGCAAGTGAATGGAAAACTGCGTGGTTCACTCAGCGCACCAGCATCCATTGATAATAAAGCATTAGAAAACCTTGCGTTGACACATGAAAATATTCAACGACATATTAAAGATAAGACCATCAAAAAAGTCATTATCGTCCCCAAAAAACTCATTAACATTGTGGTACAATAACATGTCTAAAATAATGCATCTAAAATTCTGTTATTTTATTGCGATATTTTCATTGCTGGGTGGTTGTGGATTTCAGCTAAGAGGCGCTTTTTCTATACCGCTCGCTTTACAAACACTACAAATCTTACCACATCAACCTTATGACACTTTTCAACGCACTTTAAAACAATTTCTAAAAAATAATGAGGTAAAAATAATTGAGCAAGATATAGATAATACCGTTCAAATTGCCAAATTGACTATTTTAAGCCAAGCATTTGCAGAGCGAACCATTGCCTATGGCTCAAATGGTCTACCAAACAGGGCCGTACTGGAACTAAAAATCAGTTATCAGCTAACGAATGCACAAGGCAAAGCCCTGGGAAACAATACACTTGTTGCTGTTGAACGCGAATTAATGCTGAATCCCAACGCCATGTTAAGCACAGATAACGAGCGGAATCATCTACATGCCGAACTCTATCGCGATGCAGCTTCGCAATTGGTGCGACAGCTATCGATGATCACGGAATGAGAATCCTCGCGCAAGATCTATCAGCACATTTAAAACGCGGTTTAGCAAACTGCTATTTTATTTTTGGCGATGAGCCTCTACAGCAGTCCGAATCCGTAGATGTTATTCGTTTAACGGCCAAACAACAAGGTTATACAGAACGTGCAGTTTTTCAAATAACACCGCATTTTGAATGGGATTCTTTATTCTCCAGTGTAAACACACCCAGTCTCTTCTCAGCAAAACGCTTAATAGAATGTGTAGTAGAAGAAGGAAAAACGGGCAAAGGTATGCTGGATATTTTTGCCAAACTTACCGATTTACCAAACGATCAATCAATCATTTTCTTATTTTCCGCCACGCATAAAATCGATCTTAAGATCCAACAATCCAAAGAATTTTTAGCCCTAGAACAAAAAAGCATGACAGTTTGTGCACGCACACTCTCTACCAAAGAAACCTTGATATGGATTGAAAAAAGACTGTCTACAGCAGGTTTTAAAACCACGCCATCCATCATACAAACATTATTTGAGCGAACAGAAGGCAATCTATTAGCAGCGCGTCAAGTCATTGAAATACTGCAATTATGTGTGGATCCACAAAAAGCATCTGTCTTATCCATTGAAGATATCCGCGCCATTATAGACACAAATGCCCGTTTTACGGTATATGATCTGATTAATGCCACTCTTTCAGCATCTGTTGAAAGAACTTCCCGTATATTCTCGAGTCTAAAAAATGAAGGGGTCGATCCTATTTTGGTTTTATGGGCTATTACAAGAGAGGTGAGAACAATCGCAACGCTATTTGCTAAAACAAATAGTCAACCAGTTTCAAGCGCCCTATTAAATCAGCAAGGTGTTTGGAAAAACCGCGAGTCTTTAATTAAAAATTTTATGAATCGATTTACGCTTGCTTCACTTCAAAAAATTTTAGTGCAGTCAAAAAAAATAGACGATATTATAAAAAATCGTATGCCAGGTTCAGCATGGGATTCGTTATTTTCTATTTGTTTAACACTTGCTGGAGCCTATCATGCATAATCTAAAAACGATTGTATTAACAGCATTAGAGGATATGAAAGCCATTGAAATCCTCACGCTAGATGTTCAAACATTAACAAGCCTCACAGACTATATAATCATTGCAACAGCAAACTCAACGCGCCATGCTGCATCTGTCGCAAACCGTGTTATTGAACGCGTCAAAAAAAATGGTGTCTTGCCTATTGGCGTAGAAGGTGAAAACGAGAGCGAATGGATATTAGTGGATCTGGGTGAAATCGTCGTACATATCATGCTTGCCGAAACGCGCGAATTTTATAGTCTTGAAAAACTCTGGTCTCGACAACCTATCACCATACCTGCTACAGCAAAGTTCTAAAAAATGCGCCTACACATTGTTGCCGTTGGAACCAAAATGCCAGAATGGGTTGACATGGCATTTATAGAATACGCCAAACGCTTTTCACGTGAATTTCCTTTAGCACAAACAGAAATTCCCATGCCTAAACGATCGCGTGCCCATACTGTTGAGCGCTATATAGCAGAAGAAGGGGCTGCAATCCTCGCTGCTATTCCACCAAAATCAATCACCATTGCGCTAGACGAACGCGGCAAACTTTGGA
>JBGAIG010000023.1:14802-22158 GCA_044225595.1 Gammaproteobacteria bacterium
AATAACACGGCGCAACTGAACTTTTTGATTGGCGGCCCTGATGGGTTATCTAAACCCTGCCTTGAAAAAGCCCAGACTCTGTGGTCATTATCGCCTTTAACGCTACCGCATCCATTGGTACGTATTATACTCGTAGAACAATTATACCGCGCCATTAGCATTCTCAATAATCATCCCTATCATCGCGCTTAAAAATATTCGTGATAAAAGGGTTAAGTCTGCTTTTTGTAAAGAAAACAATCCATAGTGTGATCATTCACCATCCCTACGGCTTGCATAAAGGCATAGCAAATTGTGCTACCCACAAATTTAAAACCCCGTTTTTTTAAATCTTTTGATAATCTATCTGAAATAGCGCTTGTGCTGGGCACTTGTGTAATTTTTCGCCATTGGCTTTTTATGGGTTTTCCATTTACAAAGCTCCAAATGTAATCTGAAAAATTAAGAAATTCTTGCTTTACTTGTAAAAAACACTTCGCATTTGTAATCACTGATTGAATTTTTAATCTATTTCTAATGATGCCTTCATTCATCAGCAATTGCTTAATTTTCTGCTCATCGTATTTTGCAATTTTTTTAGCGTTAAAATTATCAAAGCTTTTTCGATAGTTATCACGCTTTTTTAAAATGGTTAACCAACTTAATCCTGCTTGCATGCCTTCCAACACTAAAAATTCAAATAACAAACGATCATCATAAATAGGCACACCCCATTCTAAATCGTGATAATGAATATACAGAGGATCATCTGTTACCCAAGAACAGCGTTTTTTAGCTTTAGATTTTATCGTTTGCATATCTAAGGAAACTCCTCGATTAGAAAATGTATTAGAACACATGTTTTTTAGCCTCTTCACGTGTAACAAACTTATCACCGTGTATTGCCTCAACTTTTAACCCATAGGCCTTTAACGGAACTGTCTCCTGAATTTTACGCCATAAAAAAACTAGTAACCCTTCACGGCTTTTTGGTTAAATTTTTATAAAAACAAGTTACCGTTCTCTTAAATTGTAACTATTGTAACAATATTGTTAATCCGCAACAGCTAATATGGCGGTAGCGTTAACGAGATTTTGAGGTAATAGGGAAGGGAAAGCAGATTTTTCTACGTGACTTTTAACTGCGGAAGTCAAATAACCAAGAATATTTTTTTTCTGCAATTTACAAGTCGCAACAACAGTCATGATTCTCTCCATGTATAAAGAACCTTTTTTTGATTGAGTGCCAAAGCTTGTTTTTCTCCAGATAGCAATTGTGCGGATCATTCGCTCCGCTAAGTTATTGGTTGGTTCAACACCATCGACTTCTAAAAAACGCCATAACGCTGGCCCGTAGGGTATAATATTCCGGCAAGTTCCCGCGGTATTCTTGTTTTTACTTCGTCTCCCTTGTCGCAATAAGCCTTCGATAAAAACTTTGATTGGCGCCGCCTGTTTTTGTAACGTTTTTCGATCAATATGACCTTCTTTAAGCTGATGCCATAAGTGAAATAAATTGTTCGTCTGCATTAATAAACCTCTGCCAATGACAGAAGATGACCCCATTCGTTCTGAAATTTTTCGAAAATCTCGCTCAAGATGTGCCCAACAAATTTGACGGTTCTTGTTCGAAATCCACCGATACGCCGTGTATCGATCAGAACATAAAATACCGTTGAATTTTTTCCCAATAATTCTTGTGCAACTTTCTTGTTGCGACCACCGCGAATGAGAAATACTGAAACCAAACAAGAAATACCAATCCATGCCCACATCGATTTGCCTTTTTCCTTAAATCCTGTTTCATCCGAGTTGACGCTGATCTTGTCTCTAGACCTGATGAATCGTTTTGCTTGATTTACCGGTACCGCTAAAGCTTGGCTAACCGTTTTTTCTGCTTTACAAATCATTCCAACAGATAAATTAAAATCAAAAATATCGTGATACATGTTCGCAATGTTTTGTTTGCTTATTCGGTAAGTGCCACTTAAATTTGCTGTCATCGCTGTCGCTCTTGGACCAAGCATACTAAGGCTAACACCCATTGGCAGTGTTCCTTGCTGTTTTTTGGAACATTGGTTACATATGCCGGCATAAATTTGATATTCGGTGACAAAAGGGCGAACAACAGGAAATTCGTATTGTTGATGTCGACGATAGGCATTTGTATTCAATGATATCTGTCCGCCACACGCGCATTGACTTTTTGGGTAGCATGGCAAAACTTGATTTACTTTATTTAACGGCAGCAGTGCTCGCTCATGTTTCTTATGACCCAATTGACCACCCATTTTCTTGGGATTTTTTCTTCGTTCTTCGTTACGCTTTAGGTTAGATTTATTTTTTGATGACTTATCTTTTGAGGGCGCAAGAGATGAATTTTTACTATTTGTCTTTTGGCATTCAGACAGCTTTTGAAGGACATTCCAAAGAGCCTTAATGATTTGATTGGCTTCTTCGAGCGTATTCGCTTTTGGCACTTTCCCTTGCAGATTAATATCCATAAGACGATAAATATTGCCAGAAATTTAAGAGCATTGGCTTCTTCGAGCGTATTCGCTTTTGGCACTTTCCCTTGCAGATTAATATCCATAAGACGATAAATATTGCCAGAAATTTAAGAGCACGGAAACTCATTTTTACAAAAATTTAACCAAAAAACCGTGAAGGGTTACAATTCAAGTATTCCCCCTGGTTTTAACCACCCGGCAAAACGAGAAATCGTGAGCTCATGGTCTGATTTTGGAAGATGAAAAAGACACCACCACTCGACGATGGCATCAACAGTTTCATTGAATTCAATAATGCGAACATCACCATATAGGCTGCGCATTTTAGGACATTTATTTTTAGCGATGTTTAGCAATTCTTGCGACCCATCAATGCCGGTGACTTGAAAATTTCTCTCAATCAAATAATCGGCGATGGGAAACCCAGAGCCACAACCAATATCAAGGATATGTGATTGTGCGGGGATATGATTTATTAAGGCATCAAGATATTTTTGCTCAGTATTAAAAGAATCCCGCATTTTAGCAAAACCCTCTGCAATGTTATCATAAGATTTTCCTTGGTTATTCATTGTTGGGGCTCCTAAAATTTCATCATATTATTTTCATGCAATACTGTTTATGTCTAGTGAGGTAATCCTTAATAGTCTAGTCAAAATTCACTATTCATCAATTAATTCCCATCTTCAAAAATCTCACTTTTCTTTTCTTGAAAGGGACTTGCGTCATAAAACAACTCGATTTTAGAGATGAGCCGATCCGTGCATTCCATCAGCACTGCCGCCCTGAACTTACCGATGGGCGCAGGGACGACCATATCATAGGCGAACATAATCTGATCGCCGGCTGCAAAGCGTGATCTGATTTGGATATCCTGCAATATACCACCAAAGTTTTTCGCTGCTGTTACAACTGCATCTTTGCCATGCATTTCTGCGAGTGGCCCGATGAAATGCACATTATCGTGCAGGTAGCCAGCCATCGTATCAAAGTCTTTAGCAAGCATGGCATTGTAATAGCTTGAAGCCAAGCTCAAATTATCAGTTGTGTTCATATTAAACTCCTATTATAGTATAAGCATACTGATAATTTATTATAAGGATACTGATATGTCAAGAGATAAAGAGATAGGTGTTAAAAGTTTGCTTGGGTATAAGCTGAAAAAGACCCAGCATGCTCTGCGCCTTCATATGGATGAAGCATTAAGGAATCTTGATCTTACTACGCCGCAATATGCAGTACTGGCTCAATTAGAACTAAAGCCAGGGGCATCTAATGCTACACTTGCAAGGTCCGCCTTTATCACAGCCCAAACCATGCACGGCATTGTCTCTAATTTAGAAAAGAGAGGGCTTGTGCAGCGTAAAAATGATGCTTCCCATGGTAGGATTTTATGCACAGAATTGACAGGCCAAGGTCATAAAGTTGTAGCTCAAGCCCATAACATGGTACGTGCTGTTGAAGCGCGCATGCTCACTACAGTAAGAGATGATCATAAGGCGCTTCTTGAAAAACTGCTTCTTGAGTGTTTTAATAATTTGCAATAGAGATCAAAATAAAAAATTACAGTTCTTTTCTAAAATATCGTTTCTCTCGTTCTCCTTCATTCTTATATCCAAGCTTTTTGTAAAAATCATGAGTTCCATCTTTGTAACCCTTCACGGCTTTTTGGTTAAATTTTTATAGAAACAAGTTACCGTTCTCTTAAATTGTAACTATTGTAACAATATTGTTAAACCACAACAGCTAATATGGCGGTAGCGTTAACGAGATTTTGAGGTAATAGGGAAGGGAAAGCAGATTTTTCTACGTGACTTTTAACTGCGGAAGTCAATTAACAGGAGGACATGCGTATCTTCGACCCGAGTGTTCGCATGTATCGGAGATGGAGAGCGTAAAAATGGAGATTTTGGGGGTAAAATGGCAAAATCGGAGAAAGTGAGGTACGGGTCTGAAGCTAGACGAAAACGCTGGAAAGCCCATAATTACTGGGGTTTTGAGGTGAGCTAACGCTAAAGCAAAAAGACGAGAGAAAAGTTATTCTAAAAAATCTGGCGGAGAGGGTGGGATTCGAACCCACGGTACCATAAGATACAACGGTTTTCGAGACCGCCCCGTTCGACCGCTCCGGCACCTCTCCTAAAACTGATTTTGGTTTACTCAGGAATTCGATATTCCGAGCTAAAAGAATCCGCTTTAACACCCTGTGGTATTTGAATCGTTGGACAAGACTCAGCCTGTTTATAATCGTTCGAACGATCACGAAACCATTTTTTTTCGCCGCCACATCCAGATACCATCAGGCCAAGGCTTAAAATGATCGCCATCATATTCATATATTTAAAATTGATTATTCGCATTAAATCACTCCACTCGTCTGCATCGCCTCTCTCACAACGGCATGATACTCCTCTGCTAGCGGCGTTAATGGTAAACGAATCCCTTCTTCAATCAAACCTAATTGCTGCATCGCCCATTTAACCGGAATAGGACCTGGCTCTACAAATAAGGCTTTATGTAGTGGCATTAAGCGCGTATTTAATTCGCCTGCCAATTGTACTTTATTTGACAATGCAGCAGCACACATATCATGCATCAGTTTTGGGGCAACATTGGCTGTTACCGAAATATCGCCATGACCGCCTTGTAACATAAACGCCAAAGCGCTCGCATCATCGCCTGTTAATAAATTAAATTTTTTATCACACATAGACACAAGCGCCTTGCCTCTAGCTAAATCGCCCGTCGCTTCTTTTATGCCAATAATATTAGAAATGTGCGATAAGCGCACGACCGTCTCTGGCAATAAATCACACCCTGTACGTTTGGGAACATTATATAAGAGGATCGGAATAGCAACGGATTCTGCGACTAAACGAAAATGTTGATATAATCCCTCTTGTGTCGGTCTATTGTAATAAGGCGTCACAATTAAACAGGCATCTACGCCTAATTCCATTGCCTGTTCTGTTTGATAAATGGTTGTAACGGTAGAATAGGTACCTGTACCCGCAATAATCGGAATTCGACCTCTGGACACTTCTATCGCTAATTTGATAATTTTGCGTCTTTCGCTATCGGTTATCGTTGGTGCCTCGCCCGTACTACCCAAAACCACAATCGCATTCGTCCCCGCCTGAATATGCATTTCCATTAAGGCAACAAACCGAACGGCATCAAATTCACCCGTCGCCGTCATCGGCGTAACTAATGCAACGATACTACCTTGAAACATTCAAAAAATCCTATGTATTTAAAAAGGGCCAAATCTGGACAAGGACAAAATTAGAAGAATTGTACTGAAAAATTGTTTTATAAGCAAAACAAATAAAAGCAATCTAACTTACATGTAATCAAAATTACAGTAAGAAAATCTTCTTTAATTTGTTAAACTGAAGCAGTAAAAGAGAGGTATTCTAAGCATGGCTTCCATTCAAAACTACTTAATTTTATCGGCCATTGGTTTAAACCGAGCAGAGATAATCAGCGAATTATCGCGTATCTGCTTACAATGTGGTTGTAATCTGTTGAACACCAAAAGCAATGTATTAGGCGAGGATCTCGCGATTGTGATGTTTTTATCGGGCAATTGGGGCGCTATTGCTAAAATGGAAACAGCTCTCCCTAGCTTGGAGCAAAGGCTCGGTCTCTCCATTCAAGCACGTCGAACCCAAGAACCCAGCATCACAGGGCAATCTATGCCCTACAGTATTCAAATCGTCGCTATCGATCGTGCGGGCATACTAAATGAGATAGCCGACTTCCTTTTAAAAGAGGGCGTGCAAATAGAGGAACTGTCCTCTTATACGTACATCGCTCATTCCGGTACACGCATGGCTTCTCTACATTTTAAACTTAACATACCTGAAAAAGTACATCTAGCAACGCTACGTGAAGAATTTATGACGTATTGCGATGATAAAAATTTAGAAGGCTTTATTGAACCGCTACGACCTTAAGCGGCTAAAAAGGCAAATAACATTTATTATTATTTGCCTTTAAAAAATATGCAATTGCGAGTAGTTAAGGTTTATAAACCACCATCGCGCCAGGACCATATCCATATTTTGCACGCTCTGGAAAATCATGATTGTATTGTTGCTCATGCTGCTGCCAAGCCAGTTCATTGATCATTTCCTTGCTCAGTATATTTCTTTCATCTACCATAAAAAACAAAGAGCGTGGAATTGGCAAAAGTTTTTTTGGTGCAGGTGCCGGAAATTGCTTAGATAATGCCTTAAAAGCCGCCTCACATCCATTATTAAAGGCTCCTTGTGCCAATGAACCTCGTGTAAAAAGAAATTCGCTAATTTCTCTTCTGATTATTTGATTTTTATCCGCAAATTGAAAACATGCGTCTCCAACACGAAGACCCAACTGTTTCGCATATTCATTCTTTGTCAGTTCAATTTTTGCAAAAATATCTGAAGCTGACTCTAAAAAATTTTTAGTACTTTCACTTCTATTCCTACTATATTGCAAGCAAAAATAATGGGCTTTAAAAAAGCTCTCACTCTTTTCAAAATCGGCCCCTAATAACATTACTAGCTTATTAGCAACCTCCTGCTTATCTTGCTCCTGCCAAACCTGTAATAACAAAGTAGTATAACCATCGTCCTTAACGCGATTAATATCAGCACCAGCTTGAATCAAATTATAAGCTATTTCATAATTTGGGGATTTAAAATTTTTAAACACATCCAAGGCTAAGTCTAACGCTGTGCATAATCCAGAATTGTCCACTGCTAAAACATCAATCCCACGTTGATTTAATAAAAAATTAACCGATCTTATTTTATTCCCTCCAGCTGCAAGCGTTAATAGTGTATTTCCTCCTAGAAGCTTAACATTAACACCTATATTATTC
>JBGAIG010000024.1:0-26429 GCA_044225595.1 Gammaproteobacteria bacterium
TGGCCCTGTCCATGCGCTATTTTCTTAACATTGATGAAATGCAATGTTGAACTTCTATTTCCATTTAGAATAGAAATTACAGCAATCATTTGTTGAAATAGGTCTCGTGTAAAATTATTTTTTAAAAGACAGTTGCTTGCGGATGGCTGCCAAAGGCATCGCTATTTATTAAGTCCAGCGTAGCCATCCTCAGGGAGGTTTTCATTTTTACGCGGTTTTGAGTACCATTAAAAAAACTGAAGCTGTTCAATCAGATAATAAGCTTGTTATAATTTATTTAACTGATGGGTGACATTTCTAACGAGTCCAAATAGGTGACATTTTAAAAGAGTTTTAACATCATTTTTAACATCATTTTTTAAAGCCATATTTATCTGCTTTTACCCGGCGCTCTATTTTAGTGTTTGACCAGGTTTTATTTAGCCTTTAACATGACAGGCCTAAGGTGTATTCAATGATAAAACAGTTTTTTAAAGGAGAAACCCATCATGACAAAGAAAACGAGTAAAACGACCAAAAAGAAACCCGCTAAGCCGGTTTCTCTTAAATCTAAGATAAGTGCTTCAAAAAAGGCACCCGCCCCTAAAATACCTAAGCTTTTAGCCCCATTAACGCCTTATAAAAAAACAGAGTTACTAAAAACGCTTGCAGAACAAACAACCCTTGATAAAAAATCTGTCCAAAAAGTATTAGAGGCTTTGGAAACGATTATGAAGCTCCATTTAGCAAAAAAAGGCCCTGACCAGTTCGTACTATCTGGGATATTCAAAATGACGGCTATCACCAAGCCCGCTACTAAACCGAGAACCGGTAAGAACCCTTTCACTGGTGAAGAGATGGTATTCAAAGCCAAACCTGCAAGAAAAGTAGTAAAAACACGCATTTTAAAAAAATTCAAAGCTGAAATTGAATAATGATTGTTTGATAAAAAATCGCTTTATGAACCAGAAGAAGCGCCCCTCTTCTGGTTTTTTTTAAAAGATTTAAAAACCACAATCTCAATCCCAAAAAAATTTCAAGCGTATTTTGCAATTGAGAAAAACTTTGATATACTGATTTTTTTATCAATTTGGAGTAACCTAAATGGCTCAGGCAAAAAAACCTAAAACGAAGAAAGAATCGGCTAGTTTTTCTGACAAAATGAAATCCAGCCTTGAAAAAATGCTAAAAAAAACAGAGAAAGAAGTTGAAAGCAAGATTAAAGCTTTAAAAAAAGAATTTGAAAAATTAACAGGGAAAAAACCCGCAAGCAAAAAAATCCAAAAAAAATCAAAACCTGCCACTCTAGCGAAAAAAGGGAGCAAAAGAAAAGCTAAGCAAAAAGCCAAAGCGGCTGAATAAAAATCTATCCCTCTGCTAATTCTTAATTGGCAGAGGGTTGTTTTTGCATTTGATTCTTTTCCATCGTAGTTCTAAATTTAAGCATAACCTTCATCGGACGATAGAATTTTGAATACCGTGTGGTCGATTCCATTAAAAACATCCTGCTCACACATCAATTAACAGTACTATTGAGTGTCATGGAAGAAGAAAAGCCACATTGCAAAACGCTTGAAGCAATGCTCATCTCGCTTTAATATCACCTTTTAGTCATCATTTTTACAAGCAAAACTCAAAACACACTCCCAAGCCTTAGAGAAAGTTACAACGCATTGTTTTTCTTTGGACACTCCCTTCAGACTCATTAATGCGCAGAAACTATTTAACTTACTTTTTAGGCGGATAGGGTATAGACTCTACTGATAACTCAATTATTTTTGGAAAGCAGCAGATTCTCGATCACTAAATACCTCTTCTAAAGACAGACTATCTAGCATCCTCTCTCCCCATTTTAACAATACTTCTGGGCTTGCCTGTTCTATTTGTCGCTTGTAACGTTCGGGAATAGGACTAGTTTTAAATTTATGCTCCAGTTGACACATTAACAGTGTCCCTTCCCCTTTCTGCACACCCCGTTCGAGACCCTGCTCGAGACCCTGCTCGAGACCCGACTGCAACCACACTGCCTTGTTTTGCTGAGTTAAATAATCGACCAATGTTCCCATAATGTTACCCTCTTCTGCCAACCCTGTTTTTAAGATCTCTACCAAACGCTCTGGATCAGCCGTTTTCGCTTGACTCAGCACGTATTTTAGCACAAATTCCGAGAAATCAGCATCTCCTTGATGCCAAGCAAACTTAACCGAATCCAATATAGACTGTATATAATGCGAGATTTCCTTTGCCCGAACATATTTCATAGACTGTTCCATCAGACCCGACCACTGTCTCTCTCTTAATTCTTTATCACTGATCTCATGGAGATCGATTAAGTGAAAAGGTTGTAAAAAGAAAGATTCAATAAGTTCCTTAGGGGCAGCAATTAAATCTCGAATATCTCGAACACCATTGTATTTCTCAGGACCATTAAAAAATACCAGCGGGATTACTAAAGGAAGTCTATAACTTTTATTTTGACTTTCCTTCACATTTTTTTTAACCAATTCATGCCAAATCGAAAAAATGTATTGCCAAAGGCGAAAACTCATCATATGTTCAACAGAAGATTGGTGTTCTACGAGAACGTAAAGATACGCTGAACCTGGTTTTTTCAGATAGTTTACCTTGTATAGCACATCTGAGGCTGAGCCTTCTAGGGCTTTATTAACGTAAACACCGGGTTGAAATTCTAGGGTATTCAGATCGAGATAAGCTCGAACCTCAAGCGGTAAATGATACTCAAAAAACTCTTTCGCTACCTTGCGATTAATCATCGCCCCGCGAAAAAAATGGTCGTGTGGGTTGTGTATAACACTCATATAAATTCCTAATGTAATGTATTAACTGGGGGCACTTAAGCCCCCATCATTTAATGCACAGTCAGAGGTCCTGTTCCCCCTTTAGGAGGCTCCCTCAAAGTTGCTGCCCTCACCTTCAAAAAGAGATCTAAAAACTCTCCATTTAAATCATTTGCACGACGAATGATATCACCTAGAATCGATACATAGTGATAAAGCGTTACCCCGACCTTAGTATTTATCTCCGATGCTAAGAACACTTGTATCATGGCCTCCGCTTCTTGATGATAGTCCATTAACTTTTCGTGCAATGCTATCTGATCATTTAAAAACTTCAGATAATCTGTTAAAATATTTTGATTCATAACTAACTCCTTGGTAGTTGGTGTGATAGCGGAAGATAGGTGTTCATAGCACTTATCCACCGTGGCTATGGCATGGGTTATCCCATGCTATAGTTCAATTTAAGTTTATTGTTTGTCCATTTTTGTGCCCCCCTCATCCAATAAAATAACGAAATAAATACTTACTTTGCCTTCCTGCGCCGCCTAATATGACATCACTTGTGCTTGAATAGTCTCTGGACACCTGCACGAACTAGCGGTATTCGTAAATCTTTAATGATGCCTAAAAACATGATATTTTCCGTCAACTTTTAGAGAAAAATAGTCATTAATAAAAATAGCCCTTTGAAACCGCTCATAACTGATACAGTATTGGAGATCCTCAGGAATATTAGACAAATGAATTTTATCAAAAAGATAAGCCGAGTAATCTAATTCGCTTTCATGCTCTCCTTCGTAATATTCTTCTAATGTTCCTTTAGCATGTTTTAGATCTCCACCATAATAAGCCGCTAATTCTGTCCCTAGCTCGCCGTGTTCTAAGACAAATAGCGCTTTTTCGTGAATTTGCTCAATGCTCTCATATGCGTCTATATACAAAGAGCCAAAACCGCTATAACCTTGTAAGACGCATTCTTCTGCATCTTCCATAGGGCTTTTGGCCAATAGCTGCTTAATTTGTTTCTGAATCTTCTCTATGGGTTGCGTGACATCCAGCCAACCTCCGTACACGATGCCGTTAGCATAAGAAGATGCACAAGCAAAATAAACTTCAAGTTCAAGTTGATCTTCGCTATCTAATAAAAAATCAGTGCTCTTTAAATTATTTGACATGATTGAAAAACTCCTAATAAAAAATTAAAGATAAACGCTGTATCAGGGCACCACAAAACAACCATCAAAGTTGTACAACTTGGGTGCCGTATTTCTCTCTAATTTTTTGCATCGGAGTGGGTGGGCGTTTGCCCAAAGATGAGCTGGGTGTGTTCTTGTTGGGACAAAAGTACCAAGCCCCTTTTCGGTAAGACCATTTAAAATTTGCGGCCTCTAATTGTGCTTGATGTGAAGCATCTGCCTTAAAAATCCAAAGCCAGCTGCCGCACAGTTCAGCTTTAAGATTGAGCCCTTTAACAACCTCTAAAGCGGACTGCATAATGGGAGATTGAAGTAAATTGTTTTGGGTGGATTTGTGATGCGCAACGGCATCGGGCTTGCAAGAAAAATTTGAATTGCGTAAACTGTTTTGCACCATGTCTTGGACTCCAGTTGGTCTAAGCGTGGAGGGAGGTATCGGTGTTGAAGCACTGCTACTTCCCGCTTCACTTTTAATTTAAAAGCTTGTATTTATTATAACAAACCGCATCAAAATTGCAACAGTTTTTTATCATTTTTATGCTATTTTTCTGCACTTTTTTTAAAAAAATTTAACTTTGTCGCGACGTTTTTTAGATCACTTTTCGTGACAAATTTTGTTCCAATCCCGATCTGTTTTTAAAACATAGTGTGCCGCCTCAGATAAAAAATTATCGACAGCTTTTATTCCAAAAGTCTCACAATATGCTTTCACTTCAGCAAGCTGTTGAGCGCGCTATCATTTGACCCTTTTAGGGTACAGTTTCGCGCTCAGATTTGACCCACCCATTCACGCTGAGAATTGACCCTTTTAAGTAAAATTCCGCGTGCTGATTTAGCACTCTCCTTTGAAAGCTAGTTAATTTAACTTAAGCGCATAGTATCCGTTATCGTGTACCCATATAACGGAGAATCGCTATGTCAAGGAGATATATCCCTATGATTGAAATAAACGAAGTTTTGTATCGTTGGTCTCAAGGAATAAAGAAAAGAGCTATTGCAAAAGTCTTGAACATCTCTAAAACCACCGTGCGAGGAATAATAAATCAAGCAATAGAATTAGGATTAGCCGTTGGAGATCCTCCCGAAAAAGTAAATGACATAGTTGCTTTATTACAAATATCAAGAAATAATCGGTGCGAACGCCCAAGTAAGATACAAGAACAAATAAAAATATTTCATGATCAAATAAAAGTTTGGTTGGATGATCCTCATATAACAGTCACCCAAATAGTACGTTTATTTGCAGAACAAAACGTAATTTTTAAAGAAACAAGCTTGCGCGATTATATTAAACGGAATTTTGACAAGAAAAGAGAAAGTACCGTGCATTTAGAAGTGGCACCTGGTCAACAAGCGCAGGTGGATTTCGGGTATGCTGGATTGCAAAGAGATCCAACTACAGGTAAACAACGCAGAGCTTATGCTTTTATTATGACTTTATCTTATAGCCGCTATCGTTTTGTATATTTTGTGTTTAATCAAAATACTAAAACGTGGATAGATTGCCACATCAGAGCATTTCATTTTTTTCATGGAGTACCCAAAACTATTATTTTAGATAATCTCAAAGCCGGAGTGCTTAGGTCAGATATTTACGATCCCCGGATAAATCGTGCTTATGGCGAGTTAGAACGTTTTTACCAATTCGTTGTTGACCCGGCTAAAGTGAGGGTGCCTAGACACAAAGGTCGGGTAGAACGAAGTGTTACCATTGTCAGGCAACAAGTATTAGCGGGCAGAGATTTCAAAGATATCGATCTATTGAATCAATTCTCAGAAGATTGGTGTCGTAATACTATTGCACACCAAATAACCCGAACCACTGGGCAAACGCCATGGGAAAGATATGAAAAAGTTGAACGTTCACTTTTAATGCAATTGCCGAATACTGATTTTGAACGCGCTGATTGGGAAGAAGCTTTAGTACATCGTGATCACCACGTAGTTTTTAACGGATCGTTTTACTCTGTTCCCACTCTTTACATTGGCAAAACGGTGTGGATAAGAGCTGGTACAAAAACCCTCAAAATTTTCCTAAATGAACAACCCATCAAAACCCATTTATTGGCTGCTAGAAAAGGAGAATGGATAACAGATCCGGCAGATTATCCCGAGGAGGCTAGAAAATTTCTTCTATTTCAATCTACGGAATGTTTAGAAGAGGCTAAACGATACGGGGAAGCAGTCTATGAAATTATTTCTAAAATTTTAGAAGATTATTCAATCACTCGACAACGAAAAGCACAAGCTATTTTGCGGTTAGCAAAAAAATATAGTGCTAATAGGTTAGAGATGGCGTGCAAAAGAGCTATTTATTTCGACAATATAGAGTACAGCAGTATCGCACGAATCTTAGAGCAAGGTTTAGATGAAAAAGAGTTTGGTGAGGAACTCGAAACAGTCCCCGCTAAACATATGGGGCCTGGTGTTTTTTTACGTGATCCAAAAGAATTTTCTTCAGAGGAGATAAGCTAATGAACCGAGAAATTTTTGATATTTTAAAGAAATTTAAAATGAGAGGTATGTCAGATACCTTTGAAAACCGTTTGGAACAGGCTAAGAAAAGCAATTTACCTTATGAAGAATTTCTATTATTGCTTTTACAAGACGAAATTCAACGTAGAAACGTCAATGCTTTCTCTAGGCGTATTAGTGGAGCGCATTTTGAAGAAGAAAAGACCATAGAAGAATTAAATTTGGATCGGTACCCTAATAAAGTGCAACGGCAAATACGTGAATTGGCATGTGGGCACTATTTGCAAACAAAAGAGCACATTATCGTCTGCGGTCCAACCGGCACAGGGAAAACGCATTTAGCGCAAGCATTAGGGCATCAGGCTTGTCGTATGGGCAAGAGGGTTAAATTTATGAAGGCGAGTGCTTTATTACGCTTTATGGGTTCTAGCCGAGCAGATGAATCATGGGATTGGAGATTGAAAAAATTATTGCTTCCGGATTTACTTATTATTGATGATTTTGCTCTTAAAGCATTGACTGCTCATCAAGCCGAAGATATATATGAATTAATTTCTGAACGCTATTTGAAAAAAAGCATTATTGTTACCAGCAATCGTTCGGTAGAGGCCTGGGTAGAGTTATTTCCCGATCCAGTAGTGGCAAATGCGGCTTTTGATCGGCTTTCTCATCGTTCTCACCATCTTACTTTAGAAGGGCAGTCTTATAGACGAGATAATAGAATTACCAAAGGAAAACCAGGGAAAGCGAGCGAATAGGATCTTCATCAACAAATGGTATTCTCAGTCTCAGTGCCGTGTATTTTAGAATGGCTTTATCGATTATAGAAAGCTATTGCCATATTCATATTGATGGTTTAGATTAAGTTTTGGAGAGGAGTTAAAGGGTCAATTCTCAGCGCGGACAAATGGGTCAATAACAAGCGCGCTCGACAGCAAGCAACTCAGTTGAGATTTTAAAACGGATTTTTTCAAATTTAAGCTCAGGTTTTGCAGTTATCAGTGGCATGACTTATTCTCCTAAATGTTACGCATTTTGTTCATTATACTGTAACGGTTTTTGATTTAAAACGATTCTAAGCGTAAACGATTTTAGGGCGTACCCTCGCATCGACTCACCCCTTTTATTGCATTTAAAAATCGCTTTAATTAAAATGCCTTATGAAAAATTATCCTGTTATAAATCATTTAAAGCGTTACCTAAACTAAACAGCACACCGGACGCATGCGTCAGCGGTGCATGAAAAAACCCTGAAAAATAGGTATTTTATTAATTTTTATCCATTACAAAATTAAAAAAGCACTTTTATGATGACAATCAGCAACATCTTAAGTACAAATAAGGACATTTTTAAGACAATCAGCGGCATTTCAATTTTCTAAAATTAATTGTTTGATAATCTTCGTTTTTTTATTTTTTACTCATGGA
Organism: Gammaproteobacteria bacterium; assembly: GCA_044225595.1. Classification (GTDB taxonomy): domain Bacteria; phylum Pseudomonadota; class Gammaproteobacteria; order UBA6186; family Azoamicaceae; genus CADEGZ01. Next base: position 7,880 of record JBGAIG010000024.1, read on the forward strand.
GAAAATGTCGCCAATCGTCTTAAAAATGCCGTCAATTGTACCTGCGTGTCGCCAATCGTCCTAAAAATGTCGCTACCTGTATCTGCGTGCCGCTGATTGTCTTAAAAATGTCCACGTCTGTACTCAAGTTTTGCCGCTCTTTGTCCTAAAAATGCCGCCTTAAAAACGATTGCACGATTGTAAAAATCATCCCGAAGGATAAAGTCTCTTGTAAAGCGTTTTTGCACTCTCACAACAATTTTCAACTAATGGTTCGCCACCTTCATAGGCATCTGTAATGTAACTTTTTAAGAGTGTAAAGGTCATCAAAACCGTTTTTAAAGTTTCTGCTTCGAGTTCTGTTAAAGGTGTTTGAGTCACAAATGCTTTTGCTTTTTGAGCAGTATTAACAACATTTAAAAACACAATTCTTCTAATAATCGCAGCAACGCTTTTTTTAAGTAAGTGTGATTCTTGTTTAAGCCAGTCGGCTGTTTCAGGGTGAATCCAGATATTTAATTTGCAGCTTTTTTTAGGCTTGGCACTTAGTTTTAAGCGTTCTAACCAATCAAGCGTTTGTTGATGCGCCTCTGCTCGTTTTTGTTCCCCCTCTTTTTGGTTTAAAACCAGCTGCTCCATTAATTTATAAATCATCAGCGTGTAAATTAAATGTGGATTAGTGTTGGAAGGTACTATTTGCTCATCCATGGCTTTAAAATAGTTTAAAAAATGCCCTGCTTGCCTCTCTTTTTCTATTAATTCTCGCACATAATCGGTAGCCTCTGTGCCCCGCGTTTTTGCTTGTATTTTTAAGTGTTCCAATTGATACACATCAAAACGAACATTAAATCGAACATTGATTGCTTTCATATTACTTACTCCTGTTGTTGAGATTGATAATGGGATTTTGACAAAGTACTTTTCGTTTTTTGTAAGTCATTTTTTAATCCTAATAAGTCCAAAACTGACATTAGTTGTAAACCTTGACTTTGCCTGATTTTTTAAGCGACCGTGCTAAGCAAGCTAATATTGCGGAGTCTTTTAAGTCTTCATAATCTTCCGGTATCGCATGCAAGAGGATGTCTGAAAGCTTACAGCCTTCTATCATCGCAGGATGCTTTCGGGCTAAATCCAATAGTAGATGATCATTTTTTTCCATGTTTTCAACCTTTTCAAACTGATCATCTTCGAGGTTTTTGATCATCTTCGACGGCAAGCACCATTTCCAAACACTCCCTTTGCCAAAGCCTTCACGTACCGCTTCTATCTCTAAGAGTGTTTTAGCTCTCTGTAAAGTTGAATAATTAATACTGAGTTCCTTTGCTTTTTCAGTAATGGTTCTGTTATCGACAAGCCCGTCTGCAAGGATCTCTTTCAGAAAACCGACTGCCTCGCTTAGGGCAGACTGCGGTTTTGGTGTACGCAACTCGTTTGGATCGGTTAATAAATCGCGTGGATTTCCTTGGATAACCTCCCCCCATATGATCTGCGATCCAAATACATTGGGATGCATTTCAAGTTCTTTTTGTTCAATGTGATAATAATACCCATCACCATCAGGGCCATGGTTAGATTTAGCGCGTACTAATACACGTTTTTCTTCTCCATTGGAACCAGTTACTTTTGCAGTGGCCAATACGATTCTAGCTAATGCGCCAAAGGCGATTGATCCCGTAACGCGCTCTAAAGGTTCGCGTCCTAGGGTTCCTCCCTTGCTAAAATGAGAGATACCGAGTATGACAGCCTTTAATTTTTTACCCAGCTCTATTAATGGCTGTAAAGACCGCCGCACTTCGACATTTTTATGAGAATCGCCGGAAATGGCATTGACGATGGGATCAATAATAATTAAACGAACCGACTCCATCTTGGCCGCTTTTTCATATAGCTTAGGTATATCACAAGCAGGATCAAACACTCTGGTTATGTTATTCTCGACAACATCACTAATGAAATAAATTCGCTTTTGATCGGCATCGTGCATTAACAAGCGAGGTAACAAGGTATCTTCTGGATCATCTTCACCCGACCATATCAAAACATTGCCTGGTGATTCACATTGAGTGCCATCCGGCCATTGGCCTCCACGGGAAATAATCGCTGCTAAGTTTAAGGCAATCGTCGTTTTTCCAGTGCCAGGCGTTCCTGCTAAAATATGGAATTTACTGAGAGCTAGCCAATTTTTCCAAAGCCAAGCGACTGCCCTTGATTGGATCTCCGTTGAACAGATAAGTTTGACACCGTTTGGTTCTGCAACTTCACTAATAATGCGTTTTACCGCTTCCACGCCAAAGTGTTTTTGCAAATCATTAAAATCGCTTAATCCTGGGGAACGGTTTTCTCCAAAGTGGGGAATTGCCAATAAAGCGCCAACCATGCTAGCTGCTTCTCGGGCTTTCTTTAACCCTGGATTACCAGTCGTCCAACTATCGTCATCAGCACATAAAATTAATCGGTACTCAGGAAATTTTTTACGCAATGCCTTAACCACTAATATTAGATTTCCGGCATTGAACGCCACAGCGGTCGCATATCCAGTTGCTTTAAAAATGCTTGCGCCCGTTGCATAATCTTCACAAATGCAAATGATGTCTTTTGGTGTACCAATACCAAAATAACCACCTTTCAGCTTCCCACCGCACAAAAAACGTTTATTGCCGTTTGAATCAATAAATTGCAAAGATTGAATTAATCCATGAATCCTAACAGGTACAATCAATCTGCCTTTATGTTCCCGTAATCCGTAAGCCTCAACACCTTTTCGTAGCAGATAGGGATGATTAGCTGGTGCTTCGATAGCAGCATTCCAAAGGCTTGCGGCTTGTCTAGCAGCTTCATTGTGCCTTTTTTCTTCTGCTGCTTTGTGTATTTGGCGCATAGTATCAAGCTTTTTTTGGTGTTCTAATTTTTCTTTCTCAGTGAATGTTCTGCCAATATCTGCATGCCAATTGTAATTTACGCCGGTTCGCCAATCACCAAAGCTTCCAGCAGGGATCCCATCCCCATAAAGGATATACCAACCTGCTTTGTCGCCTGGTTTCTCAGAAGTTCCAAAACGATGCAGTTGACCATCCGTACAAATAGTTTCTGGCGGCTTTAAACCTGCCAACCGTATTGCATGATAAAATTGTCTAATCGTGTCATTCATGATAAGCACTCCAACGCTAATGGTTTAATTAATATCTTCGTACCCCTGCCGCTATTTCTTTGCAGCCCGGCTGCGTTCTATTTGAGTTGATAACCAAGCTTCAATTTCACCTTCTATCCAGCCAATAGCCCTGCCGCCTAATGAAATTTGTTTGGGGAATGTGCCTTGGTGCATACGCAGATAAATACTTGAACGAGACAAACCCGTTCGGCTCTTGACAGCTGAAAGTCTTAAAATTGCATTCATATAAAGCTCCTAGTCCCGTTTGGGAATTGGTTAAACATGCTTTTATTTAAAACGTTATTTTTGGAAAAAAAAATGGCATAAGGGTTATATAGGTTATCTAAAAAAAGGGCAGGTAGGTTAACGAAAACCCCTATAATTATAGAGAGAAATGGGTATGGTAGGTTTTTTTATTTGGTGCGAAATTAAGGAGGTTTTTTGGGAGGGGGTAGGTAGGTTATTTTGAAGGCGTAACAGGCGCCCCGCCCTCTTTCTGCCAATTACAAATCACTGAGATACGCGTCTTTTCTGAATCTAACAGTCCAGGATGATTTTCTTCAAGCCAGACCCAAAACTGTTGTTTTACGCTGCTGCCCTTTTTCCAGTTTTTACTAACCGCATCATGTGCCTCAACCGCGATAGCCAGCTCTTTTGAATAAGTGCTTTTTTTCTCATCAAAGCCTTGCCAAACTGAAGCTTCCAATACCTTTATTTTATTTTGAAGCATGGCTATCTCTTTTAAAAAGTCGTCCTTTTCTGTATCAGCAGGCATTTTTATATTTTTCATGATACCTGCTTGTTCTTGTAGATCTGGCGAAATTTCAATGTTTGCACTTGCCGCCCATTCGATAAAAATAAGCGGTAAAACGGGATCAGTTATTTTTTGTGCAGCCTGTGCCCTTAAAACAATATCTCTTAGATCTGAATAATCCCTTGGAACAGTATCAGGCGTATCTAAAAACTGTTTCATTAAATCCCAAGAAGTATATTTTGGATTTAAACCAAGCAGTAATGCGACACCCTCATCTAATGTCCAATATGACATTTTTATCCAATGCGTATAATCTGCAAAATACCTGTCAGCCTGGCGTTTTGCTAATTCTAATTCTGCTCTAGCTATTCCGGCTTTTATAATTTTATTTGGCTGTCTCATAAAAACCTCGCACTCACAATCCCTATGCTTCTCAAATTAAAATATATTTTATTCGAAGTTAATGAATAATTCAATTCAAAAAAAAAAGCAGAAATACTCGAGAAAACTAGTAAAAAAAGAAACAACAACAAATATTAATTTATGACATTATGTCTCACTATGTACTACTGTGTCTCACTGTGCACTACAGTGCATCACTGAAATCACAGTGACAATAACTAACTTCCACATGAAGAATTTAGAAGACGATATTTATCAGTGACCTTTAAGCAAAAAGGAATCAAAAAATTTAAAAACAGAAATACTCAAAAAAACTAGTAAAAAAGAAACAGCAACAAATATTAATTTATTAGATTGTGTCTCACTGTGTACTACTGTGTCTCACTGTACACTACTATGCACTACTGTGTATCACTGAAATCACAGTAGCGATAGGAGTGACTTGCTCATGGAGGATTTGGCGGGCTGCACCCGCTACCGACCTTAGCGATCATGACTCCAAAGCAAATACCTTTGATCAAGAATGAAGATCTATACTATTTACACACTAAAACTTCTGTCACTAATGAAATAAAAGCCGTACAATCTTTGCTCACTTTTTAGCAGCCGTCTGCCACAGTAAACAGTAAATGTTAAATCGGCTACATTACAATTTAATGCTAGCTAGCCAACTATTTATTAGGATTTTAGCACGTATAACATTTCGCTCATTTAACTTTTATAAGGGAAGGTGATCATCTTGAGAAGGTTGAAAACTTTGGAAAAAATGAGTATCTATGATATTTACAACGTAATTTTCTAATACAGTATGTCAATTGCCACAAGGTAAAACATTCATTCAAAAATCACTTTTTATGACAAGTTGGATCATGAATAGCATGCGCCAATTGATACTCTATAAAATCAGCATATACCGATATTTACAGAGTTACCTGCAGCATTTGCTTCTTCCAGCATCCTACTTCGGATCAAGTTAGGTGATCTTGCGAGCACCCCTCCCAATTGCTTGGATTCAATACAAAGTTACCGTTCTCTAGCCGTTGCAAGATTTGTCATTATTGTACGTAAGTTTAGGTGATTGATTATCATACAATAATCAAAAATTCGTCGACTCGGGTTTTTAACCGCTAAATAGTTTTTAAACTAGCTTTATTCAAAGACATTCATGTCAACGCATCAGACAGAGTGCCTATATCTTTAAGAAAGACGAAAAGATCAACAAACTATTTTGCAGAGTTCAGCACATTTAAATATCCATCAAACATAACGCCGCTAACAGGATTTACACAGGAACTAGAATAAAAAATAAGAATTGATAAATCACTTTTTGATGATTAGCACTTAAAAAACCTATTATCTATATACAAAAAGTAATAAGCTCTTTATAATGCTTTAATGAAAAAGCTATGCTCCATCAAGAAGCATGCTAAAGTCCAAAACTGAATTTTGTATTCAATCAGAATTTTTCAGGATATTTCAATTGTGCTTGAAATTGATCCGACAAATGAAAAGAGGTGTCAACTTCCATTTGCATTGGAATATGAACGTCTTAAGCTTGAAAATTTATATTTACGAAAATTACTCAATATAGATGAAAAACAAACCATTATTCTCCCTCAAGATACCTCGAATCTCAGAACAAAAATACAGACCATTAATCAGAAAACAACCAAAGCTGGAAATAATCTTACAATATCAGAAAAAATTGATTTATTTTCTAAGCTATTTCAGGGACGGCAGGATGTTTATGCTTTAAGATGGGAAAACAAACAGGGGAAGACAGGCTATTCGCCCGCTTGTGCTAATGAATGGGATCGCCGGGTATGCCGAAAGCCAAACATTAAATGTAACGAATGCCAATTTAGTCAATGGCTGCCCATCACAGATAAGGTGATCCATCGTCATTTAGCAGGGCATCACATGATCGGCGTATACCCCTTGCAAAAAAATGAAACTTGCCATTTTTTAGCGATTGATTTCGACAAAGCATCCTGGCAAGAGGATGCACTCGCCTTTTTTAAAACCTGTCAAGATTTCGTATTACCAGTTGCATTAGAACGTTCACAATCTGGGAATGGCGCACATGTTTGGATTTTTTTCTCTGATCCGATTTCTGCTCGGCTTGCAAGAATACTAGGCACTGGGCTTTTAAGCCACACGATGAAAACAAACCCCAGCATCGGCTTTAATTCTTATGATCGCTTATTTCCAAACCAAGATACATTGCCAAAAGGAGGTTTTGGCAATTTGATTGCCCTACCCTTACAAGGAAACCGGCGAAAAGCAGGAAATAGTATATTTTTAGATGAGAACTTAAAGCCTTATCCAGATCCCTGGATATTTTTGTCGTCTATCAACCCTATTAATGAACAGGGAATTTTAGCGTTAATAGAAAAATTAAATCAACAAGGGAGTACATTAGATATTTTAAACAGCAGTCCTGAAGAGGAACAAGCAGATCCTTGGGTCACCCCCAAACAAACAGTGAACTTCCCCAGTATTGCAGAACCCTTACCAGATCATTTAGAACTGATCCTGAGTAATTTGTTATATGTGCCTCACCTCAACCTCCCAGCCCTGCTGATTAATCAAATTAAAAAAATTGCTGCATTCCAAAACCCTGAATTCTATAAAGCGCAAAGGATGAGACTATCAACTTATGCAGAACCTAGAATTATTTCATGTTACGAACAATTTCCAAAATATATTGGATTACCGAGAGGCTGTGAAAAAAAATTATTAGCATTATTACAACACTATCATATCAAAACAACCACTCGATTTGAAGTTCAAGAAGGGAGGCGAATTGATTTTGATTTTCATGGTAACTTAAGCGCAGATCAAAACAAGGCCTTGAGAGCAATGCTATCTCAAGATTTTAGTATTTTGGCAGCGGCTACAGGTTTCGGCAAGACCGTTATAGCCGCTAAAATTATTTCAGAGAGAAAAACAAACACTTTAATTTTAGTGCATCGGAAGGAACTCTTAAAACAATGGATTGAACGATTATGTTCTTTTTTAAATCTTTCTCCAAAATCCATAGGGATCATTGGAGGGGGTCGTAAAAAAATAACAGGTCTTTTAGATATAGCCACCTTGCAAAGTCTCCATAAAAAAGGAGAAGTTTTAGAGGCAGTAACAGAATACGGTCAAGTGATTGTTGATGAATGCCATCATGTAGCCGCTGTTGGATTTGAAAATGTTTTAAAGAAGGTAAAAGCACGATATGTTCTGGGATTAACAGCGACACCTACACGCAAAGATGGCCGCCATCCCATTATTTTAATGCAATGCGGTGACATTCGCTTCAGAGTCAGCAGCAAGTCTCAGATTATGGCTGCTCAAATGAAACATACAGTGCAAATCAGAAATACAGACTTTGAACTGCCTAACGATAATGTTAAAAATATGTCGGACATTTATGCGCTTTTAGTAAATGATGACAGCAGAAACACTCTCATTTTAAAAGATGTTTTAGAAGCACTCAAGCAAGGTAGAACACCATTACTATTAACAGAAAGAATTCAGCATTTAGAATGGTTTTCAGAACAATTTAGGCATAAAGTGGAGCATGTATTTATATTAAGAGGCGGCATGAAACAGACAAAAAGAAATGAGATTTTTCAGAAAATTTTAAGTTTAAGACCCGATGAGAAAAGGTTGATTATTGCAACGGGTAGCTATATTGGCGAAGGCTTTGATGATCCTAGATTAGATACCTTATTTTTAACGCTTCCGATTTCATGGCAAGGTACGCTGCAGCAATATGTTGGCCGGCTTCATCGAATACATGAACAGAAAAAAGATATTATTGTCAATGATTATGTTGATCAAAAGGTTCCTCTTTTAAATAAAATGTTTCAGAAGCGCCTTAAAAATTATCGGGCTATGGGATATATGGTGAATGACATACAAATATGATCTAAATTTAAGCGTTTATTTAGGGGTATTTTAATGGATATTGCTAACATGATTGAAACTTTAAAAAATGCTTCATTATTTGATTTATATAGACTCAGGAGGTTTATTTCTAAAATATTGGAAGATCCTCTCAGATTAAATGAAATCCGAATGAAGCTTAAAATTAATCAAGAAATCACTTATTTTGATGAAACCTCAAACAATCATATAAAAGGAACCATCATGGATATAGGACGAACCTATGTATCAGTAAAAAATCATCAGGATGGAACAAGATGGCGGATCCCAATCTATATAATCAATATTAATGAATTGTCTGATAACTTTTTAAAGCCAACAAATAAGGTAGACAGACTAACCCTAAAGGTTGAAGAAAGCGTAGGTTTTGTTACAAAAGAAGGTGTTACGCTTTATGGCCTGGTAAAGAAATTAAACCCAAGAACTGCGACTGTTTTAGTATCTGGTAACCACCAGTGGAGAGTTTCTTATTCTTGTTTATTTTATGTCATAGAAGGAAATGTTGCGCTTAGTTCATTTATAGAAATGGAATATAGCAGTTAATCCATATGAAAAATGAAGAAGTCGTTTTATGAAACAAGATGAAGCATTTAATTTAATGAAAATGGGGAAAAATATTTTTCTCACTGGCGCTCCTGGCAGCGGTAAAACTCACTTATTGAATAAGTATATCCGTTATCTTAAGAATCACAACGTAAAAATCGGTGTGACTGCCTCCACAGGATTAGCCTCAACGCATATGCAAGGTGTCACCATACATTCGTGGTCTGGCATTGGGATAAAAGATAACATTAATGAAAAAGATTTGGAAAAAATACTGACAGCAAATTTAATAAAACGCAATTATCAAAATACTAAGGCACTAATTATTGATGAGATATCAATGCTGCACCAGCATCAGCTCGATATGGTCGATACTATTGCCCGTCATATGTTGAAACCTGATAAGCCTTTTGGCGGCCTTCAAGTGATCCTGTGCGGTGATTTCTTCCAGCTGCCACCCGTGTCTTCCGCTTCATCAAAGGAAATACAGTTTGCCTTTGAAGCCAGTGCTTGGAAAAATGGAAACTTTCATGTTTGTTATCTGCAAGAACAACACCGGCAAGGTAACGATCCTCTATTGACTATTTTAGAAGACATACAAAGAGGCACAACTGGAGAACATACTAAAATTCCATTGCGAACGCGTTATAAAAAAGAACCAAAAGGTGCGACAAAAGCTACTAAATTATATTCTCGCAATATCAATGTAGATGCAATTAATGAATCTGAACTAACCGCTATTCGCACCGATGAAAAAATATTTAATATGACAACCTATGGTTTCAATGCTTTAGTAAATGGCTTAAAAAAATCTTGTCTTGCCCAGGAGATATTAAAACTAAAGATAGGCGCGGAAGTGATGTTTATCAAGAATCATATGGAAGGTAAATATGTTAATGGCACCAGAGGAGTTATTATCGGTTTTGATAAACAGGAAGGTTGGCCTCTTGTTAGAACTTATGACCCCCTGTTTCAGGAAAGTTGTCGCCTCTGAATTAACTAACTTAGTGGGGCGATAATGGAGTCCTACTATGCGTAAATGCAGACAATACTCGAAAGAGTTCAAAGAGAAATTATTAGCTAAAGTGTTTTCCCCTAATGCCCCTAGTACTGTAGAATTAGCCCGAAGAGCTGGTATTCCCTACCCTACGTTAATAACTTGGATCACGATGAGTAAGAAACAACCTATTCAATCTAACAGTGTCACCCCGAAGCATTCCAAAGATAAATCGGCTGTAGCAAAGCTTCAGGCTGTCTCTGATACCTTAAGGATGACAGCGGAAGAAAAAAGCGCCTATTGCCGTCAACACGGATTTTATGCGCATGAACTGGATGAATGGAAAACGCAAATGTTGACTGGGATTAGCTCACCAAAGGAGCAGAAATCAGAAAATCGTCAATATATTTCCGAAATCAAGCAGCTTAAAAAAGAATTAAATCGGAAAGAAAAAGCATTAGCAGAAACATCGGCCTTGCTTGTCTTGAAAAAAAAAGCGAACTTAATTTGGGGGGACAGCGAGGACGGTTAATAGCGGTTGAGAATAAAGCGGCGGCTATTAGCTTGATCCAAGAAGCTTGCCAAGCTGGGAGCCGCCGAAAGCTAGCTTGTGAATTATTAAGCATTACAGTTCGGACATTAGAACGCTGGGAACGGGAAAAAGATCTTGCAGATAGACGCTGCGGGCCAATAACACAACCCGCCAACAAATTAACAGAGGCTGAGCGTACGCAAGTATTAGAGGCAGCAAATTCTGCTGAATATTGTAATTTGCCTCCCAGCCAAATTGTTCCTAAATTAGCTGATAAAGGCATTTATATTGCATCAGAATCTAGTTTTTATAGAATTTTGAAGCAGGAAAATCAGTTAACGCATCGTGGTATATCGCGAGCAAAAAAGCACCACAAACCGGCTGAATTGATAGCCACCCAGCCGAATCAAGTGTGGTCATGGGATATTACGTATTTGCCAACATTGATTGCAGGTAAGTTTTTCTATCTGTATTTGTTTTTAGATATTTTTAGCCGCAAGATTGTTGGGTTTGATATTTTCGAAGAAGAATCTGCTGAACACGCTGCAAGCGTTGTTTCTAAAACTTATATTGAGGAAGGTGTTCAGGCTGGGGAAGTGGCTTTACATTCAGATAATGGAAGCCCTATGAAAGGTTGCACGATGCTGGCAATGTTGCAAAAATTGGGGATTATGCCTTCTTTTAGTAGACCTTCTGTTAGTAACGATAATCCTTTCTCTGAATCTTTATTTAAAACCTTGAAGTATTGTCCGCAATATCCGAGTAAGCCATTTGCTTCTATCGAAGATGCAAAGGCTTGGGTGATAAACTTTGTTTATTGGTACAATAATCTTCACCAACATAGTGGCATCAATTTTGTTACGCCCATGGCACGTCATCAAGGGTTAGACAAAACTATTTTAGAAGATAGGGTTCGGGTGTATGAAATTGCAAGACAACGGCATCCGAACCGTTGGTCTCGTAAGATACGTAATTGGGAAGCTGTTGGCCCAGTTTATTTGAATCCAAAACATACGCTTAAAGCGGCGTAATAATACTGAAGGCTCAGCAACCTATCAGTTTTAATTTATTTTAAATTGATTATTGTAAAATTTAAGGTTATGTGTGGATGAAGTGTTGATAACATCTGTGAATAACCCGTTTGAAATCTTTGTTGTGTTTTGATTGGTTACTGGTCTTCGCTGATTTTCCACGGGTTATGCATCAGATTTATCAAAACGTTGCGTAGCATCATCCACACATTCAATTTATTTTTAAAAAAATCCTTGCTTTATTTTTTGTGATTCGTTATTGTAGGGTTCGTGAGGCAATTCGTTTCACATTAAGCGACAACTATCCTGAAAATTACCGATGATAATAGAAGCGTTTTAGCTTTACCGGAAGAATGGCAATATGAAGAAAATGGAATGGTGATTGCAACCATTACCCAAGTACCTCTGCGCCTTGCTTGGGCAATTACGATCCACAAAAGTCAAGGTATGACACTGGATGCAGTGGAGATGGATTTAGGGGACGTTTTTGAATTGGGCATGGGATATGTTGCATTATCAAGAGTCCGCAGTTTAGACGGACTAAAATTGATGAATTTAAATGAATTAGCCTTAAAAGTGCATCCTAAAATTCTTCAACACGATACTATTTTTAAAAATGATTCGGATATTGCACTTAAATTTTTACAAACCTTATCTGAAAAAGAAATAGAAGATTATCAAAAGAAAACGCTCATAGAACGATTTGGCTTTAAAGAAAAAGTAAATACAAGCATAAAAGAGAGAAGCCATGCAAAAAAATCAAGATATTCAAGAGCTACTCACATGATAACCTTAGAAATGTTAAAGAGAAATCTAACAGTTGCATCGATAGCTGAACAGCGCAGCATTTCAATGGGTACAGTCATTAATCATATAGAAAAACTTCAGGGTTTAAAACAAATTGATACTGCTGATATAGAAGGTTTAAAAAAGATGATTGCAGAAACAGATTTTCATATTATTCTTTCTGAATTTAATCAATCTGAAGATGGAAAATTAAAACCGATATATGAAAAATTTGAAGGTAAATACTCTTATACAGACATTAGAATTGTAAGATTATTTCTAAACAAAGGATAGGTTACCAAAAAACAATCAAAAAAATGATGATTTATTTTTATGAGAAATAGGAGGGGCTGATGTCAAATACAGATCTAAAACAAGAACCGCTAAAAATGCTAAATCTTTCCGAAGACGAATTTCTGGCTATTTTATATGCGGGTAAATACGCTTTAGAACAACAAAGGGCACAAGGTACTTTAGAACAATTTGTAAATGAGTTAATGAATGTTATTCCAGCAAAATATAAAGCATTTATTCGAAAAAAGTTGATAAGACATGAGGGACAAAAACCAAAGCTTAGTTTATTGAAACCGAACCTTCAGCATAATGATGCCATTTCATCTGAGATTCCTCTCTATGCTTCACGAATTGCAGCAGGTTCAGCGGTTTTGGCAGATGATCAGATTGACTGTTCTTTAGATCTAAATCGATATTTAGTTAAACATCCTGAAAAAACATTTTTGGTTAAGGTCGAAGGAAGCTCTATGATTGGAGCCGGTATTGAAGAAGGAGATCTTTTAGTAGTTGATGGTTCTATAAAGCCAAAAAATGGCAATATTGTGATTGCGGCTCTAAACAATGAATGTCGAGTATAGGCAAGATCTGACGTGATCTCGCCTACCTCGCAGAACCCACCGTGCAGATTTCCCGCAATGGGCTCTTCAACATTGGTTTTACAAACAAGCCATTGCTGTCATTTTGCTATATGGCAAATGAATTCGTGGCTTGCAGAGTGGTAAGCGTTTTAAAAGCCGATTATATCGCTCCCAATTTACTTTCCCGTTTTGGCTTCGTGAGCTTAGCATCTTTCGCCAGTATTTCACCGTGAAATAATAGAAGCCATTAATTGATTGCCAGTTGTTCGCTATTCCATAATAGCGAAAGTGTCCGATTAAAATCAGTATTAATTTGCTCTGCTGTTCATCGACTACTCATGCCTTATTCGTCTCAGTACATCCTCTATCTTGCAATATACCCACGCCTTAAACGCGTCTTTTCGGTTTTCACTTACTTTAAACGATTACATCGATTCTGCTGCAGAATGTTTCAGCAGACCGCGATCTCCTGCCGTCCTCTCACAGGAACGGCATTGCAACTTCGACGGCGCCGCCCTCTGCTTAGCAAATGCAGCCACTTATACCTTCCGCAAACAACTTCGGATTCTGGCTATGTCTGCTGCGAGTTTTCCTGCCTTGTTTTATGCCCTTTAAGCTTTTCATACTTTGCGACCAGCCACGCCATTAATGGTACTATTGAAATGCATAATGCGTAAATTAAGTTCTGACGGCACATTCGCTATAGTACTCGATCCGCAACCTGCAGAAAATTTGACGGAATATCACCGCTATTTGTTCAAGACTCAGATCTGCCTGATTCCTCAGATCTATTGCACGTGTTATGTTTTATCAGATTTCTGTGTTTCCTTGTTTACTGCTGGCGTAAAAAACTAACAAACACGCTTTGTCTTTGCTGTTCTTCACTAACCGTCTTCATAACATCCCAAAAACTTAAACCTCTATATTAAAAGCTTTTTCCTTCATATTCAGAATAATCTTGTTTCATCTGGATGAAGTTCGAGTCCACACTTTTTAAAACGTCGTTCTAGCCCAGCTAATAATCCTGAGCCTCTACAGTACTAAAAAACTAAACTCATCATCGGCGCGACACCAAGGGCGGTATATCCCTTTCATCCAACATCAAACACATAGTGTAAAAATAGATTACCGTAACACGGGGCTTATTACCGACCCTTTTTATGATATACCTTTTTGCTTCTTTTCCCGTACATCACTGCTGCAATTTGTATAGTGCTTGCATCCACTGCCTCTACAGTAAAGTATCACCATTTATCCGTGTGTTTCTTAACCGCTTTTAAACAGCATCTGGCTCAAATTATCAAATAAAACTGCGGATATCATATTCTACCAATTATCTACATTGCCAACATCGTTACGTGTAGCCTACAGATTCAGAGCCGATTGAGATAACGAGCATCCGCAAGAGTCTGGTAGAAAATAGGGTTCAACGCATGGTTCAGTTTTCGTTAATCTCAACCACACGCAGCAATCCGCTACTGCGGGCACACCTAAATGCGCTCACCTCCTGTTTTCTTGTATTGGAACCAAGGCTTTACCAAAGCATCGGTGTACAGCTCCTCAGATGACATACGATTCCATAGTTGATAAAGATTATTTTTTCAAGTCTGCTTCAAAGCCTGCTATCGACTGCCCGTCTACACCAGCAGCCCCAGCATTTGCTTCTTCTAACCAGTTTAAAGGCTTCCATCACTAGACTTTTTCGATAGGCAATGATTTGTTTATTCAAAATTCTCCTCTTTGGTGAGCTGCATCTTGATTAAAACCACCTAACGCAACCCCCTGCTCCATCGCCATTAAGCAACTTCATCACTATTACGGGTTGCTCCGCCCCAGTTCTTGCATCTGCAATTTTGGCGTTGATAAGCCCTACCGCAATTTCCATTAGCATCAAGGTCTGGTTCCTGCAGTTCTTGCAAACGCTCAGATCATGGCTCCACGCCATCTCTACGCGACATCACCCATAATAATCAGGCCTTTTGCGGGTTGATCCCAGTAGACCAAACACCTAGTTTGATAACATTGTTTCCAACTGACGCTTCTTCAATGGTTTACGTTAGTTCGTCTCTTTGGTCTAGCACCGTTGACGCATCAGCTTTTCCAACGCTCATGACCACCGCTTTTGACCAGCAGCCGCTTGGAGTGGTTTGAAACCTGGTCCTGAAACCCGATTTCGAAGGGCCTACCTTCATCATTTATAAAGCTTATTTACAAGCTGTTAATGCATACTGCACCTCCATCTTGTTTGCGCTGCGGCACACTGAATCCTAGAAAATAAAACGTCTCAGGTTTTGTATTTTGCCTTTTTGCTTTCGCTTCTGCAAAACGTCCAAACTCAATCAGTTTCGTTTTACTCGCTTCTAGCGTCAATGAGAATTTACTCAGTCGTTGACTCAGTGATTTTTGAAAGCGTTTAGCATCCGATTCATATTGAAAGCACAACACAAAATCGTCCAAATAACGCACATAATGGATTTCTCCACGCATTCTTGGTTTAACGACTTTTTCTATCCACAAGTCTAATACATAATGTAGATAGAGGTTGCTGATTAATACACTAATCGAGCCTCCTTGTACTGTCCCTTCTTTGGTCGCCTGCCATTCGCTTCCTTCCATTACGCCCGCTTTCAACCATTTCTTAATCAAGATTAGTATCCGCGGGTCTCCGACGCGCAGCGACAGAAAACGTTCTACCCAATCCTGGTTCAAACTGCCAAAGAAATTTTTGAGATCTGCCTCAAAAACATAATTGACTTTCTGATAGGTAAGCGCCTTGCTCAGTGTTGCCACCGCTTGATGGGCACTTCTATTTGGTCTACCGCCAAACGAATTCTCCAGAAAATCATTTTCGTAAATCGCATTCAGAACTTCTGCAACCGATTTTTGCAAAGCTCTGTCTGAAACAGTGGGCACTGCAATCGGCCGCTTCTCTGATTTCCCTGGCTTTGGAATGTAAACCCTGCGTGATGGCGGAGCTTTATAACTCCGCTTATGCACCGCATCTATCATTCCGTCTGCCCAGTTTGCGAAATTCGCTTTGGCCGCTTCTTTATCCTGCTTATCAATACCCACCGCTGTGCTGGCAGCAATCTTATTCAGGTGCTCCCAAAGCCTTTCTCGATCGATATGATGCGCAAGGGATGTGAAGCGCAGCTTTCTATCTGCTCGCGCTTTCTCTGCTATTCTTTCAATGCCTACTCGCATAATAGGTTGACTCCTCTCATTGTATAAAGGACCCCTCCCTTCTTTGAATAAGGGATTATGGTGTCATTAAAAGATCCCAATGTTGTGATCCGCTTCCCCCTGTACTCGGCTTTCCCGAATTCAGAGTACTATCAGATCATCCGACTCCCGCTGAGACTTTCACACCTCCTTACTTTGTTAGGCTTGTCAGTGTGTACGGCTTCCTTGCCGATCTCATCGGGCCTCCCACGTTCAAGCGTAAGGCGTTGCCAACATGCCATCGGTTCAAACCCCGGAGGCCTTCTCTTTGCTTGCCAAATCGCAAAGTTCTTGCTGCCTTCCCCCTAGACACTTAGGGGTCAGCGACCTCATATAAACCGGAATTTCGAGGTAAATCCGTTTACTTCCGTTATAGCCTATTGACTCTCTGTCTACGCTTCACGATACTTGTTCTGCCTTTCGGCATCCGCCTATCGCGCAAGACTCGATACTCGACCACTGGCTAAGTTTTGTCGAGGCAAGCCTTTCTGCTTGCAACCTTACGCGCGCCTCGTGGCGCGCGTGTCTTTCCGGTAAAAGTGCCTAGAAATGAATTCATGCCTGTGTTATTGGGGAAATAGAAATAATTCAACTTGGGCTCTCAAAATTTATTTGCATCTACATCTAATTTTAGTACAATATTCAATTCAGTATTTAGGATTTGAAATGTATTGATAGCATGAAGAAACCCGTGTACCAATAGAACTTAGCTTAAAGATCACATTACTTGAACTAAGAACCAGCATGTCTGAGAAAGATGCAGAAATTTTAAAAGGAACAACATTTTAATGTATGTCATATTGACAATTACGTAGAACAAAAGAATATTAGCATTCACAAAATTAAGAAAAAATGCTACAGTAGTACCGAAAAGCGTAACAAGAAAGATGGCGCCTATAAGTCTGGAGCAGTGAAAAAGATAAGAATAATGAAGAATAACTAGCTGATGATAATGTCGATTCTGAATTGCCTGCATCAGAACCTGCCAGATAATAGCTCTTCCCATAACCAAAGTGCCTGTTCGAAACAAAACCAAAAACATGCGCCTAATCATGGTAGGTTAATATTAAAATACAAATGCTTCATGATCCACAGAGAATGCTTAATGACTGGGTGATCCCTGTCTCAGAGGATGACGTCAGGCAACCGAAAGCTGGCTTCCAGCTATAAGAGCAAAATTAGACAAAGTTTTTGCTAAAGCAAATAAATATACCTTGAAATTGCAGTTGTAACTTATGTGATAAAAGTTTGTATACCGCTGAAGATGCGTGCTGAAAAAATATGATCTGGTTTTTTAAAGCAGAGCTATGTCCATAAATATTTTTTAAGGTGCCTAATAATCGTTTTGAGTTTATCAAATTATTTAGTTGCGTTATTATCGGGACAGTGACAATGATAAGATAGAGGACGTTGGTAATGGGTTATTATCCAGTTTAATCATATGGAAAAGATGGGCGCCAATGGCCGTTTAAAGACATGGGACAGATACAAAAGTACGAATCAAATCGGTTATTCAAGCTAACAAAGGACTGGACAAGAAATCCTTAAAATCGGAAAAGGTTTACAACCGGATTGATGTGTTTGAATGGAGAAATATAAAATATATCTATTTACAGCGGCAGAAAACATTGTGGTGAAAATATGTTAGATCTGCTAAAGAAACGAGATCCGAGCTTACCGAAGATTCAATATATGTGCGATGCTTTAAACAGCAACATGCCGGCTAGCCTCAAAGCTATTTTTATTAACTTCCGAGTAGAAGAGGACGTTACCGCCCTCAACCCTCACAGACCCGGACGAGCGCAATTCACGCATCCGGTTCTTCATAACTATTGTCTCGCTGCTTGATGGCTTATCTGATACTGATGATAGATCTTCGGTTTTGCCGGAGGAAAGCGTTTAAGTATTAAATTAAACTTATCCCAGGGAATATAGCTCTTTCTCGATCGCCTGCTCAGCCACTTGTGCCATAGACGGCAAGTTTGGTGATGCAGACTCCGGAGCGATTTATGATTCCCAGTTATTCCAAAATAGGCATAATGCCCAACTAGCTTCTTGTTTAAGCGATCCACCTGATCGCTTACTTTCTTGTGCCGGTTGTCGCGACAGAATACATTAATCTCTTTTATTGCTCTGCTGAGCCGAGATTTTTCTGTCTTCTGCAGCACTACGTTTTTACCATTTCTGGATTTCCCCCAGTAATGCGGTCGAGTAGACCGGCGGATCTTCCCCGCCAGTCCCTCACAGAACGGCACGTAAATCTCTCGATTTATGCCGCTCCCATTAGGCAAATGCAGCCACTATACCCTTTTCCCAGTGTGTAAACAACTTCGGATTCCTCTTGG
>JBGAIG010000025.1:0-20538 GCA_044225595.1 Gammaproteobacteria bacterium
AATTACGCAACATGGAGACAGCTTATGCAGTTACTACCAAGACTCATTAGGCTTCGAGATATACCAGCCTATTTAGGAATGGATAGGCATCGTTTTAACAGTGAAGTCCGGCCTAAATTAACTGAAATTCCAATCGGAATTCAAGGGATCGCATTCGATAGGCTTGATTTAGATGCCTGGGTAGAGCATTATAAGCAGCGTAGTGGTCGTCCCGCGGCATCCAACAATAGGAGTTTGGAAATATGGGACGAAAACGAACGCCAGGTCTCTTCAAGCGGGGAGAATATTGGCAAATTGACAAAACGGTCTTTAGACGCCGAATTTGCGAAAGCACTGGCACTAGCGACCTCGAAGAAGCCGAGAAGTATCTAGCCAGGCGTTTAGAAGAAGTAAGGCAAGCTTCAGTGTATGGCGTACGACCTAAGCGCATTTTTAAGGAGGCAGCAATTAAGTTTCTGATGGAAAATCAACATAAGCGTAGCATTCAAGATGATGCTGGCAGACTTAAATTGTTGGTTGAACATATTGGAGATTTATCGCTGGAAACAATTCATATGGGATCAATGCAAGCATTCGTCGATGCACGCCGCAAATCGGGTGTTAAAACACGAACCATTAATCATGGTTTGCAAGTTGTTCGCCGAATATTAAACCTTGCTGCCAGTGAATGGATAGATGAGCATGGACTAACATGGTTAGCACATGCTCCCAAGATCAAACTTTTACCAGAACATGATCTTCGCAAACCCTATCCATTGAGTTGGGATGAACAAAATACTCTCTTCCAAGAGTTACCAACACATCTCCTTAACATGGCGTTATTTGCCGTTAACACAGGTTGCCGAGAACAAGAAGTATGTCAATTGCGTTGGGACTGGGAAATTAAAATCCCAGAATCACCTGAATTGATGGTATTTGTTGTTCCAAGTGCACTTGTTAAAAATGGAGACGATCGCTTAGTCATCTGCAATCAAATAGCACGCTCGGTTATTGAAAGCCAAAGAGGGAAACACATAATGTATGTTTTCCCTTATAAAGGCAAACCGATAACTGCAATGAATATCACTGCCTGGCGTAACGCGAGAAAAAGGGCAAACCTAACCTGCGTTCGTGTGCATGATTTGAAGCATACTTTTGGTCGTAGGTTACGAGCGGCCGGGGTCGGTATTGAAGATCGCCAGGACTTGCTAGGTCATCGATCAGGACGAATTACGACCCATTATTCATCGGCTGAATTAAACAATCTGTATGAAGCAGCTAACAAAGTTTGTGAACCGCATAAAAGCGGATTGTCAGTTGCGTACTTACACGATAAAAAGCTTGCATGGAAGAGTGCGGTTCAACAAGATACGAACAGTATTGTTCGCTCTATTTTTCCGCTAGCTCCCGTAAATCTTACGCGAGGACTTTGTAACAGTGACAGTAACATTAGGAGAAATCAAGTTTAACCTATTGATTTTATTCAGGAAAAACTGGGGCGAACGACGGGGCTCGAACCCGCGACAACCGGAATCACAATCCGGGGCTCTACCAACTGAGCTACGTCCGCCATTGCATACAAAAGCAAATCACTTCAACCATTAACTTCTAATATCTCGTTCCTAGCCATTAACACGATGGTGTGCCCGGCAGGACTCGAACCTGCTACCCTCAGCTTAGAAGGCTGATGCTCTATCCAGATGAGCTACGGGCACCAGAATAATGGTCGGGGCAGGGGGATTTGAACCCACGACCCCCTGCTCCCAAAGCAGGTGCGCTACCAGACTGCGCTATGCCCCGACAAGTCGTCTTAAACCACTATATGATAGTGAAGCCCATTGTGCCATACTAGCCGTCTACCCACAATCGTCAATTGTTTTAACATTGTTCTACGCAAGAATTGCCTTCTTAAGCCTGAACTCTTATGATGCTTATCTAAATTAGTTGATCACCATTATTAAAGGACATCATGCCCGCACAAATTCTGAATGGCCGCCTTATTGCTGAAGAGATCCAACAGCGGATTAGCCAAAGCATTCAAAGTTATATCGCACAGGACAAACGCGCCCCAGGACTTGCTGTTGTGTTGGTTGGGGATGCGCCTGCATCACAGATTTATGTTAACCGTAAACTGGCTGCCTGCCAAAAAGTAGGCATCATTTCCCAGGATTACCGCCTTAAGGACACAACCACTCAAGCTGAACTTATAAAGCTTATTGACAAACTAAATAATGACCCC
Organism: Gammaproteobacteria bacterium; assembly: GCA_044225595.1. GTDB lineage: Bacteria > Pseudomonadota > Gammaproteobacteria > UBA6186 > Azoamicaceae > CADEGZ01. Next base: position 2,219 of record JBGAIG010000025.1, read on the forward strand.
GCTGTAGATGGCATCTTGATCCAAATGCCCTTACCAAGTCACATAAAAACTCAACCAATACTCGAACACATTCATGTTGGTAAAGACGTAGATGGCTTTCATCCCTATAATTTAGGACGGCTGGCTCAAAAAAAACCGCGTTTAAGGCCCTGCACCCCTGCTGGCATCATGACGCTTTTAAAGTCAACCCAAATCGATTTAAAGGGCCTAGATGCAACCGTCGTTGGTGTGTCTAACATTGTCGGTCGACCCATGGTGTTAGAATTGCTGATGGCAGGCTGTACTGTGACTGCCGCACATCGTTTTACGCGTGATTTAAGAAAAACCCTTGAAAATGCAGATTTGCTGGTTGTCGCTGCTGGACAACCTGGCTTAATTAAAGGCGATTGGATAAAGCCAGGCGCGATAGTGATTGATGTTGGCATAAATCGGATGGATAATGGGCAATTAGTGGGTGATGTTGAATTTGAAAGTGCAAAAGAAAAGGCAAGCTTTATCACGCCTGTCCCCGGCGGTGTTGGGCCTATGACAGTTGCAACATTGTTATCGAATACCTTATGTGCGTATGAATGGATAATGGAAATATGAAAACTTGGTTCTTAAAAAAACTTCAAAATTTGCTGCCATTTATGCAAAAAAAAGTCAAAAGAAATATCACCCCAACAGCCGATGAAATACTACCAGCAGAACAAGAATGTTGGTGGGGATCTTTTTTAATCGAAGAAGAACAGTCTCGTTTTTTTAAAATTGGCGAGCTTGTTACCTGTGTTGATCGCTTTGATCAAAAATGGCATATTACAACCTATCATGAAGGCCAACAACCCTTCAAAACCTTTGCAGCACAAACCTCTAATGAAATTACTTTTAAACCGACCTTACCCGATCGTGCTTTACTATGTGCCTTAGATCGTCCTTGCTATATTCCAGCAGGCGAAACACTGCTAATTTACACCTGTGCGCCGCTGTGGATACAAATCAGTGCGGGAACCCCTCCGATCACACTAGAGGAATTTGCAACAGAGACTTTAACGGATACTTGGTTTGGTAAAAACACCCAAGCAGGTGAACTTTGTTACGACAATCCCATCCCTAGTTCATCGCGTTTAGAAGAACTGCCGCAGGATGCTACCCATGCCATTATTCCCGTATCCATTAAAAACCGTAGCAAAGAAACGCTATTCTTAGAACAATTAAAAGTTCCTCTGGCTTCTCTTGCTATTTATAGTGATAAACAAAATCGACTTTGGACAGAACAATTAAACCTGTACCAAGAAAATTCAAACAATATCGAAACCTGGGTCACACAAAAATCACTCTTACCATTCAGCGATATCCAATTGGTAAACACTGCACGCGTTCCTGTAAAAGCAGGTCTTAAAGCGTTGTTCAGCTCTTTTATGGGGAAATAAATTTATGCCATGCTCATTACCCGATTTCAATCTCATAGTGAATCAAGTTGTGGATGCTGTTAAAAATTTTGATTTCTTTTTTATATTAAAACCCGCTACTTATATCGTTATTGGCATTCTGCTAACGCTATATCTATGCAGCCTCGTTGGAAAAATATCTGCAAAACATATTTCGGCACATCATTCGCAATTACTACGCCGCATTACGTTTTATATTGGACTAATACTCTCTTTTGTCTTTCCACTACGTGCGGCAGGTATAGATGTAACCGGCATTTTAGGCGCTGCGGGCATTGCAGCAGGTATTATTACTGCTGCCGTTGCGTTTGCTTCACAAACTTCTATTTCAAATTTTTTAAGCGGCATGTTTTTAATCGTTGAAAAACCTTTTCAAGTCGGTGATGCCGTCAATATTAATGACACCGTCGGTGAAGTGCTGTCTATCGACTTACTCTCTGTTAAGATCCGTACTAAAGATAATATTTTTGTACGTATTCCAAACGAGTCCTTATTGAAATCTCAGTTTGAAAATCTAACGCGTTTTCCCATTCGCCGGTGTGATATTAAGTTACACATTGGTTTTAACGAAGACTTACAAAAACTCAAAAAAATACTGTTTGACGTTGCTAAACAAAACACCTTATGCCTCGTTTCTCCTGTACCAGAACTTTCATTCTTAGAATTTGGCGAAGCCGCCTTAAAGCTGCAATTCTCGGTGTGGGGAAAACAACTTTCTTTTTCGAATTTGAAAACTAGTATTCAAACTGATATTCAAGCGGCTTTCAATAAATACGATATTAAACTGCCTGCCTCTCCCGCTATTTATATCTCTCATAGCTAAAAGCCCTAGTTAAAAAGGCATTAAAAAACACTAGACAGTTCAAAATTGTATGATAAACTGCTTTGGCGTTGGCGGTTTGTGCTGGAAACTTCGGTTAGCCAGTATAGATCCTAACAATAACCGCGGGGTTCCAGATCATATCGGGATAGCTCCGTAATTTAATGACGTCATTTTCTTTTGGAGAGTTACCAATGAAACAAGTACTTTTAGCTGCTGTTGCGGCAACGTTTGTATTCGCTTCTGCTGCACAAGCAACTGCACCTGCTGCTAAAGCAGATCAAGCAGCGCCTGCTGTAACAATGACTGAAAAAGAGTGTACAGATGCAATGGCTGCTTGTGGCACCGATGAAGCTTGCAAAAAAGCACTTGAAGAAAAAGGCTGCAAAGCGCCTCAATAAGATCTTAGCGAATAGCTAGTCTTAAACAAAAAAGGGCAAGTCTAATAGCTTGCCCTTTTTCATATCGTTCGAACGTGTGTTATTGCACATGCCACGTTGTACCCGTAGTGGTATCTTCTAATAAAATACCTTTTGCTAATAATAGTTCTCGAATTCTATCTGATTCAGCCCATTGTTTAGATTTTCTAGCTTCATTACGCGCCGCGATCAGCTGTTCAATTTCTGCTGGTGCTATATCGATTGTTTTACCGCTAATATTTTGCAAAAATGCTTCGGGTTCGCTATACAATAACCCTAATACATTACCTAATTTTTTTAAATGTGCCGCAAGCGTGCTCGCTTTTTCACGATCTATTTCACGATGTCGATTTATTTCATGTGCTATTTCAAATAACACCGCAATCGCTTCTGGTGTATTAAAATCATCATTCATCGCACTTTTAAATTTTTGTTCAAAACCAGAAATACCGACAGTCTCTCTTGTAGAGACTGGAATGCCTCGCAAAGCTGTATATAGTCGTGCAAGACTTCTACCTGCTGCATCAATATTTTCTGCAGCATAATCAATTGGGCTACGGTAATGACTCATGATACTAAAATAGCGCAGTGTCTCTGGATGATAATACTTTAAAAAGTCTCTAATCGTTAAAAAATTACCCAAAGATTTAGACATCTTTTCTTTATCTTGCTGTACAAACCCCACATGCATCCAATAATTGACAAATTTCTTGCCCGTTGCGGCTTCGGATTGTGCACGTTCATTTTCATGATGCGGGAATTTTAAATCGGGCCCGCCACCATGAATATCAAAAGTCTCACCGCAATGTGCTAAAGACATCGCAGAACATTCTATATGCCAACCTGGGCGACCCACTCCCCAAGGGGAATCCCAACTGGGTTCATCAGGTTTAGCCATTTTCCATAGCACAAAATCAAAGGGATGTCGTTTCGCGTCGTTAATTTCTACACGTGATCCCGCTTTTAAATCTTCCAAATCCCGATGCGACAGACATCCATAACTGTCAAATTTTTGAATATCGTAATAAACATCGCCTGTTTCACCCACATAGGCGTATCCTTTATCAACCAATTGCTGAATTATCTGAATCATCTCTTCAATATAATCCGTTGCTCTCGGCTCTTTCGTTGGAGAAAGTATATGTAAACTTTGAAAATCCGTATTCATGGCTTCAATAAATTCTGCGGTTAACGCTGTAAAAGAAATCTTTTTTTCTTGCGCTCTGTTAATAATTTTGTCGTCAATATCCGTTATATTGCGAACGTAATTCACCATAAAGCCAATAGAGCGCAAATAACGGATCACCACATCAAAAATTAAAAAAACGCGTCCATGACCAATATGACAATAATCATAAGGCGTAACACCACAGACATAGAGATCGATATGCCCCGGTTTTAAGGGTTGAAAGATTTCTTTTTGTTTGCTTAAGGTATTATAAATTTTTAGCATAATCTGCTGCTCGCTTTAATCTGGCTTTTGCGGATTCTAATCCCATGAGATCTAAAATTTTTGCTAATTCCGGGCCATGCAGCTCTGCTGTTAAGGCCGCCCTTAAAGGGAAAAAAAGTGCCTTGCCCTTTAAACCTGTTTTTTGTTGTAATTCACGCACAAGTGCCGAAAATGTCCATTCAGAACCTATCTTATTATTAATAAATAATACGGCATACTCAAAAAAATCAGATCCCGTCTCTTTTATAATTTTATTAATTTCCTCAGAATAATGCAGCGCCATAACATCTTCAAAAATTGCTTTAACCCACTGCACTGCATCTTCAGGCATCACCAAGTTTTGCTGCACGGTTTCTACAAAAGCTTGCACTTTTTCGGCTGGCACATGGTCTGCTACATAAGGCGAGATCTGCTGCCAACATTCTGTTGCCGTGCAATGATGCATGGCCTCTTTCTGCCAATGATTAAGCTGCGCACTGTCATAATGTGCAGGCGAACTGCTAATGTGTGATAAATCAAAATGCGCGCATAATGTTTCTAAATTTAAGAGCGCTTGATCTGCATCATAATGTCCTAAGCGTGCCAGATAATTTAAGATTCCTAATGGCAAAAAGCCCTCTTCTCGTAAATCTTGAATTGCTCTACTGCCATTACGTTTCGATAAGGGTTTACTGTCTGGCCCTAAAATCGTGGGGAAATGTCCATAATGCGGTATTGGTAATGCTAAGGCTTGTAAAATTAAAATCTGTCTGGGTGTATTCGTCAGATGATCATCCCCTCTTAAGGCGTGTGTCACCACTAACAAAGCATCATCAATAGCATTACAAAACATAAAAGAAGCTGTACCATCATGACGTCGAATAATAAAATCGCCAATATGATCCGTTTCGAAACGCTGAGGGCCTTTAACCAAATCTTCAAATTCAACGGTTGACTGTTGCGGAACTTCAAACCGTAAAGTAAATGGCAATCCTGAGGCCCGTTTTGCTAAAACCGCCTCTGCAGATAATTTTTTGCAGGTGCCGGGATAACGCGGAGGCTGCCCCGAGGCTAACTGAACCTTTCGCGTCATCGCTAATTGTTTTTCCGTGCAAAAACAAGGATATACACGGCCCTCTTTTTCTAACAATGCATAATGATCATTATAAATCGCTTGGCGTTCTGACTGATGATAAGGCCCTTCTTGCCATTCTAAGCCTAACCAACGTAAATCTGTTAAAATAGCATCGGTATACTGTGTTTCAGAGCGGGTTCTGTCGGTATCCTCAATGCGCAGCAAAAAAGAGCCATTAAAACGCTTAGCATAAAGGTAATTAAACAAAGCCGTCCGAAGATTGCCAAAGTGCATCAGCCCTGTCGGACTTGGCGCAAAACGTGTTTTTAAGGTCGTATTCATTTGCCCATTGTACACAATTTAGTGCTTATCTAATACGTCGCATTATGCTAAGCTGGAGCCAAATGAGGGTCCACTAGCGATTTATACGGGAAAAAACAATGAGCATGGTTAAACTAAATACTTCTTTAGGTGCTATTACAATTGAGTTAGAAGATAAAACCACTCCAGAAACAACTCAGAACTTTCTGAATTATGTAAACGAGGGTTTTTATAACGGTACACTTTTTCATCGTGTCATTAAAGGTTTCATGATACAAGGTGGCGGCTTTGAAAAAGGTATGAATCAAAAAATGGCCCATAAACCCATTCGTAACGAAGCAAAAAGTGGATTAAAAAATGCGTTGGGTACGATCGCCATGGCACGAACAAATGATCCCCATTCGGCCTCTTCACAATTTTTTATCAATGTTGCTAATAATGACTTTTTAGACTTTAAAGCAGAAACACCTGATGCATTTGGTTACTGCGTGTTTGGCAAAGTCATCGATGGCATAGATATTGTTTTAAAGCTCAGCCAAGTGCCCACAACTCAACGTTCTGGCCATAGTGATGTGCCCGTGGATGAAGTATATATCGAAAGCGCTGAACAAATTTAATGGCGACATACTTTATTTCAGATTTACATCTTTCGGCAAATAAACCACAATTATCAACGCTATTTTTAAAATTTTTAAAGGAGAAAGCCGAACAAGCAGATGCGCTTTACATCTTAGGAGATCTGTTTGAAGCTTGGATTGGTGACGATAATACAGACACACATGATCTTAATATCATGAATGCGTTAGCTGAATTTTCTGACAGTGGTGTTCCGCTTTATTTTATACATGGTAATAGAGATTTTTTAATTGGCGAACGCTTTAGCGTTGCAAGCCATTGCCAACTGCTACCAGATCCTGTTGTGGTTGAGTTATATAATACAAGGGTCGTACTGACACATGGCGATCTCTTATGTACACTGGATCACAAATACCAACGATTTAGAAAATTTGTTCGTCATCCGTTTATGAAAAATTTATTCTTGGACTTTCCTCTATCTTGGCGTAAAAAAATTTCAAGCTTTCTAAGACACCAAAGTTCAAGGAGAAACATCCCCCCTATAAAGGGGAGAGCGTACAATGTTGCGTTACAGAAAGAACATCGTCAGTGGGATGTCACTTCAGAAGCCGTCTACCAAATGCTCCGAGAACACAAATCTTTAACACTTATCCATGGACATACACATAAACCCGGCATTCACGATTTTATTTTAGATAATCAACCTGCAAAACGCATTGTACTAGGTGATTGGGGCGAAACGGGTAATGTTCTTATTTATTCGCCTGAAAGCATAGAATTAAAAACGGTCACATGAAACAACCGCAATACTTTTTTGATAGCCCTTTATGGATAATCAGTCATCTTGCGCTAATAGCGGCGTTGCTGCTATGGTTTAATCCGCTTACACATCAATTCTTTCAACATTTAGACGAAATCGTTTTTCTGAAACTCAACGGCAGCCTGGTTAGTAAACCTTTTTGGCAAGTGTTTTGGGGTTTATTGAATGATAGACGCGAAACCAAATTAAATTTATTATTTGCGGCAGTGATCAATATTTGGGCAATACTTGTCACAAAAGAAAAAGTGCTACGCCATCAGCGAATCAAACAAACGGTGTATTTTTGGATCTGTTTTCAAATTGGCTTTATGCTGCAAGAAGGGATTTTTAATCACTGGTTACATATTGCAAGAGACTCGCCGTCTTTGGCCATAACGCCGCTTGTGAAACTCTCTCAGGCTTTACAAAATCCGAACCTTAAAGAAGTCACTCAACATTCTTTTCCAAGTGGACACGCTTTTGCTTTAATTTATTGGGCTTCTTTTACGCTGCTTTGCGCACCCAAACGCATTAGCATCATAGGCTTGTTATTTGCGACTTTATTTTGCTTGCCGCGATTGTTTATCGGTGCACATTGGTTAAGCGACGAGATTTTTTCGATGTTAATGGCACTGGTTTGGTTAAGCTGGACAATTAATAATCCTATTTATCATAGGATAAAGACTTAGAAACCACCTCAAAAACATCCCTTGATAAATTTTTCTCGCTTTTAATCCGCTCTAACTGCGCTTTCATTTTTTCTTGTCTGCTGCTATCAAATCGCTTCCAGCTTGTAAATGCTCGTACCATTCTGGATGCTACTTGTGGATTCAGTTTATCTAGTTCTAAAACAACATCCGCTAAAAAAGTGTAGCCTGCGCCATTTTTTTCATGAAAGCACGCTAAATTGGCAGAAAAAGCGCCTATTAATGAATAAACTTTGTTGGGATTGGTTATTTCAAAGGCAGAATGTCGCATTAAATCTTTAACAACTTCTAGCGTACTGGGTAATTCAGAAGAGGCTTGCACTCTAAACCATTTATCCAATACCAAAGGATCGTGTTTCCAATGATCATAAAACTCATGCAGCACTCTTTGGCGTTCTGCACCCTGCCAATGAGATAAAGCAGTTAAAACACCCAATTTATCCGTCATATTATTGGCTGATTTCCACTGCAGCATACAACACGCTAACCCTGCTGGATCGGTTGTTAACAATAAATAATTTAAACACACATTTTTTAGAGTCCTAGCAGCAACTGCCGACGGATTATAAACATATCGCTCAGAACTGACATAAGCTTTATAAAGCCTAAAAAATTCGTCTTTTAAATTTTCAGCCAGTGCTTTTTTCAAGAAAGTTCTAACAGCTACAATAGCATCAATATCTGTTATTAACTCCCCCTGAAGCTCTAATAAATAACTAATAGCCGGTAATGTCAAAATTTCAGCCTTTAAAGCAGGATTTAAGGCATCATCATGCATCATAGCACGATAAGCGGCCAACCAATCTTGAGAGGCCTCTAAAGTACGTTTTGCTTGGTAATCTGCAACGAGTTTCCAAATTAAACGTTCTGTTAATTTTTGGCTTGCATCCCATTTATTAAAATCATCGCTATCATGCGCCAACAAAAAGGCAAGCTGCTCATTTGTGATTTCTCGATGAATTTTGACAGGTGCCGAAAATCCTCTCAATAGAGATAATATCGGCTGATGTTGAATATTGGGGAAACTAAACCTTTGTTCTTTTTCTGTTAGAATAAGTATCTTTGAATTGGGTAAAAGATCACTACCCCCTTTATCCAAAAGCCCAACCGCAACTGGCAGAACCATCGGGTGCTTGATTGGCTGTTCAGATGTCGGCGGACAAAATTGCTGCAGGGTTAAATCATAAGTCTTTGTTTTTTCATCAAAGCGTTCGTGTACAGTGATTTCGGGCGTACCGGCTTGTTGATACCATAATTTAAATTGCGTGAGATCTTGATGAGAAACGGTTTCCATCGCGGCAACAAAGTCATCTGTTGTAACTGCTTGGCCATCATGCCGCTCAAAATATAAATCCATGCCACGCCTAAAAGTTTCCCATCCCAACAAAGTTTTGAGCATTCGAATGACTTCAGCACCTTTTTCATAAACCGTCATAGTATAAAAGTTATTAATTTCCATATACGCTTCTGGCCGCACAGGATGTGCCATTGGGCTAGAATCTTCGGCAAATTGGTGTGAACGTAAGGTACGAACATTTTCGATCAGCCTAACCGATGATCTGGAAATATCTTTCAAAAAATGTTGTTCTCTAAAAACCGTCAGCCCTTCTTTCAAGCTTAATTGAAACCAATCTCGACAAGTGACACGATTCCCAGACCAGTTATGAAAATACTCATGCCCCACCACAGCATCAATATTTTGATAGTCAGCATCTGTTGCAGTTTCAGGCCGCGCTAAAATATATTTTGAATTAAAAATATTTAATCCTTTATTTTCCATTGCGCCCATATTAAAGTCATCCACAGCGACAATCATATAAATATCAAGATCATACTCGCGGCCATAGGTGTCTTCGTCCCAGCGCATCGATTTTTTGAGTGCTTCCATTGCATGCTGACACTTATCTAAATTTGCACGTTCTACATATATCTTTAACGTAACAAGACGACCTGTTTTAGTCACAAAATAATCTTCGATAGAAACTAAATCACCTGCAATCAGTGCAAATAAATAACAAGGCTTTAAAAAAGGATCTACCCATTTAACCCAATGACGCGTGTTATCTATGTTGCCACTTGCAACACAATTTCCATTAGATAACAATACTGGATAACGACGTTTGTCCGCAGAAATTGTTGTGGTAAATTTGGATATCACATCAGGCCTATCTAAGTAATAGGTAATTCGCCTAAAGCCTTCTGCTTCACATTGCGTACAAAATAACGTTTTAGAACGAAAAAGTCCCGCCAATTCGGTGTTTTTATCAGGATAAATTTCTGTTTTAATCTCTAAGCTAAATTGTTCTGGCACCTCAAAAATCGTTAAAGATTTTGAATCCACTTGATATTCATTGAGCGATAAGACGCGGCTATTCAATTTGATTTCTTGCAGAACAAGTTTTTCGCCATTTAAAACTAATCGTTGCGCATTTTTTTCCTGATAACTTGGATGTGTTTTATTTGTTTGACATACTAAAGTTGAATGTACCAGTGCTCTATCATCGTACAAATCAAAGTTTAAATCGATAGAAACTATCTGATATAAAGCAGGTTGATAGTCTTTCAAGTAAATCGTTTTTGGTTTTGTTTCGATCATATTCACAGATTCCTACAATAAAAAAAGTCATACAAAAGCGCTTAGTATAGCCTATTTGTTCTAAAAATAGTCCTTAAGTGAGCGAGAATTTAAGGAGACGTCGTACCACCACCTGGGTTCTGACTATTGCCATTCTCCCAATTATCTTGCTTCTCATGTCCATATGCATAACCACGATGTTTACCACGATCCTCAGGATTCTCAGTTCCACCACCTGGCGGCGGCGGTGGTGGTTGCGGCGCTTGTATTTGACAAGCAATTGTATGCTGCGTCCCAGATAACGTTAGGGTAACATTACTCAAAACGCCAGTGTTTGCCCAAGGCCCATACGTCGGGGCACAATGTCCATCTGCTGTCCACGCCATTACACGCACTTGACCTGCACAATTCATTTGGCATTGTGCATAAGAAGAGCCCGTTTGACACTGCGTCTTTGACTGATAAAAAGGCGCGCTTGCCGTAAATGGTGCCATATTAAAAACCGTTTGCACAACATTATCAACCAAAGCATTCACAGGTGATGTTTGGCTAGAACTCACATTTTGTTGATTAAAGGGCATCGAAAAAGTCACATCCGAAAAAGCCACTGATTCCTGTCTCACCCCAACACCTCTGCCAACAATACGAAACCGCTGTGTATTGGCAACAGCATCGCAACCTAAATTGATAATAATATATTGCGGAGCACTAAATAATTGTGCATGGGGTTTAGCAACTGCTGTACCAAAGCTATCCCACCAAGTACCAGACGAATCGACGGGGTCTGCATTAACAAATTGTGAAGTCAACCATACCCAAGGGGCCGAAGTCGAACATGAACAAGGCGATGTTTCACATTCGCACATGCCAACTGCCCATTTTTCCGACAAATCTTTCTTGGCTACTGTCACCGCATACTCTGCGGCTTGTTTTGATAAAGTGTGCTCTTGGTCATTGCCTGCAAGCTTTTTTTCACCCGTACTTGTCGATAAAACAGCAACGCTCAGTCCCGCTAAAACCACGAGTGATATAATACTAATCACCAAAATGTTGCCTTTTTCCCAAGGCCATTTCACATCATTCATGTTACGCATGATTTATACTCCCTATTTTTTAGCTCATCATCCTTGATAAACACTACCAACATCCGCCTGTCATTCTTTGTGTTTCGCAAGCGCTTTGCGTATATGTTTTACAAGGCGATCCACCGCAACATTGATCATTGGCCGTCCATGTTGTTGCATACGGGATTCCACCTGTTTTCATATACCAAGAACCACCTGCCTGTACGCAATGCGTTCGATAGGCAGGCAGTCCATATCCCTGTAAATAAATCGTTTTAGTAAATATTTTTCGTAAATACCGATCGCTCGGCACTGTATAGGTTATCCAATTACCGTCATTTCCCCGCAAAACTTGCAAGGTTCTATTGGCAGGTACTGCAGATAAGATTTGTGCTTGAGAACGAACCACAATCGCAATACGAATGGCTATAATCCGGTATGGGTATAAATTTGCCGTATTATAAGTCACAAAACGGCTAACCGTTGGTACAGAATATAATGTCCCCAAATTAACAGAAGAATACAGATCGCTTTCCCCCATCAATACCGTCATATATTCAACATTCTCCACCATGTTATAGGTTAAGTTTGTAAAAGAATCGATTGCTTTTAAAGTTGCTGTCGCTGAATCCGCATAAAACGTATACGAAGATAATGTGCCAGGCGGCTCAGTGGTTGCTGCGGGCATATCACTTTCTGTAAAAGTTGAAAAAACGCCCGGCCCTGGATTCGAAAAATAAACGGTTAAAGAATCACCGTTAGGAGAAGATGCCGGATCAGCGCCAGCACAACTTTTACCCACACAAACCGTTGGCATCATTTTTTGATAAACGGCATTTTGAAGTCTGCCGCCACAATTATAAATACCGCAATTTGCCGCTGTTGGCGGCGCACAACTTGCACCTGAGGATACACAGCACGTTGCCGTTGTATCTGATGGATTTGTCGTTAAGGTCGTTTTATCAAAAGTAGCACCCGGGGTGGGAGTCCAACATTTACCGCAAGATTGAAGCCCAAAAAATTGTACATTAGGCAAACGGGCGCTCACCGATGCTGCACAACTCACTGGCGTTGCACCGCTGGCACTCACTGGGTTGGGAAATAACTGATTAGGGGTAGTATTCTCTTGATAATAACCGATATAAACCCAATCGCTAAGCTCTGCTGCACCACCTGTGGGCGGCGACCCTGCATAAGAAGTGCTATTTAATTGCAAAGCACCCGCAGCAACAGGCTGCATAATGCCAAAACCGCTCATTTGAATATTGTTCGTTAAAAATGCCATGGCTTCGCGTGCATTATCGCTTAAGCCAACCAGATTTTGACTTTGGGTGTAATTGTGTTTTGAAATAATCGCTAATTGAGAGATCATCAATAATAAAAAAGCGCTCACTGTGATCCCAACCATCAGTGAGACTAGCGAGGCACCACTCATGCGATAACAATCTCTATTTTTAAGCCATGATCTATTCATCTTTGTAAAGGCGGCTCTACAATGCTAACAACGCTTTGATCAAAAGTTGATGCCCCTCTATTTTTCCAGCTTTTCCAAAATATTTTAACCGTAAAGATCACGGGATTTGGATTCACTGCTGGAGGCGTACAAGCACGCGCGGGGTTGCCTGGCGTTGCATCCAAACAAACAATACCCACAGCATGGCTCACAGCGGGAAAAGTGCTCGCGATCAAGGCATTCCAATCTGCTAAATCATGCAAAGCCATTTGATGGCCCGTACAAATACTACCGCTCGTACTCAGACAATTGCTATTCAAGGTAGGTGAGCCACTCTGATATCCACTATTCAACCCTTGCCACGCTTCCCCTGCATTTGCCTGGATGCGACCAGCCATGTCCTCCAATAAAATCGTGGCACTGGTTCTAAGTTGGGCATCTGTAGTCACTTGCAAAGCGGAAATTTGGGCTTTACTAAAACCCAAAGCACCGATAGAAATAATAGCCAGCGAGACCAAAACTTCTAATAGACCATACCCATACGCATATTTTTTCATTTTTCAGCCTGTTTCCATGGCTTAAAGACAAAAGATCTTTTTATGAGAGTATAGTAAGAGAATGGAAAGCGTGTATGGCCTATGTTTTTTTAAATAATTTTTTAGTTAGTTTGTTTGCACGCTCAATATATACCCTGTTAGATTTCGAACATTCATAACACCCATATCAAACATTAAATATTGGCCTTTGATACCCAGCAACGTTCCGGAAATTTCCGGTGTTTTTTCAATATTCAAGGGAGTGATTTTATCTGGATAAGATAAAACAGGATATTCAATACATACAACACTTTGACTTGCTAAAACTTCAACAGCAGATGTCTGTTTTAATGCGACTTTTAATTCCGCTGGCCATTCCATTTTGTTTAATAATGTATCGCGCTTTTCAAAAAGCGCTAAGTTTTCAGCTTGCCCCTTTAACATTTTCCGCCAATCAGTTTTATCCGACACCCATTTTTTCAGAGCAACTTCCATAAGCCCCGAATGATAGCGATTTTTGACACGAAAAATCGGCAATGCTTGAACAGCGCCTTGATCAATCCAACGCGTTGGAATTTGCGTCTCTCGGGTAATACCAACCTTTAAACCCGAGGTATTGGCCAAATAAACAATATGTGGGATAAAACAATTCATCTTGCCCCACTCCGGCTCTCTACAGGTACCCAAATGAAAATGACATTTTTCAGGCTTAACAATACACAAATCACATTGTGCTAATGTTTGCACACAAGGAAAACAATAACCTTGATTATAGCTTTTTTTGATTTTTCGTTGGCAATGCACACACTGAATATCACCTAAAAATTTTAGTGTTAGGATTTTTCCCAAATAATCATTTAGCGGAAGTACAACATCTCCAATAGGTAAATGATATTGAACAGGCGTTGCAAACGTACTCTTTAACTTACGTATGCTGCCTCTATACAAATTAGGATGCTACCACATTCACTTGTTTGCCACCTTTGGGTGCTGATGGTAAGACTCTTTTAAAAACACACTCAAAATGCCCGATAATACTAAGCCTAAAGGCAAGATAGACAAGGCAATTGAAAAATCCGAGGCCGTTAAATCTGCGGCGTTATCACTTAGCAGTGCTCTGTCTAAAATTTTACCAATCACAGGGGGTAACAATACGCCGCCTATCATGACAACCATATTGGTAAAGGCAACCGCTGTTGCACTGACAGAATGGCGTGAAATGTCGTTACTAACTGCAAAAATTAATATCTCTACTGAAGCAAAAAAGGCTGATAAGAATAACAAAGCATACATCCAAAGCAACGATGTTGAAGGCATAAAAACCACTAAAGCCATAAAACACGCAGCGAAAAACGAACCCATAATCAGTGGAATTCGCCGGCTTTGCATGGCATCTGAAATAATGCCCCAAAGCGGTGCGCCAACTGCAAATCCTAAAAATAACATGGAAGCGCCCGTGGCTGCATCTAGTTTAGATAAACCAACCGTTTGTAAAAAGGTCACAGCCCACACTTCAGCAAAGCCTGCGATCGGCAGAAAAGTTAAAAGACCAATGATGCCTGTCATCCACATTTGAGTACTACAAACAATTTGTTTAAGGCCCGTTATTTTTACATGCACTTCATGTGCCAAGTCTATTTCGTTGCGATTGTTTTTTTCTGACTCTGATCCATCTCTTAATACAGCCCACAAAAGAACCATTAATATAAGCCCTGCTGCTGCAGAATAATATAACGTTAATTGCCAGCCTACACACAACATTAAATAACTCATTAAAACAGCACAGCTAATGCCACCAAACATACCTAAGGTCGTGCAAAGTCCGGCCATAAAGGCAAAATATTTTTTAGGCAGCCAAAGATTTGAAAGTTTCAACATGCCCACATAGGCAAACGCCGATCCAAATCCCAACAAAAACCGACCTGCTGCGGCGATCCAAAAATGTCCTGTTATCACAAAAAGCACGGTTCCCAATACGCACAAAAAACAAGCAAAAGTTAGGAGCCGCCGTGGCCCAAAGCGATCCATCATCATCCCAACCGGAATTTGCATCGGCGTATAGGCATAATAAAAAAATGCCGCTAGATTTCCAAAAGCTGCTTCACTTAAATTAAATGTTAATTTTAATTCTGCATTCATCACGCTAGGCGCAACACGTAAATAATATTCGTAATAATAAAAAAGGATCCCCAATAAGCACATCGTAATAGCCGATCCTGTGACAACCTTTCTATTATCTTTAGTTTTATTCACTTGTCTTATCCTATTGTTTGGTCGGGGCGAGAGGATTTGAACCTCCGACCACATACACCCCATGCATGTGCGCTACCAGGCTGCGCTACGCCCCGAAGGTATGCATCATAACATCCATACCCATATCCGTCATCTGTGCCACATATCTTGATTTGTGTAATTTTGATAATTAAATAACTAAATATATAACCTTACGTAAAGCATCTACACTTAAGGTGAGCACGTGATTGGAAGAAAAGGAGAACCGCATTTTGCCCAAAGCACCCAAAAAGCGAAAAACGCCGCATCTAAAATTTCGTCAGCAAGCGCTGCAGACACTTCATGCGCCAGATCAAATAGATAAACTGATCCAAATAGTCTCTCCCAGAGCCTGGGTTATGCTGGCCTCCTTTTATGTACTACTGATCGGTCTCATTTTTTGGGGAATATTTGGCAGCATTCCAACTCGTGTGGAAGGTAAGGGTATTTTATTAGTTGAAAACGGCGCTATCTATAATGCGGTTGCCCCCCCAGGTGGAGGGCAAATTGCAGACATTGTCGTGCATCCAGATCAAAGCATAAAAAAAGGAGATATTATCGCTCGCCTAGAACGACCTGATCTGAGTGAAAAATTAGCGCTTGCTAAAAATTATGTCATGCAATTAAAGAATGAGCAAACAGAACTTATTCGCATTTCAAAAAAAGAACTCGCGATACGTCACGAAAAAATCAGTCAACAAACCAGTGTGCTTGAGAATTCCTTAGCAACCGAAGGTAAAAATCTAAGCGATATTGCAACACTACTCAATTTAAAAGAAGAAAACTTTAAAAAAGGCATCATGATATGGCAAGATATTGAAAACACACGCCGTGATTATTACGCTGCACAAGACCGCTTACAACAGCTTCAAGTTCAGTTAATGCAACTCAAAGCTCAAGAAGATGATTTTAAAGATCAATGGCGGCAACGTTTAAAAGACAAAGAACTGACTGTACTCGCCGAACAACTAAAAGCAGACAACCTCGCAGCAGAAGTCACTGTATCAAAAACCGTTCTTAGCCCAGCAGATGGCATTGTTATTAGTGTCAATACTGCTGTGGGCAAAATAGTGACAGATGGTAGTTCTATTGCGACAGTAACAAGCTTAGGAGAAGGGTTAGATGCATTAATATTTATGACACCGCGTGAGGGACAACGGGTAACCCCGGGCATGACAACGTTGATCACGCCTACCACCATCGAAAAAGAAGAATATGGCAGCATGAAAGGAAAAGTGTTAAACGTCTCTGAATTCCCAGAAGCAGCAGAAACGATTATTGCGTTGCTACATAATCAAGAAATGGCTAAAGAATTTGTAGAATCTGGCGCACCTACAGGTATTCGAATTCGTATTACGCGTGACCCCCATACCTTCAGTGGTTATCAATGGTCCTCTTCTAAAGGACCAAATAAAAAGATCAACCCAGGCACTTTAGCAGAAGTTCGTATTACCATTCGAAAACAACCTCCTATTAGTTTGATTATTCCCGCTTTTAAGAAATTATTTGGAATATCTTAATATGCGTTACCAACGATCGAAATGCAAAACGCCCACGCTCTTACAAATAGAAGCCGCTGAATGCGGTGCAGCAGCGCTTGGGATTATATTGGCTTATTACGAGAAGTATGTCCCATTAGAAGAATTAAGAATGGCTTGTGGGGTATCACGTGATGGCAGTAAAGCCATTAATATATTAAAGGCAGCACGAACATACGGATTACTAGCTTCTGCCGCACAAGGTGATACAGATGCATTACAAGCAGTACGATGCCCATTTATTATTTTTTGGCAATTTAACCATTTTGTTGTGGTAGAAGATATACAAAAAGACATCATTTATATTAATGATCCCGCCACAGGAAGACGCAGTATCACGCCAGACATGTTTGATAAGTCTTTCACGGGCATTATGCTTATTTTAGAACCCAGTCCAACATTTAAAAAAAGCGGCTCTTCACCGTCTATTTTGAGAAGCTTAAAAACATATCTTTTAAAATCGCGCACTGAAATCATTTTTTTAATCTTAATCAGTCTGGCCTTAATTATTCCTGGTATTGTCATCCCCGGATTTTCAAAAATCTTCATTGATGATGTGTTATTGGCCGCTAGACATCACTGGCTAGTACTGCTTCTCACCGGGCTTTGTCTGACCGCCATTTTAAGAGGCATTTTTTCAGCCATTCAACAATATTATTGCTTACGTTTTAATATGAAACTGATGATTGCCGGTGGCGCCACACTCATGTGGCATATTTTTAGACTGCCCATAGCCTTCTTCGAACAACGTTATGTAGGCGATATTAATGAACGTTTAGGCGCTAATGAACGCATTGCAACTATCTTATCTAGTAATGTAAGCACGAGTGTGGTTAGTCTCATCACAATGACTTTTTATGCGGGTGTGATGTTGATGTATGACAGGTGGTTAACCCTGATAGGCTTAATAACGGCAACAGCTAATATGAGTATTCTCTATTTTATTTCAAGTCAGTTGCGCGATACTTCGCGAAAATTTCTACAAGACAGGGGAAAATTAGCAGGACTTGAAGTCAATGGACTCAAAATCATTGAAACGCTAAAGTCTAGCGTTCTCGATACCGTTTTTTTTAAACGATGGTCTGGGAATCATGCTAAAATTATCGAAACGCAACAAAAATTATCTTTATATTATCAAACCCTATCAACGCTATCGGCTTTCCTGAATAGGGCGATTTCATGAACAGTTATTGATCCAGCTGTCTAAAATGTCCGCCATTACATCCTCGTTCCACCCAAAAGATCTCCGAAATCCGTTTGTTGAACGTTTTTTGCCAGTTTGAGTCTTATAACTCTTTATAATATTT
>JBGAIG010000026.1:0-19575 GCA_044225595.1 Gammaproteobacteria bacterium
ACTATCGATCCGATGACTTTGTTGCCGCATAAAATTGATTTGGCTCAACTAAAAGCATTTGCTGAAGAGCAGATTCTACTTGCTAAAGCCGTATTAAACACTTCTTAATTTAACAGGTGGTATTTTCAGGCGCATACGAACAAAAGTCATCATCTGTGGTGGAAGAGAAAAAAAATCAGCCCAATATTCTTTTGGTTGAAGATAGTCCTTTCATTCAATTTGTCCATCAAGACATTTTGAGAAGTCTTGGATGTTTCGTGGATATTGTTTCCACAGGAGAAGAGGCATTAATTAAATTAAAACAAACAGATTATGATCTTGTTCTATTGGACATTGGATTACCTGGGATCAGTGGTATTGAAGTCATGATTGAATTCAATCGCTATAAAAATTGCTCAAAAACATCCGTCATTGTCCTAACAACATTTACAGATCAAACTTTGATCAATCAATGTCTTTCAATTGGGATCAAACAGGTCTTGCATAAGCCTATCAATATATCGGAATTGGCAGAGGTCATTATTTTATATACTTGAATATACTAGAGACTTCTGTTTTGTCTTCCATCATAAAGTCGTTTTTAATAGTCCTTTCGATACATTTAATTGTCTAAATTTCTTTCAAAAAAATCCTGACGTTAACCAAGGACAAATCCTTATAAAAAACGACAACCCGTTGTCGTTTGAGTGTGGGTTAATGAACGAAATATGAGGTGTTATTGGAAACTCTAGTTTGATTAGAGAGCACGCTCATGGGTAGCCATACGTCTAAAACGTTATGGGAGCATCCTAATGTGTTTGGTCTTGGCAGAAAAACTCGCGATTAAACGTCAAGCTTGGATTGATGCGGCTCGTTATTGTGGCGGAGTTGCAGCACTTGCTAGACTCCTAAAGGTATTGCGGTCGCGAGTTAGCAATTGGATTAACCAGCCAGAATTAGAGATCCCTGATAAGTATGTGGTTTTAACTTGGGAGATCACAAAAATCAGTATTGATCGTTTATCTCCTTTTACAGAAGAATTCAATAAAATTATGAGACGATTGATTGCAGATGCAGAAAAATGGCGTAGTTTTCAAGAGAGTTTAATTAAACAAGAAGTAAGCTTGTTATGATATTAAGCATCCTTGTTGTAAAGCCGGAATTATTTATGCATTACGGTTCTTCAATCGAACAAAAAAATAACCATCTGATGATATTAAATCACCATATGAAAGGAGCAAGATGATGTCAAGAATTCGCAGTGTAAAACCAGAGTTATTTACCCATGATGGTTTATTTGAAGCAGAGCGCGATTATCAATTACCGCTGCGTTTAGCATTTATTGGATTATTTACCCAATGTGATCAATGGGGTCGTTTCCGCTGGGAACCCAAGCGTTTAAAGTTGAGTATTTTGCCTTTTGATGATGTTGATATTGTGCAAATATTTGAGGCATTAGCATTGCGTGGCTTTATCAAGAAGTATGAGGTAGCAGATAAATGGTATGGTTGTATTCCTTCTTGGGCAAAGCATCAGAGAATTACCAGACCAGAGCATCCCAGTGGCATTCCGACACCAGAAGGCTTTGTCTTTGAGAGGCCTAAAAGAAAGGCTTTAAAACCGGAGAACATTGAAGTGTCTCCCCAAAACGAAGTTTTACGAGTCGAGGAACCCCTTGTTTCAGTGGAGTTAGAGACACCTGTGTTCAATGAGCAATCTCAACATACGGTAATCACGATGGACAATCTTTATATCGAGAATGCATCCGAGTCTCATGTGGTCGAGGCTGAGGTTTGTGATAAGCCTTTTTCTAAGATTGTAAATGCCGAACCAGCATTTGTGCCTACCAAAGCTGAAGATGCGTATCACAGGGTATGCACTGAATGTCAGTCTGTACACACCGAGTGCGCACAGGGATGTAACACGAACGATACAAAGTACGAACTTGTGCATACAAAAAATGTACTTGGGTGTAACACTGTGTGTACCGAGCATGAACAAGAAAGAACTTGGTGCACGGGGAATAGGGAATATGGAAATGGAATAGGGAATAAGGAATATGGAACAGGAAATAATATTATTGTCGCGCCAAAGGCACGACCACGTTCGGGTTTTGAAGCTGAATCCATTTTTAAAATCTTTGAGCATTGGCAAACAGTGATGAAGCATCCCAATACCAAGCTTGATCCGAAACGCAAAGTTTGTATTGGCAAAGCTTTGGATTGGGGTTATAGCGTTGAACAGCTTTGTCAGGCTATAACGGGCTGTAGCCTGACGCCCTATAATCAGGGACAAAACGATAGAGGTCAACGCTATGATGGCTTGTGTCTGATTTTGCGTGACAGTGATCAAATCGATCGTTTCATAGACAATTATCATTGCCCACCACGCCCTATAACCGAAGCAGAACGAAAAACCAACGCAAATGTGCAATCTTTGCAACGTTGGGCAGCAGAAAAAATGGCGGAGGCCTCTCAGCATGGAAGAGCGTGATGTTAAAGATTTTATGAAATTGATTGCCAGTGTTGGTGAAATTTATGGCAAGCCGATTTCGGTGCCTTTGGCAGAACTTTATTGGCAATCGCTGAATCGTTTTGAATTTGAAGATGTGAGTAGAGGGTTCAAGGCGCATACAGACAATCCGGATTGCGGTCAGTTTTTTCCAAAGCCTGCTGATATCATCCGGTGTATTGAAGGCAGTGGTGAAACTAAGGCATTGAAGGCCTGGACAGTGGTTGAAAAAGCGATTCACCAAGTCGGCAGCTATGACAGTGTTGTCTTTGATGATGCGCTCATTCATGCGGTTTTAGAAGACATGGGGGGTTGGGTTAAACTTTGCAGTACGACACTGAATGAACTGCCCTTTCGCGCCAATGAGTTTCAAAAACGTTATATGGGTTTTCTGATTAAAAAACCTGAACGCCATCCTAAATACTTAGTGGGTATTGCAGAAACAGATAATGCCAAAAACGGTTTTGAAGTAAAACCACCGATATTGGTGGGGGATGCTAAAAAAGCTGAAGGGGTGATGTTAAGTGGTGGCTCTACACCCTTGGCGATACAAACATTTACACAATCCATTGCAGCGGTCATGCAATTGCCCTCAAAACTAAAAAATGAGGACAACGAATGAAAAATAGCATTTTGACGCGAAGACAAATTGAGATTGGCGGTTATTTGGTACAAGGGATGTCCCTACAGGATATTGCCTGTCAACTGGGTGTTGCTGTAGACACGGTTAGATCTCATCAAAAAATAATTCGAAAAAAATTATTGGCGAGCAATGCCTATCAGGCTGGCTATCAACTGGGTATTTTTTTTAATTTGGAGGCAGAGAAATTAAAAATTTATCTGTAATTACCCAATTTAGGTAATGACCAATACCAATTTTGGGAATAGTAATCTTAGAAATGGTTTGGTTATGATGGTGGTAGAGATGTATTTTGATGGGAGGGTTCAATGAATAAGATATCATTTCAAAAAAAGAGTGATAGTTTTTTTAATTGTTATCCAGGGCCTTCTGTAATGTTGGCGGTTGGTGTTTTTCTTTGTTTAGCTGCGGGGCAAAGCCTAGCCCTTGGCGCACAAGACCAGGTTGCTGAAATTGCAGAATTAACGACACAGGTCACAAAAATTGCGAAGAACGGTTGCTATATCGCTGGCTGTGCTTCCGCGTTGGTTGGGGCTATTTTTGCGGTTGCACAACAAAGTTTAAAGATTTTTGGTGTGACGGTTGCTGTCACTTTATTGGCTTTTAAAGCACCCACTTTTTTTACTTCAGCGATGTTAATTTAAGATGGAACAAACAGAAATTCCTATCCCTGTTTTTTTAAATGAACCCGAAAAAATTATTTTCTGGACATGGCATGAGGTTGCATGGTTTTTAGGACTCTTTTTTCTGGTGTGGATTTTATGTTCTTTTTTATTAGGGCTACTTTCGGGTATTGGCATGGTTAAATTGCTTCGTTTAATGCAAAAAAGCCCTTTGGGCGATTTAACTAAAATTGGCGTCTATTGGTTTTTACCGACGGGAAATAGCTTTAAGACTTTTCCACCCTCTTATATCAGAGAGTTTATGGGATGAATCAGCAAGTTTTATCAGACAATTACAATCGAACATTGAGGGAGCGCAATCGTCTGCTTATGGGGTTTGTGCTAAGCGGCACATTAAGTCTTTTATTAGGATTTTCTGTTTTTTATTTGGTGGGTAGAGAGCGCATTGTTGTCGTGCCACCCATTGTTAACCGAGACTTTTGGGTTGGAACCGATACTGTGTCGGATAGTTATTTAGAACAGATGTCCGAATTTTTTTCGAGTCTTTTACTAAATGTAAATCCTAATAGCTTTAAAACCAGAGCTGAGCATTTATTACAGCATGTCGCACCGAATGCGTATCCTCAGCTTAAAATGCAATTGGTGGAAAGACAACTGGAGCTCGAACGTCGAGCCATGTCAACGGCGTTTTATCCTTTAAGCTTCAAGGTGGATAGGCATAAACTTTTAGTCGAACTGAAGGGTGAGCTTAAAATTTTAGTGGGTAATTCAGCGATTGAATCTCAAATTAAAACTTATCATATCAACTTTAGTCAACATCAGGGTCGTCTTTATATCCAAAAATTTAGCGAGGTTCCCCATGCTTAAATGTTTTGTCGTGATTTTGTCAGTCTTATTTTGTACAGTAGCAGTTGCACAACAAACGGTACCCGTACAAGAAGGCACAGAAGTTAGCATTACAGTTTCTGCTAATGCACTTAACCGATTAGCGGTTCAAAACGACCGCATTATGACGGTTAAAGGTATTACGGGACAGTTTCAGCTCGATAAGGATAATGATACCGGACAGGTTTTTATCAAGCCTATCACAACCGATAAAGAAGAACTAATACATTTATTTTTGTTAACCGAAAAAGGACATACCTATCCTTTAAGCTTGACTTTGGATGAAGGTGAGGCTCAAAGCATTTTATTAATACCGAGTGAACCCGAGATAACCCAATGGGAACAGTCGAGTCATTATGAGACTTTATTAAGAACCTTGCTTAAAGCGATGCATAATCAAACCGCTATCGAAGGTTTTATGATAAACAAAGTTAAAATACAGATACCGGCTATCAAGCACGCAAGTATTAAGCATCTACAAACTTATACGGGAAAACAATTGCAAGGCCATGTTTTAGAGGTGAAGAACAGAGGTCAAGAAGAATTGATTTTGACTGAAGAGTTATTTCAGCTAAAAGGTGTGAGAGCCGTGTCTATTCTAAATCCGATTTTATCAGGCTTTGCTAAAACACGTGTTTATGTAGTGAACTAATATGAAATTAATTGCGACATCAACGAAAACGATTAAAAAGCACCAATTAAAGATTTTCAGTATCACAGTTGGTGTGCTAGCGATTTTCGGGGCATTATTGTTTTTTATTGGTATGGACAAAGAAGCACCATCACCAGAGACCATCAATGAGAAGGCGCCACTTTATGATGTGACAGAAGCCGTAGATGATAAAAGCTTCTGGGTGTTTAAATCCGAACATCGGTTGGCTGAGCAAGAAAAAACCCAAGCAAAATTGATGAATGATTTAGAAGAAATTCGAGGCGCTTTAAAGAAGCCCGAAATGATTAACCCTAAAACTGAAATCGAAACTTTAGAAAATCGTATAGCGGAACTGGAGAATAAATTGAATCTCTCTTCTTTTGGAACAGGCGTTTCTGAAGAAGACGAAGATAATAATAGACGTAGCACATTTGCGCCTTCAATGCCTACGTATGCATTTAGCAATAATCCTCTTCAAAATGCTAACGCAGACATAGAAAAAATGCCGCCCCGTTCTGCCATTTTTTCAGAAACAATCATCATGCCAAACCCAACAGATGATAATATTAAACACCATCGCGATAATTATATTCCAGCCGGTTCTTATGTAAAAGCAGTATTGTTAAGTGGCGTTGATGTTTCTGTTGGCATTTCTTCGCAATCTAATCCTCAGCCCGTGTTATTAAGACTGGTGCATCCCGGCAGTTTGCCGAATCATTTTTTAGGCAAGATGCGGGATTGTCGGATTATTGCAGCAGCATCCGGTGAGCTTTCAACGGAACGAGCACAATTTAGATTAGAGAAATTAAGCTGTATTCAAGCAGATGGTCGTGTGATTGAAACCGATGTGGATGGCTATATCAGTGGCGAAGACGGAAAAAACGGGATGCGGGGACGTATGATTATGCGGGATGCAGAGGTTTTAAAACGAGGCTTTTTGGGTGGATTATTGTCAGGTTTAGGTAAAGCCACAAGTCAATCCTTTAATACCACTAGTGTTTCGCCTTTAGGTGCGGTTAATACCATCAAAGGGGCTGATGTTTTTAAACAAGCGGGCGCGGAAGGAGCCGGTAACGCCTTTGAGTTAATGGCTAAATACAATATTCAAAGAGCAGAACAATACCAACCGGTTATCCAAATCAGTGCAGGACGTGAAGTCTTTGCGGTATTCCATTCGGGCAGAGCCTTTGGTGAGCATCGTCCAAAGCCCACTAACAGTTCGCAGCCCAAACCTCATTCACTTTTTGGAGATAAGCCATGATTAAGATTTTTGCATTGTTGTTTTGTTTAAGTCTAACAGCCTGTTCTACCATGCAACAATTTGATTGCCCCTATAAAGAAGGGGCACGTTGCTTAAGTGTGGGTGAAATTGACCAAAAAATTAATGCGGGTCAATTGAATCTCTCGGAAAATAAAAACACATCTTCTTTCGAAAAGCTTGAAGTGCTATCAAACAGTACCATTGCACCCTCTTCTTTACGTACACCCGAAACCGTATTGATGGCTTGGATAGCGCCTTATTATACAACTGATGGTGTTTACGTTGATGCGCATCGTATTCATTTTGTGGCAAGTGAATCTACTTGGGTGAATACTCCGCTTGAAATCAATGTCCCAGGAGAACAACACTAATGTTTTCAGCTTCTTTAGATAAAACCAAAAAAATCATCGCAGATTTTTTAAAATCGACACTGCTGCAAGACGATGAAAAGCCTCTGCAATCTGGCACGCTTGATAATTTAAATAAAGTCTTGGGCTTACATGCCATCGCAGAATATCTCCCTTATGAAACTTACAACCCCGAGACTGAGATTTACACTTGCAAAGGTGCCAAAGGCATTGTGTTAGAAGCGAACCCCATGGTCGGAGCCTCTGATAACAATGTCGATGCTTTTTATGCTTTGCTACAACGTATTTTGCCTGAAGGCACCATTGCCCATTGTTTACTTTATGCCTCGCCTTTTCTGGGACAGGCTTTTGATGCCTTTATTAAAGAACGGCAACATCCCCATCCACTGATTAAACGTTTGGCTGAGAAGCGCATTGATTTTTATAAAAAAGGTGTTCATGAAACCTTAATCCCAGGCCAACAAACCGTCCTGCGTGATTATCAATTATTAATCTGTCTGGTCTTTGATAATACTTTAAATTTTCATGATGACAAAATACTGTCTTTAAAAAATAGTTTAATCAGCACACTAAAAGGTAGCGGTATTGATTCCGTTTCACTTACCCCAGAACCTTTTATGCAATGGATAGATGCGTTATTAAGGCCCCGTGATGCTTTATACCCTCAATCTTTTCAGTGGAATGAGCTGGATACCATTGCACATCAATTAGGCGATTCCGACTGCTCTCGTATTGTAACCCCCTCTAAAATGTTTATTTATCAAGGAGAGACTGAGGGCAAATGGCAAATCCGAAACTTTAGAGTCAGCCATTTTAGAAAATACCGACCTCATTTAAGCGAGATGTCTGATTTTATTGGCAACCTTTTTGATAATACAGCGCAAATCGGTTGCCCTTTTTCTTTAAGCTTTATTATCCATATCCCTAAACAATCCACAGAGCAAAACATTGCCGCCACCCGTGCTTTTAGGGCGATGCAAAGGGCTGAGAAATTAGCCAAGCATAGCCAAAAGGCGGTGAATGACGCTATGGATGCCAGAGCCATTATGCGTGCCATAGAAGATAAAGAAAGAGTGGTCTTAGTATCATTTCAGGTCTCGCTGTATTGCAAAACCGAAAACGCCGAAGCCCAAGAAGCAGCCCTGATGAATGTCTTTCAAGCATCAAACCCCAAATGGCAATTGCTTAAGAATCATTTGGGGCAAGTGGTTATGTTATTAGCGCATCTACCCTTAACTCAAAATCATACCCTTATCAAAGAATTAAGTCGTCTTAAATTAAGTTATAAACTCTGGGCAACGGATGCTGCCAATATGTTACCCATCATTGCTGAGATGAAAGGTATGCAGAGCCACCGCTTAATGCTGGTAGGCAGACGGGGACAAACACTTTTTTGGGACCCTTTTGGTAATCAAAAAGGTAATTACAATACCTGTGTGGCTGGCATTTCAGGTAGTGGTAAATCGGTGACTGTTCAAGAAATGGTTTCCTCGCTCATTGGCACCCATGCGCGTGTTTGGATTATTGATGTCGGGCGTTCTTATAAAAAGCTTTGTCAAGTTTTAGATGGCCAATTCATCGAATTTAATGAAAACGCCAAACTCTGTTTAAATCCTTTTAGCACCGTTAAAACAGAAGAATTTAAAGAATTCATTGGTTTTATGACGCCTTTTATTGGCTCTATGATTAATTTTAATCAAGAATCCGATTCTATCGAAATGGCTTTTATTGAACAAGCGGTTAAGGCGGTTTGGGATAGTGAGGGCAATCAAGGCTCTGTTAGCAGCATTGCGGCTTGGTTATTAAAGCATCCCGATTTACGCGCCAGGGATTTGGGTACAGTGCTTTATCCTTATACCACCGAGGGTCAATATGGCTCTTATTTCAACGGAGAGGCCAATATCAATTTTAATAATGCGATGGTGGTTTTTGAGTTAGAAGAAATCAATTCAGATAAACGCCTACAAAGCATTCTTTTTATGCTATTGATGTATCATGTCACCGAGAAAATGTGTTTAGGTGCTCGTAAAATTCAAATGGCCTTAGTGATTGATGAAGCTTGGGATATGTTAAAAGGTGGCCAGGGTGCCAAAATCATTGAAAATATTGCCAGACGTGCTCGTAAGTATGCAGGTTGCTTAGTCACCATTACCCAATCCATTGCGGACTATTTTGCATCCAATGCAGGTTATGCCGCTTATAAAAATTCCTATTGGAAAATCATTCAAATGCAAAATAAAGCTGATATTAACATGCTGGTTGATGACAAGAAATTAATATTAAACCCCTTTCAAAAACGATTGTTGTGTTCGGTGACAACCGAACATGGTCTTTATTCTGAGATGATGATTTTAGGCGATAACAATGAGTGTGCTGTGGGGCGATTATTACTCGATCCATATTCACGTATTCTCTATTCCACCCAAGCCAAAGACTTTGCTGATGTTAACGAGCTTTGCCAACAAGGCGTTTCTTTGATAGACGCGATTGGCAGAGTCGCGGATGAGCGTTTTTGTACCGAAACTAAATAAGGAAGCATAGATGTCGACTATCAACGTTCAAAAAACACCCTTAAGACCGGATAAGGAATCGCCATATGCCGCAATTAATCCCGAAGCTAATTTTCAGGAAAAAGAGCCTTTCAAACTTAAATTTAAACGTTTTAAGAACTCAAAGGCATTTCGTTGCTGGCCATTATTATTAATACCTATCGCCTTTTGGTTAGGTAACCATTTTGCCATTGTCATTAATCAAACCGATAGCTTACCCCAAAAAGTCTGGCTGATGGCGGTTACTCAAAAACCTAAACGAAACGATTTTGTGGCGTTTAAAGCACCACTGAACAGCGGGTTGCCGAAAAATATTATTTTACACAAACAAGTATTAGGGGTGGCAGGAGATGTGGTTTCACTCAAGGGTCGAGATTTTTACATTAATGGAGATTTTGTTGCAACAGCTAAAACGCATTCTTTAGAAAATGAGCCTCTAAGCCTTGGGCTAACAGGCACGCTCAAAGAAGGACAGTATTATGTTTCAACACCGCATAAAGACAGCTTTGATTCCCGTTATCAAAAAATGGGTTGGATTAATATTAATGACATTTTGGGCGTGTTGTATCCCTTATGGTGAAAATTTTGCAGCAAATCTTGGGGCACAAGGGAGTGTGTATGAAATTGGAGAACAAAACGCATTAACGTGGATTAAAGAGAGGTTAATTGTGATGGAAGCGAATGGTGAAATAGCAGCTCAAAACCAAAAGCTTAAAAATCAGGCATTAGCCACGTTAGAGCGACCCATGCCCACTCATTTAAAAGCAACTCGACACCCCAGAATTTTTGAGAAAGATTTAAGCATCAGGATTCCAATGGATATTAAGGATGCGAATGGCACAATCATACACAAAGCCGGTACTCGTATTAATCCGCTTAAAACTGCTTGGAGCTCCAAGTCATTGGTTTTTTTTGATGGTGATGATGCCAAGCAATTAGATTGGGCATTGCAAGAATATAAAAATAAAGAAGGGCTTGCTAAATTGGTCTTAATCAAAGGCGCCCCTTTGGAATTGATGCGCCAATATAATATTCCATTCTATTTTGACCAAGCAGGAAAATTATCAGCGTATTTTCAATTAGAACAAGTGCCGGCTCTCGTCCATCAAGAAAAAGATAAATTAATGATTGAAGAGGTTAAATTATGATTGTTTCACGGGTTGTAGGATTACTCAGCTTTTTGCTGATGCCATTCTGCTTAAATGCGCATATGACCTGTTCAGGCAAATTCGTCAATCCCATTACCGATATTTGCTGGAGGTGTTTATTTCCGTTATCTATTGCGGGCAGAAATGTTGCGAACCCCAATCGAGATAATGCAACTCCTGTTGAGGACAAAAGCTTTGTGTGTCTATGTGGCAGTCCTGTACCGAGAATTGGTATACCGATAGGATTTTGGGAGCCATTTAGATTAGCGGATGTTACTTACAAACCGTTTTGTATGGTGAACCTAGGCGGTATTGATTTAAAACTAAATTTAGGCACATCTGCTGGCACTGTCGGTGTTAAA
The DNA here is from genome assembly GCA_044225595.1 of Gammaproteobacteria bacterium. Lineage (GTDB taxonomy): Bacteria > Pseudomonadota > Gammaproteobacteria > UBA6186 > Azoamicaceae > CADEGZ01. The sequence continues at coordinate 10,979 of JBGAIG010000026.1, forward strand.
CAAGGGGGTGAGACCGCTCGCAAAACGGCCTTTTATCATGTGCATTGGTATGTTTATCCGGTGCTCTATTGGATGAATCTCGTTGTCAATTTGGCTTGCATGACATCCGAATCTTTTGATATTGCCTATATGACGGAACTCGATCCACTCTGGAATGATGATGAGATTTCCATTTGGTTGAATCCTGAAGTCACTCTTTTTGCCAATCCCGTTGCGCAAATGGCCTGTGCTGCGGATTGTGCTGCATCTTCAGTTTCTACACCCATTAATACTTTGTTTTGGTGTGCCGGCTGTCAAGGGGGTGTGTATCCGCTGACAGGCACCTTAAGCTTTCATAATGGCGGTGCAGATGCAAGCACCCTGATACTTGAAAAAATGATTTTTAAATTACACCGGGAGATGTTGCTTTGGGGTTCTATGGGTAAAAAAGCAGCCTGTAGTTTGTACCCCATGCCATGGTGGCGTAAAGACCAATACAAATTACAAATGACTTATCCCTCTGTGACTCGTGATACTCAAAAAGCTTGCAATCCTATCGGTAGAACGACTTTTTTCTGGGGCGTTAATAAAGAATATCCGATTAAAGGTGAAGACTTTGGGTATCTTATCTGGAGACGAAGAAATTGCTGCGTTATGTAATTTTGAAACGATTTATTCTTGGGGTTCTGATGATTGTATTATCTGTGCCAGGTTATCCAAATCAGCCTTGTGATTCAGCATTATTCATTTTTATGTCTTTTAATATGCCTAAAGAGAGCCTAAAGCTTTGGGCAGAACAAGCGAGCCGTGTTCAGTGTCCATTATTACTCCAGGGCTTTGTTGATAATGATTTAATAAAAACAACGGAAAAAACGCGCACCATTTTTGGCGAAAAAGCTGATGTTGAGATTTTAATTGATCCGGAGAAATTTGAAAAATTTAAAATTGATATGGTTCCTGCGGTTATGGTTGTAGAGCCATATAATGCGCAATCTAATAAAGCAGATAGTCATGATAATACAACACCAAGCTTTGATGTCGTTTATGGCGATACATCTTTGGAAGAAGCCTTGAAACGTATTGCCAAATCGGGGTCAGAGGTAAACCAAAAAGCAGCAAACCATTACCTTAAGCAATATCGAGGCAAGCCATGAGACAGACGTTTGATGAGAACAGAGGCATTAAAAATGCAAGACAATTAATTGCCTTTTTGTTATTAAGCTGTCAGTCCATTAATACAATGGCAAACGTCACTGAAGACGCGAAGTCATTTGCTGAGCAATTGCATAGCCATGGATATCGCGATGAACAAAATACGATAAATACGATGCAGCAAGGATGTGCGAACCAAGCCCAAAACCAACATTCACAACCACAAGCGTGCGAACTTCAGACACTTTTTGAGGGACATTACGATGCGGGAGATAAAGAAGATATCTTAAAATCAGAGCTTGCCAAAAAGAATAATACGGCATCTCAGCTGGCACATCCTAATCAACCTACATTAGGGGATGCAGAAAAGCTTTTAAAAGAGAAACATCGATTTCATATTTCAACTGAAAGCGATGTCTTTAAAAAATACCAAGCGATTACTAAAACGGTAGTCGATGATAAAAGTCAGGCTGAATTATTTGAAAAGGGTTTGCAATCAACTGAATCCAAATCTTCTCTGGAAGACAAAATCGTCACCTGTAGAAAAGGCGTGCCCTCTGAGCTTCGAACCTGTGTTAAAAAATTAATTGTCAAGGCTGTGCCACAACCCGATTTAGTTAAAAATGTAACGGCTTATTTTACAGCGCGATGTTATAACTTGGTGACTTTTGGTATTAATTTAAAAACGGGAAGTATTAGTGTATCACAATGCGAGAACCAAGGTCCTGTTAATGTTTCGGTTGATAATCCCATCGGAGAACCGGATTATCCTGCTAGAACAACGATTGAGCTCATCAGTAGAAGCCATATTGGTGAGAGTGGGGTTGATTTCAGAGCGAGTGGACTCAATCCATCGCACAGTAATGGTTTTACAGGCTCTTTTACAGCCTTTCAGCCACACACGGGCAGAAAGAAATCACATACAAACAATAAAAATAATGTGCGAGGGGGTAATTATACCTGGAAAGTCACGATACCCCAAAAACCCATATTACAGGAATATTGGGTTGGATGCGAAGATTTAGAAGCACAAAAAGAACAAAAAATTTGTGAGGAAGTTTTTTCAGAACAACAAAATCTAAATGAGACCAGAGCAATTGCGGGTTTTGATGCACCCGTTACAAGAGCGTATTGGTCTCAAAATAAAGAATTCCTTTGCGGGGGTAGAGATGTTGATACCTGTGATCCTTATATCCAACAAAAATGTGAACAAATCGATTCTAAATGTGCTGTGTTTGAAGGAAAAACTTGTGTTGAATATGAAAATACTTTTCGTTGTCATGTACCCGATTATCAAAAAACGGATGGACTAAGCTTTAACGAAGGCCAATTAAGCTTTTTGCCAGGAACAGGACAATCGGCATCTCAGGGTTATGGGGCTTCCGATTTTGGTGAGGCGGTTGGAGGTTTTAGTGCATTAACCGAAATGGGCAAAACGCTGGAAGATGGCTTAGGGGGAATAATCGGTGACCCGAATAATCCAACCGTCTTTCGAGGACAATGCCGGCAATGTCGGGTTAACTTAGGCTCATTTGTTCGCGATTGTTGTAAACTCAAAGGCGTTTTACAAGGCTTATTAGGTAAATGTAATGACGAAGAAAGAAAGCTTGCAATTGCTGCGGTTAAAAATAAGCGTTGTATTAAAATCGATGGTCGCTATTGCCATAAAAAAGTCGCTAAAGTCTGCGTTGAAACGCGAGATTCTTATTGCTGCTATGGGTCGCAATTAGCCAAAATTATTCATGAAATCGCACATCAGCAATTGGGTATCTCAATGGGCGATGCCGAACACCCGGTTTGCAATGGATTGACAGCAAGCCAGTTGAGTCAATTGAATTTTGACACCCCTTTTGCACAACAAAAGCTTGCTGAGATTTTAGGGGAAGTACAAGCCAGTGCAGAAGATAAGTTCAATCGTGTTCAACAAGCGGTGTCCGCCGCTAAAAGTATTCAAATAAAAGCAGTGGATTGGGAGAAAAAACAAAAAGAAATTGAAATGGAAGTTAAACATCGTACAGAAGGACAAAAACAACGGGTTCCCGTCCCAGAGCAAACACCATGAAAATCTTAGGCTTATCAAAAATGCAGAGCAATTTAAAAACTATTAAAGTTTCTTTGTTGATATTGTACGGGTTTGTACTGTTCCCATCACTTCTTTTTGCAGAGTCGTTTTTTAAAGCGCATAACGATGGTTGGTTCTGGTACCAAGATTTTGCTTTTGATTTAAAAACACTGCCAAATCCTACCAACGACTTATCCAACCCCACAGAACTGATGCGTGAATTAAGACAAAAAGTCGAAGATAGCCTCAATCTTGCCATTTTATCGCCCACCCCTGAAAACTTAAGAAACTATGCGGCGCATTACTTTGCAGTCATTCAAAAAGGGCAGCAATTTACTGATGCTTATAAGGTCATGTCTCTTAATTATCCACAATATGATTACAGCTTAAAGTTTCCAACCAACCATTTAGCTCAACCAATTCATATTGCAGAAGAACTTAAAATTAGAACACAAAAAATTCATCAATTTTCAAAATCACATGGATTCTTTTTCTTTTTAGCAAGCCGTTGTCCTTATTGTCATGCCTTTTCGCCCATCGTCAAACAGTTTACAGAAAAATACAACATCTCAGTGGTGCCTATTACTTTAGATGGCGGTGTATTGCCTGAATTTCCGAATGCTGTACCTGATAATGGCAGCGCGACGGCTTTAAAAGTTTATAGTTTACCTGCTTTATATGCCGTGAACCCAGAGACCCAACAAATTATCCCCATTGCCAATGGTGCCTTAAGCTTATCTGAGCTTGAAGAAAATATTTTAAAAATAATGGACGTGCAACATGAATAACAGACTTTTAGTTATCACTTTCATTTTAATCATCAATTGTTCTTCAGCTTATGCGAATTTAGAAAACGATATGCAAAGCTTTTTTGATAAAATCGGTGCACAAGCGAATGTGACGCCAGGCGGTGCTTATAAAGGACAAGAAGGCGGATTTTATACGGGTGGCAGCGTTTTTAGTCGTACACCTGCTCGCGAGATACAAATCGTTAATATGCAAATGCCAAGTATTGGTGCAGGCTGCAATGGTATTGATGTTTTTACAGGCGGCATTGGTTTTATTAACGCTAGCCGATTAATCGAAACCATGAAAGCCATTGGTGCCAATGGCGCAGGCTATGCCTTCTCTTTAGCCTTAAAACAAATGTCGCCTCAAATTATGAATCAAATCGAAGAGTTTATGGCCATTGCCAATGGGGCTAATTGGAATAACATTAATTCTTGCCAAGCAGCAATGAGCCTTGTGAACAATGGGGCAGCCCTATTTCACGAAACGGGGGTTCGAACCTGTATCCAAAGCCATTTAACGCAAGGTAGCGCACGTGATTATATTGAAGCACGTGATAAATGCAAAACTCAAGATGCGGTTAATGCCCAAAATAAAGCAGCTCTATCAGACCCTGCCCTAAAAGATGCGAGTATGACGGATGTCAACATTGTTTGGCGTGCGATTCAAAATAATGGCACCTTAGCCCACCTGCACGACGATTTAAAATATTTCCTGATGTCTTTGACAGGTACAGTGATTATCCGCTCAGATAATAATGGCACTCAAAAACAGATTTATCCCTCAAAGCTATACAAAGACGAAATATTTACCAATGCTAAAACTTTTACGGTTCACGCTTGTGCGGATGAACATAGAACGGCCAATGGTTGCCTTAGTCTTGTTGATAAAACCATTACCCTTGCTGACAACAAAAGTTTTGTGGGTCGGGTGCGTGAGATTTTAAAAACCATGGAGCAAAAGGTTGAAGATGATACCCCTTTAACAGAAGCCGAAAAAGCTTTTTTAGAATCGACAGCTTTACCTGTTTATAAAATGCTCAATGTACATTCAGCCTTTGCTAGAGGGGTTTCCCTAATGCTACCCAGTGAATATGCTGAAGTGATTGCTATGGATATTCTGTATCGTTATGTAGATACCGGCATTAGTGACGTGATGCAAGCCTTTAATAATAATCTTTTACCGCAAAAATTGGAGGCTGATTTTTTTAATATGGTTCAAAAAGCCAGAACCCAAATCAAAACACTGCGCTCTCATCATCTTAAAAAAATGGTACACACCCAAGATATGATTGCCAAGGTTCAAATGATGGAAAAACAAGTTTCAGCCTTGATTTCAAGTGAGCATTTTAATGATTCGGATGGCAACTTTGGAGGTTAAGCATGGCTTATGATGTGATAACCCATGGCGGTGGTGAAGGGTTGGTCTATGTCTTTAATGCCGTAGCAGCGCTCTTTAACGGTAAAAAAGCACTCGCTTCTTCCATGGTGTATATGGCGGGTTCTTTTGCCACGGTTCTGATGGTGATGGTCATGGTCGCCAAGCAAGAATTATTACCCACCGCCAAATGGTTTTTTGGTTCCTTAATCATTACATCTGCTTTAATGTTACCCAAGGTCAACATTATCGTTAAAGACCGCATTACCAAACTCGAGCGACCCATTGCGCATGTTCCCTTTATGTTGGGAGTATTTGCTAGCATATCAAGTCAATTAGGCGAAGTGCTTGCTAAACAAATGGATGCCATTTTTGCGAAAGCGGGACCCCATTATACGGGTAATGGGGTTGCGATGGCTTCTCAATTATTCTCTAAGGTGAACCATTTTCATATTCGCGACCCCTTGATGGCTTCTAATATGCGAGGCTTTGTGCAACAGTGCATGGTCTTTGATATTGCCAAAGGCAAATATACCATCAAAGAATTACACAGCTCTGATGATATCTGGAAACTTTTAAAAGACAATGCGTCTAAAGCACGAGGATTTGTTTATAAAACACACACGCCTAATAGACCCAAACCCGTTACTTCACAAATAGTCACTTGTGAAGAAGGTGCAAACAAATTGGAACAAGCTTGGGGTGCAGCTTATAAGCAAGCCGCCATTGCTTATGGTGTAAGACTCTACCCTAATGCACCTAATCCGAACAAACTCTTTATGAAAAATCTCCCGATTGCACATGGTTATTTAACCCGTCTATCAAATACGGCAGAAAGTATTTTACAACAAAGCATGATGTCTAATGCGATTGATGATGGGCTATTAGAACTCAATCAATTAACCGATGCCAATGCTGCCGTGACTGCCTATGCTGCCAAACGTGCGCAAGCCCAACAAAAGGTTGCTTATTCTTTACAAGGCAGTATGGCCTCTTTGTCACTTTCGGTTTTAAAAGTAGTGGTTGAAATTTTATTTTACGGTCTTTTTCCGATTATTGTTGCAATTTCCATTTTTCCGGGCGGTTGGGTCGTCATTAAAAAATACATGATTGCACTTTTTTGGATCCAAAGCTGGGCGCCCATGTATGCGATTTTAAATATGATTATGAATATCTATGCCAAATCCAAAAGCATGGCAGCGGTATCCTTCATGGGTAAGGGTGCCTTAAACATTTATTCGCTTAAGGCATTAACCGAAGCGAACGAATGGATATTATCCGCCGCAGGTTACGCCATGATGTCGGTGCCGTTTTTATCTTATGGCATTATTCATTATGGGGCAGGTGCTTTAAGCCAACTCGCTACCCACTTTGGTAGTGTAACCCAATCCGCTGCAAGTCACGCTGCAGAGGAAGCAACCACGGGTAATTACAGCATGGGAAATACGAGCTTTGATACACACAACCGTCACAATATCTCTGGGTTTAAACAAGACATTAATGCTTCTGTAGCAACAGGGCGTACCACCTTTCAGCGCGAAGATGGCTCACTATTAAGCACTAACCGTGATGGAAAACCTGTGCTGGATAGAACGCCTAGTATTTCCAATTTAGGGGCAAGCTTTAATAAAAATGACAGCCTACAACTCGGTTTTAGCAAAATGGCAGATCAAAGCTACAGAGAAGGAATGCAGCATATGACAGGTTATCAAGACAATATTTCTGCTGCTTTAAGTAAATTTCAAGCCATGCAAGACAATCATAGAATAGGCAAAGATAGTTTGGAGTCATTTGTGCATGGTGATGTGGTTTACAAGGATAGCGCACTCTCAACATTATCCTCAGCTTCAGAAGATTTATCGAACAAATTACATATTGATCGAACGATTGCTAATCAATTATTAGTGGGCGGAAATGTAGGGGCTAATGCAGGTATTGGAATTGGTAAGGGTGGAAAAGGTGTTAATGCAGGTGCAAGTCTTGGCACTTCTTTAGGCGGTTCACATGATGAGAGAACAAGTAATTCAGAAGTGCAAGATGCTGTTCAAACGATTTCGCAAAAATACGATTTACAAAATGTACTTAAGAAAACAGAAAGTGATACCAAAGAGGGTAGATATAGTATGGTGGATTCTGAAGGTAAATCTTTTGATTCTGGAATTAGAGCAAATCTGGATAAAGCGTTCTCTCATCAAAAGTCAGCACAAGCCTCGTTTAGTCAAGAACAAGCCTATAGGGAAGCAGCTCAATTGGTATCCAACCAAGGCATTGATTCTAGCCAGAACTTATCTAATGAGGTTTTAAGACAACAAATAGACCAATACGGACTTCTAGGCGCAGTAGAAAACGTTTCAGACGCAAGTACGCTTGATGTCGTTAGAAAAGAATTTGTTGAATATGAAAAACCAAGATTAAACCGGGGTTTTGAAAATCACGACACCCATGCGTCACCAGAACAACTTGAAAAACAATATAGAGAAGATAGTTTCTTCATTCAACAAAATAATAATCCAGAAAAACATTATGAAATAAACCAAAAAAATATTACAGCAATGGCGGAAAAAGAAAATTTAGCAAAGTCGATCGCCTCAGATTTGCCGGAGCAATTTGAGCATTCAATGCAAGAAACAAAGCAAAAAATCCAAGAGAAACAACAAGAGTTTTCAGGGCAAAAGAAAAAAGCAGAAGAAAATCATGAGCAATTTAAAGAAGATAATCATGTCAATGATTATGGTAAAAAAGTTGATGGCTTTTTTAAATTAATTACGGGCAAAGATAAAAGAACAAGTGCTGATGTTAAAGAAATACCTGGAGATGAGAAATGAAGATGTTTTTTATTGAGCGCCGGGGGAACGACCATTCAAAATGTTGTATTCATCATGAAAACTATAACTACTATGTAAATCAGAAGACGGTAGTTTATCGCTTGAGAGATTATCACGATAGTAATAATAATAGTTGTAGTTGTGATTATAATCGAAATTTACATTGTGTTCAATGTTTGATCTATTACCCCATTTCACTTTTCCTCGGAAGATTTGAATAATGAAATATATCCATGCTGAAACAATAGACAGAACGGTAAATAAAACAAAGAAGTAACTGCTCGCACCCCTTCAATCAAATTTACCAGCCAGTGCCATCTGAATCGCGATCAATGGATTGTATCCCTTGGTTGCCATTGTTTGAAGGTAGCTTGAAATTCGACAATACGCCTCAGCGTATAATTCTTTTCTAA